>JALYVF010000304.1 GCA_030853385.1 Actinomycetota bacterium | reverse complement strand
GACCTTCCCACTCGCCGAGGTCGCGGAGGCGCACCGCGTCAGCGAAAGCGGTCAGCTGCGCGGGAAGCTGGTGCTGGTGATCGACCCGACTGGGTGCAGCATTGTTCAGTGAGGTTTGAACATCTCTGTTGGCAGGACCCGGAAGCGCTGCGGAGCCGCGTGCTGGTTGGGAACGCGGTCCCGTTCCAGGCGACTCGGGCGAAGGCGTCCTCCATCTGGGCGGGTTCGCCAAGGACGTTCGGCTGGTCGCGGTCGGCTCGACGGTCGAACACGAGTGCCCGGACCGGCCAGGGGTGCCGGCACTGTATCTGTGGGCGATGGCGGTCGATCCGCAGTACCAGCGCCGTGGCGTTGGCACTGAGCTGGTGGAGCGCCTGCGGTCGATCGCCCGGAATCGCGGGGTGGAGTTTCTCTGGGCTGACGCCCGAGAAAGCGCCCTGGGTTTCTACGCGAAGTGTGGCGCGACGGTGGGCGAGGATTCCTACGTCGACGAAGTCACGGGCCTGCGGGACCGGCGGGTCTTCATCGACGCTTGATGAGACCCACGAATGGTCCTCGGTGACACGTGCGCGGCTGGCGCAGTATGCCGTGATCGCCGACCGGATTCGCTAGCTGGCCGGCACCACCTTGGTCATTACGCAGTTGCCCTTGCCCTTGGGTCGCTGGTAGCTGAAGCCGAGCTGCTCGTACATGCTCCTGGTGGCGTTGTAGAGGAATGAGGCCGAGGTCTTCTTGTCCGGGGCCAGGTCGTGTGGGTAGGACTCGACGAGACCACCGCCCGCCGCGCCAATGAGCGCCAACGCGCCCCGAACGGCGACCGTTGCCATTCCCTTGTGCCGATACCGGCGATCCACGAACAGACAGGTGATCCGGTAGTCCGGCATGTCGACGAGACCCTTTTCCCATTCCTTGCGGTGATGGATGTTCGGGAGTTCGTCGACCGGCCCGAACTCGGCCCACGCGACCGCAACGTCACCGTCGAACACCAGCGCCGCGTGCGCGCGGCCCTCCTCGACCAGCAGCCGCTTGAACTCGCGGTGGCCCAGCTCCTTGCGCTCGGGAGGGTAGGGGTGGGTGAGGTGGAACCAGATGCACCAGCAGCCGCCCCACACGCCATTGTGTCGCTCCGCAAGATCCGCGAACGCATCCCACGTCTGCGGGCTGAGCGGTTCAATTCGGTAGCCATCCACTCGCGTCTTTACTGTGCTCATGCGGCAACGGTAGAGGCAATTGCGGACGATTGACGGGCGCGTTACCTGGATGCTGGCAATCCCGCGCCTTCGGCTAACTGATTGATATTCCCAACTCGGTAGGCAAGCTGGGCCAATGATCGACCGGTTCACCCACCCCGAACCGCGCCGGCGCGGCGGACTGTGGCATCACCTGGATTTTCGCCGGTTGTGGATCGGCGAGACGGTCAGCCAGTTCGGCACCATGATCAGCCAGATCGCCTTGCCGCTGATTGCGATCCTTGTCGTACATGCGACCACCTTCGAGGTCGGCCTGCTGACGACCTTCGAGACGCTGGCATTCCTGGTCGTGGGGTTGCCGGCCGGCGCGTGGGTCGACCGGATGCGGTTTCGCTGGGTATTGATCCTCAACGACATCCTGCGGGCCGCAGCGATCGGCTCGATTCCGCTGGCGCAGGTCCTCGGCGTATTGACCGTCGGCCAGTTGTACGTCGTCGCGGTGGTAACCGGTGTCTGCACCGTGTTCTTCGACGTCGCCTATCAGTCCTATCTTCCTCAGCTGGTCGACAGGGCAGCGCTGGTCGAGGGCAATGCGAAACTCCAAGCCAGCGAATCGGTATCGCAGATTGCCGGGCCGGGTCTTGGCGGGCTGCTGATCCAGGTTTTCACCGCGCCCTACGCGTTGCTCATCGATGCGGTGAGTTTTCTGTGGTCGGCGATCTGGGTGACGGCCATCCGCACCCACCCACCACGACCGGCGAGAAAATCCGACCGTCATCTCGGGCGAGAAATTGCCGAAGGCGTCCGATTTGTCATCGGCAACAAGATGCTGCGGGCCATCGCGATGTGCACCGGCACGTTCAATTTATTCAACATGATCGGCTCGGCGGTGATCCTGGTGCTGTTGGCCCGGGACTTGCACTTGTCGGCCGGGGTGATCGGTGCGCTGATGTCGGTGACGGCGTTCGGCGGCCTTGCCGGGTCACTGCTGGCGACTCGGATCGCTCGCCGATTTGGGCAGGGGCCGACGATCTGGGGTGCTGTGCTGTTCTCGGCGCCGCTCGGTTTTGTCGCCCCGTTCATCCATCGTGATTGGACGCTCGGCCTGTACGCGTTGGTGAACATGGGTTTATCCGCCTCGGTGGTCATTTACAACATCACCCAGGTGAGTTTCCGTCAGGGCCTGTGTCCGCCCGAGCTGCCGAGCTATGCCTCCGATTGACGGATGCGACGAACTTGCCGGGGCATGATCGACGTGGCGATCGTCGGGGCATGATCGAGCTATGAGTGGGATTGAGGTCCGTCGGGTCACCGAAAGCGCCTGGAGCGACATCGAGCAGCTCTTCGGACGCGGCGGTGCTTCGAATGGATGTTGGTGCCAGTACTGGCTTCTCGGGGCCGACTACCACCGTCGAGTCCGCGCCGAGAATCGCCGCGCCCTGGCTGCGCAGGTTCGAGCCGGGCAGGCCGGTCTGTTGGCGTACCGCGACGGTGCTGCCGTCGGCTGGGCGCGCTTCACCCCACGGTCCGAATTGGCATATCTGACGACCAGGTTCGCATCGTACGACTTCGGCGACGGCGACCCGTGGTCCTTGTCCTGCTTCTTCGTCGCCAGCCAGGCCCGCGGCGACGGCGTGATGAGGACGCTGGTTGACTTCGCTGCCCAATGGGGTCGTGACCAGCACACCGCGGTCGAGGGCTATCCGATTGACCCTGCGATCGCCGGCGCAACCCAAAACCGGTTTCCTGGCGTGCTTCCCACGTTCCTGGCTGCCGGATTCGTAGAAGATGGGCGGCTGGCCAAGGATCGGGCGGTGGTGAAAAGCGTTGTGCGCTAGGGAATCTGCTGGGTGCCGATAGCCAACGAGCTCTGCCCAGGGTTCGACGCCCGTGGTGACGCCACGCTCGATGCGGTAGGTCTCGGCGAGATTGCCCGCTGTGATCCAGAGTCGTTCGACGGCAAGGCGGACTACGTGGCGGCTGTCCCAGCTGGCGCGTACGACTCATCCATGAAGATGACGTTGAACCAGCAGTGCTCGGTCCATCGCAGGTGCGACACCAGGCCAGCCGGCGTCATCAGCGGCGACCCCGGCAACACAGCTCGATGCTCATCGGTCGCCGTCAGCCCGTCCAGTTTCCGACGGACCAACGCCCGCTGCAGCTCCAACCACCCTGTCAACTGCGTCCGCTCATCCGCCGTCAACGGGGGTCGCCGTTCGTAGAAGTTCACGACCGTACCGTAGCGATCACCGGGTTCACCGCAATGGTCAGTTGCGATGACAGGTGCGTCTCGACACTCTGGCCCTGCGACGGCATCGAATACTTGCGGCCCGAGATCCAGTTGCTGCACAAGGCCAACGGTCTCCGACCGAAAGACCAAGAGGATTTCGAGGTGTGCCTTCCGCTGCTTGACGACACCGCCCGGCGCTGGCTCCGGGGGCGCCCTGGAAATCGCACATCCAGGCCACCAGTGGCTGGGCGAACTGCGGCACCACCTCGATGCCGTGTCCCCGGGGTGACTCAGCGAGGTGCGGAGCCTCGCAGTCGGACGATCTACGCTCAGCGGATGTCTGATCAGTCGTGGGAGTCGCCGGAGTACGCCCTGGCATATGGACGTGCACTCTTGACCGGAGAATCCATCCGCCTGCGTCCCACTACGGACCAGGACCTATCGACTCTCGCAACGTGGTGGGCAGCACCCGAATGGGCGCCGCTTCAACAGCAGATCGTCAAGCCGCGCCCCGCCGCACCCATTGTCGAGATGTTCCGGACATGGAGTCAGAACGCTCCAGGTGATCTGAGCGCGGGCCTCAGCGTTGTACTCACCGACACGGACCAGCTCATCGGACACGTCACTCTGCACGGCGCAAGCCTGCCGACCAGGATCGCGAGCTATGCAGTCATCATCGGTTCGGACAATGTCGGGCGGGCAAGGTCGCGGAACCGAAGCCACCCAACTGATGGTCCGCTACGGGTTCGAGGAATTGGGGCTGCACAAAATTGAGCTCCGTGTCTGGTCGTACAACCAGCGCGCCATCCGCAGCTACACGAAAGCCGGCTTCGTCATTGAGGGCGTCCGCCGCGCTGTTGCCTTCCACGCTGGCGTTTTCCACGACGAGGTCCTGATGGGCATCCTCGCCGAGGAATACGGAGCCACCTGATATAAGTCGCTGACGATCGGCAGGACAACTCTCCGACGGCCGATGGTTGCCAGGGCACCACGCCGAAGTCCGAACGGGCGACGACCAGTAGCGGGCTGCAGATCTCCCGGCTGAGCGGACCGGCCGTCGGTGGTGTGCTGCTCGGTCGGTCGGTCTTGCCTGGGTGACGGCGATCAACGCCGCAACGTTCATCGCGGTGTTGGTCGCGTTGGTGCTCGTCGTCCCACCCCGCGCTGCCAAGCAGCCGGGCGCGCCCCACGTCACCCTCCGGCAAGGATGGTCGCATCTTCGGGCCGCCGGACACCACCGGCTGATCATCGGGCTGCTGGCCGGCCTGACCGTGCTATCCGGCGCCGTGGCGCCGGTGCTGTCGGTGTGTATCCCATTGCTCAGCCGAGCGCATGGCTGGTCACCCGCCTATGCGGGGTTTATGGAGGCTTCGTTCATGGCGGCGGCCCTGCCCGTCGGCCTGACGGTAGCCGCCCGCGGCGCCATGACCCGCGCCGGCAAGGCGCTCGTCGGCGGACCCGTGCTGGCCAGCGGCGGGCTGTTGATCCTGGCATGGGCTCCCTCCATCGTCATCGCCTGCCTTGGCGCCGCTGTCCTCGCCGTCGGAACGGTGTTGTTCTCCACGCATGCTCTGCCGGCCTTTTTGAGCGCCAGCCCGCACGGCCTGCAGGTGCGTCTGCAAGCGGTACTTGGCGTGGTTCAAGCGGTACCGGTGCTGGTGATGAACAACGTCTACGGCCCGATCGCGCAACACGTGTCGCCGTCCTGGGCGGTGGTGCTGGCGAGCGTCCTAATGCTTGCTGTTGCGGTGATCATGCTGACGAACTACGCCACCCGCACGATCCGGCTGCCGAAAGCCGATACCTCGGCGAAGAGCACCGTGGCCACGGCGTAGCCAAGACCGCGGGGCCTATTGCCGTGGTTGTCATCGGCTAGCGGCGGCTTGATCAACGAGGGGTCTCGGCCCCATAGGGGCCCGGTCAGCCGTGCTGGTTTTCCTTGCTTTTCTTGCAGTAGCCCACTTGGCGCGTAAAGTTGAGGGCATGACGAAGCGACAAGACAAGGTCCAGGCGAGGACGGCGACCGAGGAATCCAAACCCGTCAAGTCGCGCACACCGACGAAAACAGCGAAGTCTGCTCGCACGAGGGCTAAGGACAGCGGGAATGGCCAGTGGGCCCTCGATGCCGCCGCTTCCGAACGGGTGACGCGCCGAGCGGCCCGTCAAGGGATGCCGACTCGAGTTCGGACAGATGCTGCTGTGGAGCACTACCGCGGCCTTCTCCTGTCGGCGGACCCCGCTACCCGCACCCAGCTGATGGAAGCAGTAGCCACCGGCAGTGAGACTGGATCCAATGTGGACGAGTCGGTCTGGGGCCCCACACCAACGGACGCCGCGGCCGCGGCCGCGGAGATTGGCCAACTGCGGCTGCAGTTTGCGCGACGTCGCGAGATCGTGGCCTCGGCCCTGACCCGTGAGGAGGCAGCTGGGCTGTTAGATGTGTCTAAGCAGGCGATACTCGACTACATCCAGAGGGGTGATCTGCTCGGGTTGCGTGACGGCAAGCGTTGGCTGCTGCCTCTGTGGCAGTTCGATGCTGACTCCGAGCGCGGCTTCCTTTCCGGCATCGTCGCGGTGAAGGAAGCATTCCCCGGAGGGGTCGTGTCGTTGTCGCGGTGGATCACCAAGCCCAGCCCAGACTTCGCCGAGCGGCCCCCGCGCGAGGCGATGGCCGCCGGTGACTCGGGCAAGGTCGTGGCAACCGCCAAGTCACTCACTTCCGCAGGGTGGTAGTCGAGCTGAAGGCACCAACGCGGCCGTTGCCGAAGGGAGGCACTACCTGGTCGTGGTTACCGGGCAAAGGAGCGGGGAATTGGCACTGGTGTCGGGTCTACCACCGAGGCGCACACAACCAAGACGGACACACACCCCGCACCTTCGGTCCGCTCTACCGGTTCGATCCGCACCGGCCCGTCGCAGGAGTGCCACGCCTCGACCCGGATGGCCGCTCGGTGCTGTATCTCGGCTCTGTCTGGCCACAAGTTTGTGCGAGGTCTTCGGCGAGGCGGAGCACGCGGCGCTGTGCCCTCGCTGGCGGGTCGCCGCCCTAGAGCCATCTACCCGCTTGCGCCTGTTCGACCTGTGTGAACCTGGCTCGGCGATGGCTATTGGGGCGCTGCCGGCGCTGGCCGACGCGGCTCTCCCCCGAAGCCTCACCCAAGGATGGGCCCGCGCCATCTACGAGGATCAGCCCGCCAGGGACGAAGTTGCCGGCATTCGATACCGCTCCGCCTGTAACGGAGGCATCTCGCTCGTACTGTGGAACAGCGCCAACGACGTGACAACGGTGCATGGCACCGGCGGCGAGCTCACCGACGTCGCACTGTCCGATCCGGCCATGCTCACCCTCGTCCGAGCCGCGTGCACCCTGCGGCGTATCACCGTAAAACCATCGCGTCTGTCGATTGCCGCGAATGTCTCAAGGACCCATGACATCACGAGACCACCGTCGCCAGTTGCGCTGATCCGAGCCTGACTGTAGGTGTGGAACCGCAACCTCCCGACTTGGCACCATGGGTTGATGCCGCACGAGCCCGCACCCGCAGCAGCCGATTTCCACGACGCCGTGACTCGACTCCAGCTGAAGCTCGACGGCCCGACTCTTGCCACTGCCGCATCGCGAGTCGGCCCCGTCACCCTTGACGGACAGCTCGCGTTCCTGAAGGTGACCAACGAACCCGAGGAGCTGGCCGGCGCGCTGGCGCTGGAAAGCTGGGACGGCAACGGCGCGGTGCGGGTGCTCGCCCACGACGGCAACGCCTTTCTGATGGAGCGCGGTGGCCGCACCGTGCGCGCCGCAGTCCCAGACGACGGCGCAGCCGCGGCCGTGCTGTGCGCCGTTGTTGCGCGCCTGCACGAACACTCGCCGGCCGATCTCGAAGGTTTCGTGTCGCTGCGGCACTGGTTCGGCTCGTTGTTCTGCGACGTCACCCCGCGGTTCGATCGGCTGCGAACGATCGCCGACAAGTTGCTGGACCGCGCGGGACCGGTGGTGCTGTTGCACGGCGACATTCACCACGAGAACGTGTTGGAACTCCGCCGCGGAGGTCAGCTGCACTGGCTGGCCATCGATGCGAAGGGTATCGTGGGCCCGCGGGAGTTCGACTACTGCAACATCTTCACCAACTGGACCCGATCGGATGCGGTTCGCTACTTCGACATCAGAGTGGCGTCTGTTTCTCGGCTCGCCGATATCGACCGGACGCAGCTGTTGCGGTGGATTGCCTGCTGGTCCGCGCTGTCCGGGATCTGGCACTTGGAGGATGGAAACACCGGCGCTGCCGCCTTTCCGCACGCCGTCATGGACCTCGCGCTCGACCGGCTTTCCAGGATCGGCTGATGAGCTGCCCTGGCCATCGTTGGTGCTAGCGGGCCGGGTAGCCGTAGACGATGAGGAAGCCAGTCCGTTCGCGCAGCGCCGTGCCGTGCCCAATTACGTCGCGGGGCCGACCTCCTTTCTGCTCCATTTCCGCAACAACGACAGCTGGATCACGCTCACCGTGTGCGTCAGTCACGGCGCTTCCACGATCGCGCGCCTTTGAATGCATGATCGATCGGTGGGTAGGTTCGGACGATGGACCTGCCGCCGGTAACACCGTCGATTCGAGCGATGGCCGACCTGGCTACTCCGATGGCCATCCGGGTGGCCGCGACGCTCAGCTTGGTGGAGCACGCGGGCAGCGCGGGGGCAACGGCCGAGCAACTCGCTGCCGAGACCGAAACCTCCGCGCCGGCCCTGCAACGCTTGCTCGATCACCTGGTGACGATCGGTGCCTTCGACCTTGATACGACGTCCGGCCGCTACCGGCCCACCGACCTCGGCGCCCAGCTGGGCGAGGATGCACCGGAGGGGATCAAGCCGCTACTCGACATCAACTGCGCCGGCGGGCGCGCCGAACTCGGCTTCGTCGACCTGCTCGAGACCATCGTCAGCGGCGCCTCCGGCTATCAAAGCCGCTACGGGCGTGAGTTCTGGGCCGACATCGACGCCAGTCCGGAACTGCGGCGATCGTTCGACGCCCAGATGGCCTGGCGATACCGGGTGCAGGCAGCGCAGATCGCCAACCGCTTTGACTGGAACCGCTTTCCCCACATCCTCGACGTCGGCGGGGGTGACGGGAACCTGCTCACCGCGATCCTGCTGGCCCACCCCACCATTCGAGGGCAGGTACTTGACCTCGCTCCGTCGGCCACTGCTGCCACCGAGAGATTCGCCGCGGCCGGACTCGCAGATCGGGCCGTCGCCACCCCCGGCAGCTTCTTCGACCCGCTGCCGGTGGGCGCCGACGCCTATCTTCTGTCCGACATCTTGCATAACTGGGACGACGACCACGCCCGCACAATCCTGACCGGCTGCCGTCGGGCCGCCGCACCGAACGGCACCGTGGTGGTGATCGAGGCGGCGCGCGGGCAGGGCACCGGCACCGCGATGGACCTGTCCATGCTGATGTGCTTCGGCGGCCGGGAGCGGACCGTCGATGAGCTGGCCGGGCTCGCCGCTGACTGCGGGCTCGTGCTCAGCAGCTCAGGTCGGGTGGCAGACGGTCGGAAGGCACTGGAGTTCGGAATCGCGCCCCCTCCGGCGGTGTGACCCCAGATGGCGGACCAACTGCCTTAGATCCAGCGCTGCGTCGACCTGGACCGGTCAATAGCACTCGGTAGCGGCGTCTTTTGCAGTGCTGCGTGGCGGTGTGCTGATCGTCCGGTCGCGAAGCCCTGGCTATTGAACTAGGCTGCTAGCAAATGAGCGACAAGCAGCAGTTCAACGTGTACCTCCCTCCGGAGCTGATCCGACGGGTGAAGCACGCGTCCGTTGACTCCCGCCAGTCACTGAGTGCGTTCGTTGCGGACGCGCTCGAAGCAGCGCTCGAAGCAGGGCTTGACGCAGCACCCGAAGCTGCCAAGGCCGGACCAACGGAGAAGCCATGAAGGTCCTCGCGATTCGATACACCGCCAGATCCGCAGAGCTTGTCGACTTCTACGCGGCGCTCGGGCTCGCCGTCGACGTCGCATCCAGAACCGGCGAGTGGATCGAGCTCACGTCCTCGTCCGCTGCTATCGCGGTTCACGCCGCCGAACCCGACGAGCCGCGATGCGCCGCCGGGATCGTGGAGCTCGCTTTCGAGGCTGATGACCCGCTGGAAGCCGTGCGGGAACGACTGAACCAGGCGGGATTCCCCGCCGCGGTGATCGTCGACGAGGCCTACGGCCGGTCTCTTCGGATCCTCGATCCCGAAGGGGTTCCTGTCCAGGTGAATGAGTTCGACCGGGAGCTGTACACGTAGTGCCCGCCGACGTTCGTCGCCTTCGATCGGAGGGGATCACGTGACAGAGAGCGTCGATCGTTCGGCGCGGCCGACTTTCCGCGGCCTGTTCACCACTCCAGCGGGCCTGCTTGCCGTGGCGCTGCTGGTCGTCGAACTCGTCGCCGGCATCCAGACCTACGTCACCTCGACCGTGACGCCGCTCGCAGCCGCGACGCTGCACGGGCAGTCGATGTACGGGCTGGCGCAGGGCGCGAGCCAGGTGGGGATGTTCTTGACGCTTCCGCTGGGCGCCTATCTTGCCAGCCGGTACAGCCGCAGCAGGCTGCTGCTGATCTTCACCAGCGTCGCGATTGTCGGAGCAGTTCTCGGTGCGGCGTCTGGTTCGATGGGCTGGTTCGTCGCCGGTCGGGGAATCACCGGACTGGCGTCCGGCGCCCTGGCCACGATCGCTATGCACGTGGTGGCGACCAGCTTGCCGAAGGAGTGGCGGCGGCTCGTGCTCGCCGGGTACGCCGGCATGTGGGTCGTGACGTCGCTCGTCGGACCCGTCTATGCGTCCTGGATTTCGGCGCTTGCCGGGTGGCGATGGACCTTCATCCTGTATCTGCCCTTGCTCGTCGCGGCGCGTTTCCTGGTGGCGCGACACCTTCCGGCGCATGCGACGAACACTGACGATCCGGGCGTTCCGTTGAACATCCGCGCATCGGTCGCTCTCGCCCTCGGAATTGCTCTGGTATCGACGACCGGATCCGCCTGGTCGCCCGCCGCTTTCGTGGTGCTTATCGGAGCGGCAGCAGTGCTTCTCGCCGCTCGCTCGCTTCTTCCGGCCGGAACCTTCACCATGCGACGCGGCAGGCCAGCCGCTATCGCGCTGCTGGGGATGCTTACCGGTGTCTACTTTGGCGCGAGCGCGGTCATCGCCATTGTCGGGCACGACAGCTTCGGGCTCGCCCCGGCGGGAATCGGCCTGCTGCTGACCCTCGGCGGTCTCGGCTGGGCAATCGTTGGATTCGTCTGCGGCCGGCGACCCACGCCGAACGACAACGGCTTCCTGATCCGGGTTCGATGCGGCGGAGCACTACTGGCGGCTTCGCTGACGCTCATCGCCCTCGCACCAATTCTGGGAAATGCCGCTGTCTCGCTCGGGGCACTGTTCGTGGGATGGACCGTAGCGGGCATCGGCATGGGATTGTGCTACCTCGAGCTCCTCAGCCGGATCTTCGATCAACCTCCCGTCGACGACGGAATCAGCGCCCCCCAGGCTGCCGCCGCTGCGGTCATGGTCGAGTTGATCGCCACAGCCCTGGCCACGACCGCAACAGCGTCCGCGCTCTCGATCGGTACGGCGGCGGCGATGGTGGCAGCCGTCTATTCGGCCCTCGCCGTAGTTGCTGCCCTGCTGGTGGCGTTGTTGTTCCGAACGCTCAGATAGCACCCGACGGTGACGATCTTCGGTGATCTCGCTATCGAGCATCAGTGGTTGAGCCGGGTGGATCCGATCTTCGGGTGCAGACCAGGACCTGCCCGTCGGCGTTCCGTCGCCAGTGGCCATTGCCGGCACGAGGTGGAACCGTGAGTACATGGATGCCTCCACCATGATGAAGCGACGTGCCGAGCTCATTGATGCGCACGGCTGGGACGAACTGCCGAGACTGCTGCATGACGACTTCGTCTGCCGCTACGTTCACACCGGCGAAGTCTTCGATCGCGACGCCTGGGTGCGCCTTAACGCGGAATATCCCGGATTTGACCCCCTCGTGCTCAAGGAATGTGTCGGAAACGATGCGCGGGCGGCCGGACGGTCACACGTCACCAGTTGCGTCGAAGGCAAGCTCCAGCACTTCGAAGTGGCCACCTTCATCACCCCGGAGGACGGGCTGATCGCGGAGACGACCGAGCTTTGGACAGACGTCGACGCGCGGGCTCCGTTGGGCACCCACCTGACTGACACGCGCTTGACCCGTCCCGTGAAAATACCAACATGATCATTACTGCAACTGCAGGCACGGCAATAATTCGGTTAGCTAGGGGCGGACATTCGTGGGCATGTCGGTTGATTTCCACGCTGAGTTCGTTTATGAGCGGTACTACGAGTCTTTCCCAGGACAGTTCGTGAATGTTATCCAATTCTGGGAATACCTTCAGACAAGCCCAGGTGGCGACCAGCGCGGGTTGGAAGAGTCTGGGCGCTACCTCGCACTACTAGCTTCGTATGTACCCACGCCAAGGCAACTTGCTGACCTATCCGAACACTATCGAGCGATGGCTATTCGTTCCAGGACGTATACTACTTACTACCCTAAGACTAGCGGCTGGGACGAGTGCACGCGGTGGCTCATCAAAAGTGCACGCCATAGCATTCGCGCACAATCGCTCGCCATAGCGTACTGGAGAGTCGCGGTGACTTTACGCCGTCATGTGGTCGAGGTGGGGCACCGCGTCGCGGGGGTCGTCGTCGCGGGGCTGGTTGTCGTTACTGGGCTCGTCGTCACAGGGCTCGACGTCACAGGGTTCGACGTCACAGGGCACGGCAATGGGCCAGTCGTCCTAACTCGGTAGCCCCCTTCGCCGTGTGATCCGCAGCTGGATACAAGGGCGAGGGCAAAGACCGCCGATACGCATAAGCGGTAACGAATCATGGGAACACTCCAACTGAAGTCCAAGGGTTATTCGTCGGACCGGACCTCGACGCCGTCGACGTCTGAAGGCCTGATGGGTGGGGAGATGGGGGCTTTACGATTAGGAATCCAGCGAACCATCACGCGGGTGTCCCCGGTAAGGACGTCGAGTGCAGCTGGGAAGCGCGCACCGATCCAATTCGGGCTGATACAGCCAATCGGGCGCCGTACATCTGGTCGATCGTATGTGTCCCGAGATGGCTCTGCCACCCGACCAACACAATCACCCGCCCGGTACGGGTGACCACCAGCTGCTTCAAGCATTCCGACAGCGCCCGCTGCGACCAGCTCGAGGTGTCGTCGGACCTGAGCCGCTCGACCAACTCGCGATGCGCAGACGTGATGGTGCCGCGCTCTTCAGCGGTCAAAACGGGCGCCCGAATCGAAAACCTCTGCGGACGTCATGACGCCGAACGAAGCCCCGCGTCGCAAAAGATGTGGCAACCGCAGGGTTCCATGATCGCGCCGGCCGGTACGACTCTGGCGGAGCTTGTCATCGCTATCCGGCTTCTGCGCGTGCCTTCATCGCCTTGTTGAGGGCCTGGAAACCGTCCGCCGTTCTGGCCAGGGTCCGCTTGGTCAGCGGCACCAGTACCCCGCGGAACTCCTCGGTCTGGGTGAAGCGCGTGCCTGTCTCGATGGGTTGTAGGTCGAAACGGTGCGCGCCGTCGAAGATGCCAGGCATCAGCAGGCGGCCCAGCCAGCCGATGGCGCGACCTGGTTCGAGGACAGTCAGCGTGGGAGTGAACGTCATCGGCTTGCCGCCGGGCGGCGCGAGGCGTGCCCGGAGCTTGGCGCCGAGCTCCAGCTGGCCGCTCATGCTCACGATGAATGGGTTCCAGTCTGGGTAATGGGCGAAGTCGGTGAGCACCGCCCAGACTCGGTCTGGTTCGGCGGCGATGTCGATGGTTTCGGTGATGGCGTGCATCGGGGACTCCTTAAGTCTACTAGACATTGCATTTGTAGCCTGCCATCACTGGGCCGCTAACGCAACTCACTGTAGTGTTTGCGAGGTGGTGACACCCTCGATTCATGCTCGCCCCGGCGGTCGCACTGCGCGGGTCCGCACTAATGTACTAAGCGCGGTGCGCGCGGAGCTGGTGCTGGTGGGGTATGCGGGTTTGAGCTATCAGCATGTCTCGGCCAAGGCGGGGGTCCACAAAACGACCATTTATCGACGGTGGCCGGACAAGGACGGTCTGGTCTGCGATGCGTTGGCCGATCTGGCCAGTCAGTCCATTCCGATTCCAGACACCGGATCAGTGGGTTCGGACTTGCGGGTGATGGCGCAATCGGTCTATCGCGCCATCACGTCAGCGGACGGGGGTGGGCTGCTGCGGGCGATGGTGTCCGCGGGCAACCCGCCCGCCGTTCGCCTGCCCATCGAACGGTTCTGGAACCACCGTTTTGCTGCGGCCGCCGAGATCGTGCGGCGGGGGATCCAACGCGGCGAACTCGCCCGGGACGTCGACCCCGAGCAATTGCTTGAGGCGCTGGTCGCGCCCCTGTTCCTTCGGGTTCTGGTGACCCACGCGCCGGTCGATGACGTGTTCATCGACCGGACCGTTACCGCCGTGATGGCCTTGGGACAGCCGTGAGAATGGAGCTAGTTGGCCGGGGGCGCCGACCTCATGAGTCACGGCTCGGAAGGTCAGCTCACCGAGGCCACTACCTGCGTGTCACCAGTCGGCGGTAGCAGCAACAAGTCACTGACTTCCAGCCGTGATGATCAGCTCATCGGCGACCCAGTGTGCGACGTCGGCGGGGTACGGTGCCGGCAGTCCGAGGACGATGTGCTGGAAGCCGGCGTCGATGGCTGCGGCGATCGCGTCTCGGGTGACGCTGGGTTGGTCGTAGGAGACCTGCAGGTGGATCGAGCGGGTGACCGAGGCAGGGTCGCGGCCGATCTCCGCACAGTAGCGGTCCAGCAGTGCGCTGCGGCCGACGGCGTCGTCGAGATCGCCGCCGGGGATGTTCCACAGGTCGGCATGCTCGGCGACTACCCGCAGCAGCTTGGCCGAGCGGCCGCCGATCAAGATAGGCGGATGAGGCCGCTGAATGGGTTTGGGATTGCAAAATGCCCCGGTGAGGTCGACGTAGCTGCCGTGGAAGTCGAACGGTTCGGCCTCGGTCCACAGCCGCCGGATCACCGTGAGCGCCTCGGCAAGGCTTTCCACCGAGGGCGAGAAGTCGTGGAAAGGCAGCCCGTGTGCCGCGTACTCGCGCCTGGCCATCGGGAGGTTCGGGCGTGATCCGGCGCCGATACCGAAATCGAGCCGTCCGCCGCAGACGACGTCGACCGTCGCGGCGATCCTGGCCAGCAGTGCCGGCGGCCGGAAGCGGTTGCTGGTGACCAGCGTGCCGAGCCGCAGTCGGTCGGTCTGTGCGGCGAGGGCCGAGAGCAGGGTCCAGCCTTCGTAGGTCGGCCCGTTCGGATCGCCGAAGATCGGCATCAGGTGGTCAAACAGCCAGGCATGCTCGATCTCCGGGATCGCGTCCGCCTCCCGCCACACCCGCAGGATGTCGTGGTAGTCGACCTGAGAGGGGGCGGTCATGATCCCGAAGTGAGGCCCGGACGAGAGTGCCGCCGGCCCGTTCGTCGATTCTCCGTGGCTGTGATCTGGCATGACGTTTCCTCCAGCGACGTGGTGGCGGCGGTGTTCGTTCGTTCCGCTGGCATGATGGGACAAACGGAACCCCGCTCCCTTTAACGATACGGAACAATGTTCCGCTTGACAACCAGTCGATAGATGAAGGACACGATCAGCGACATGGGCGAGTCAGCAGCTCCGCGTCAGCGAGCGGACGCCAGGCGCAACGAGCAGACGCTGCTCGATGCCGCCGCGGCCCTCTTCGTCACCTCCGGTGTTGAGGCGCCGGTCCGCGACATCGCGACCAAGGCCGGCGTCGGCATAGGCACGATGTACCGGCACTTTCCGACCCGAGCGGATCTCATCGTTGCGGTTTATCGGCACCAGGTGGAGGCTTGCGCCCAGGCCGGGCCGGCCCTGCTGGCCAGCAGCGACACCCCGCACGCAGCGTTGGCGCGCTGGATCAACCTGTTCGTCGATTTCCTGGTCACCAAGCACGGACTGGCTGCAGTGTTGCGCTCCGACAAGGTGAGCTTCGACACCCTCCGCGGGTATTTCCTGGACCGCCTGGTGCCGGTCTGCACTGAGCTGCTCGACGCCGCTGCCAAGGCTGGCGAGATTCCCGCCGACGTGTCTGCCTACGAGCTGATGCGGGGAGTCGGCAACCTCTGCGTAGGCGCCGACCACGACCGCCGTTACGACGCCCGTCGGCTGGTCGAGCTGCTCGTCTCGGGACTACGTCAAACGCGATCGATCTGATGTCTCACCCTGGCGATCGATGGGGTACGGCGCGCCGCACCCGAGCTCGGCGTCGGATTCAGGGTGGCGTGTACCGATCTGGGTGACCGCGTTTTGACCTCGCCGGCCAGTGAGCCGATATTGGCCGGCTGGCTGGTTCGTCTGCTGAGAGATGGGAACCTGTTGGACATGACTGCCGAATCGGCCGCAAAGCCGAACCGTTGGGAACTGCGGGCCTGTGGCCGTCACGGGCACGCAACCTACCGTCCTGACCTCCCGGAACTGGCCGACCGGCTGCATGCCGACACCCCCCTTGGCCAGGCCTGGCGTTGCTTGCGGTGCGGCAACTTCGTCCTCGGCGCTCCCGGCGCCAACGGTCCGGCCGACGAGGCGCCGCTGGTACTGCGGGGCAAGGCGTTGCGACAGGCCACTATCTTGCGGTTCTTGGCGGTCGAACGGTTGGTTCGTGCGGTGCTGCTGGGGGTCGCGGTGTGGGCCGTGCTGGCCTTTCGCAATTCCCAGAACTCCATCCAGGCAACCGTCGATCGGGACCTGCCCGTTTTTCGCAGCGTGGGGATCCGCGTCGACCAACTTGCCGTGGTCGGAGACTTGCAGAAGGCGTTGGACCAGACGCCAGGTCGCCTCGCTCTGATCGCTGCACTGCTGGCCGGGTATGCGGCACTGGAAGTCGTCGAGGGCATCGGGCTCTGGCTGCTGAAACGCTGGGGGGAATATTTCGCAGTGATAGCGACAGCCATCTTCCTTCCACTGGAGGTGCGAGAACTGTTGCGCGGCATCACGTTTACCCGCGGGGCGGCCTTTGTCATCAACCTCGCCGCTGTGGTGTATCTGTTGCTGTCCAAGCGGCTGTTCGGGCTGCGCGGCGGCCGCACGGCCTACGACGCCGAACGCCGGGGAGAACAGTTGCTGGAAGTGGAACAGAGCGCCCTGCAGTCGCCCGGATCGGGCGATGGCCCTGCTATCTCAGAAGTCGGAGGTCGGCCGCCCGCGGTCGCCCGGCCAGATTCGAGCGTTTGACCGTTTCTCGGGAGGATTCACATGGGCTAGGGATGGCATCGGCGATCCACAGCTCACCGTCATTCGCTAGTGTTGATCAGGTAGATGTCACGAGCCGACGCGTCTCGTCCGATGAGTCCGTCGGTCGCCACGTGTCAGAGGACCGAGTAGTCGGCTGGCAGGGCAAGCCGGCCGGTCAAGGCCAGCAGCGCTGCGGAGGCTGTTCCCTGCGCGGCGGCCAGACCACCGATGACGGCAAAGGCTTCGGCTACTGCACGTTGGGGAACTTCGGCGCTGACGCCGAGGGCGGCTGCCAAGTCGCAGGTGTGCACCGTCAGCTCAAGGGTGCGGGTCGGCAGGTAGCCCTCCAAGGTCATCGTCCCGAACGCGGTGCGCACCAGGGCGTTGGCCGGAGCGGCCCGGACCAGCTCGGGTACCCGGGCCACCAGCGCGCGCAGCGCGGCCATCGGGTCCTCGCCGAGGGCGGCGCCAGCGGCGCGGCCGCGCTGGACCGTTGCTGCGGTGTCAGCCAGGGCGCCCGCGATGGCCAGGTAGTACGCGACGGCATCGGCCAGCTCCACCGGGCCGGCGTCGGCGCTAGCGACATCGAGGTAGGTCTCCACCGTCGACAGCGACCGGCTGGTGTGCCCCAGCAGATCGCGCACCGACCACTCGCCGAGGCCGGGGGCGTCATAGTGGCCTGTCGCGGAGCCTGCGACTTCGAGGAACCATCGGGCGGCGCTATCAAAGGCATGAGCAGCTGGAGAATCCATCAGCTCCAGCATCGCAGCCGCCAGTGTCCAACACCAGCACTGGCGATGGACTGTCGCCGCTGATCGTTCTCGTCTTTCACATGCAGCCGTCGCTGGCCGAGTTGTTCTCCGTCGCCCGTTTCACTGTCTACAGCACCGTCCAACGTGCCGGTGAACCCAACGTCGCCCCGCCGAGGTCCTAACCACCATCGATTGGGCCTGGTGACAGCACAGTTGCCAACACCCCAGGAACGCCGCGCTGAAGACGGCGAACGGCGGATTGGCGGGAGCCGCAATTCCTGGCGGCGGCGACCCGTCCGGCGGGCTTGCCGGTGCGGTGCCGCAGGACAAGGTCTTCTCGATCGCCGCAGTGAAGGTCGAGCCCCGCAAGATCTTTCGCCGGCTGGAGTTGGCGTTCAAAGACGGTACGTCGACCACGGTCGACCGCTACCGCGCGAACAGTCCGGACGCCGTGCAGCAGGCCGGGCGGGCGCAATAGGTTTACCGGCGTCAATCGGTGTTACTGGTCTGGCGGTGCTCGAAGGTGGCTGCTAGTTTTGCCTTTTCCCGGGCGTCGGCGATCACCAGAATGTTGTCGCCGGCCCGCAGCACGGTGCTACCGGTGACGGCGACCGGCTTCTGGTTCCTGACCAGCATGGTGACCCACATGTCGACGGGCAGCGTCGAAAGTTTGCGCAGGGTGCTTCCGTCCGCGGGCGAACTGGCCGTCACGGTGAACTGGTGTACACCCTCTGGTTCGCGACGGAGCCGCATTCCCAGCGCCCACGGCTCGGGTTCGACGCTGCGTACGGGTAGTCGCAAGAGGCGAGTGAAACCAGGGATCAGGGCGCCCTGGACGATCACCGAGATCACCACCACCACAATCACGATGCCGTACAGGCGCTGGGCATCGGCCAGGTTGGCGGCGAGGATGAAGCTGCCGAGCAGGATCGGTACCGCGCCCTTGAGGCCGGCGAACAACACGAATACGCGTTCATTGCGATGCAGTGGGGTGAAGCCTAGGCACAGCCCGACGAAGACCGGACGGATCACCAGGGTCAACACCGCGGCGAAGATCAAGCCGGGAATCCAGACGTCGGGATGTCCGATGACTTCTAGGTCGACCGTCAAGCCGAGAACGATGAAGACGGCAATCTCGCCCAGGCTCGCCATAGCGCTGTGAAAACGTTCGATTTCGCGCTTGTACGGTGCTCGGGCATCGCCGGCAACGATGCCGGCCACGAAGACAGCCAGAAATCCCGAGCCGTGAGCAAGTGCCGCGGCCCCGAACAGCACCAGCGCGCTGGCCAGCGTCCGCAGTGGGTACAGCCCCTCACTGGGCAACGGCACCCGTTGGATGAACCAGATCAGCGCCCGCCCGCCCACGATGCCGACCGCGGCGCCGATGCCCATCTGTAGCAGGAACTCCACGCCGACGTGCAGGAAAGTACTTCCGGTGAGCCCGCCGGCCGTGATCAGGCTGGCCATCAAGGCGATGCCAACCGGATCGTTCGCCCCGGACTCACCTTCCAAGATGGTGCCGCTACGGCCGGCAACCTCCTTCTGGCCGAGCACTGAGAACACCATCGCCGGGTCGGTCGGCGCCACCGCAGTCGCCACCAGCAGCGCGGGATACCAGGCCAGGCCGAAGGCGACGTGCAGCAGCACCGCTCCGGCCGCCGCCGTCAGAAAGGTGCCTGGCACGCCGGCTGCCGTGATGGGCGCCCAGGCCGACCGGAATCGTGCCCAGCCGATGTGGAGTCCGCCGTCGAACAGAATGCACAGTAGGGCGATGGTGGCGATCCGTTCCACCATCACCTCCGGCGGAGCGTGCAGCGCTGGCACTAGCTTCACCGCAATGGCGGCCGCGATCAGCAGCAGCCCGGGCGCCGGAACCTTCAGCCTGGCGGTGAGTCGGTTGGACAACACCGCCGCCAGGCCCACCACGGCGGCCAGCAGCACCACCACCGCAAACGATTGACTGTCGGTCATCAGTTGACCTCCGGGAGAAGGGGTTGGCTCCAACGTTGCCGACCAGGCTTCCCGGCGCACCAGCGCAAACTCTAAGGGCTACCGGTGGTCTAGGACGAGCCGGTCGTGACCTCCGCGCCGTGGTGCTTGATCGGCTGCGCAGCGAGTAACAGGTCGACGGCGCTCTGCTGAGTGGCGCCGCTGATGCTCTGAAGCGGTCCACCCCAATGCATCCCGTACTGGTTGTCGTCGCTGCGGTCGTGCGTGTAGGCGATCGTCGCCTGCCCGATCAGGTAGTCGCTGTAGGGGTGGTCGTCGAGCGCGCGGTTGAGTGCGCCGAGATTGCGGACGTAGATGCCCTTGAAGCTCGGGCCGTTGACGTCGCAGCCGTAGGACTCGCACGGCTCGGTGAGCACTCCGTCCACGTTCAAGTGCTCGGACTTGCTGGAGGCATCCGCCAACTGTCTGGCTCGCTCCAGGTAGTGATCGTCACCGGTCGCGTCGTGCAGTGCGACCAGCCCGCCGAGCAGCACTCCCTGGTTGTAGGTCCAGGTCTGCCCGCTGCTGGTGTGACAGTTGCTGGGATCCAGCCCGTCGCTGACCAGCAGATCGTTGTTGATCATCCCGGACGCCTCGAACCAGTTCCACACCGAGACCGCCCGATCCAGGTAGCCCGCCCCGGCGGCGCCCGTCCGGGTGGCCAGCTCGGCAGCCGCCTCGACGAACAGCTCGTTGGAGATGGCGTTCTTGTACCCGTGGTCAGTGGTCCACCACAGGCCACCCCCGCAGACGTCGTCGTGGTTGCTCCACATGAAGTCGACGTCGCGGCGTGCCGTGGCGAGATATCTGGTGTCGCCGGTGAGGTCGTAGGCCCCGATCCAGGCAAGCGCCCACCAGCCGGTGTCGTCGGTGAAGTCGTTCACGAAGTTGCCACGCTCGGCGTTTCGCTTCTTGCTGTAGGTGTTCTCCAGCACCCAGACATACCTGCGATCACCGGAGCTGATCATGTAGTCGGTGAGCGCCGTCAACGCATTGGCGCTGTTCCACCACCCTGTGGTCGGCCAGACGCCACTGATCTGGTCGTACAGCTGCGCGAGGGCGTCGACCGCCGGTAGCTCCGACGGTGCCTGCACCGCACAGCCGGTCGCCACCACGCCGGCCAGCAGTACGGCCAGCAGGCGCGAGCCGCGACGTGCACGCATTCCCGTCCTCAATTCTGATTGAGTGAACAGCACCCGAAAACCGGCTACCGGCAGGGATGGTCTCATTGTTGTCGATGCGTCACACCAGCTACTCGGGCACCGGCCTGCTCGGTGTGCGCCGCGGTTCTGCGCGGTATCGCCGCCGCATCGGCTGGCTACCCATGGCC
The DNA here is from genome assembly GCA_030853385.1 of Actinomycetota bacterium. GTDB lineage: Bacteria > Actinomycetota > Actinomycetes > Mycobacteriales > Nakamurellaceae > Nakamurella. Next base: position 27,760 of record JALYVF010000304.1, on the reverse strand, counting down.
GTCGTGCTCTGTGTCTGGGTGGCCGGCTGCACCCGGGGTCCTGTGGTGCCGGTGCCGAGCACCTCGGTGACGACCGGCACTGCTCCGACTCCCACGCGCCCGTCGGTGGCCACCAGCAGCGAATCGGCCACCAGCAGCGAATCGCCCACCGGTAGCAAATCGGCGACCACCACCCCAGTACCGGGCGCGGTCGTCCCCTTCCGCACCGTCGCCCAAGACAGCGCCACCGGCAAACGGATAGGCCTGGTGGCGGCAAGCGGGTCGGATCCGTTCGCCAAGGCCGTCACCGACTCGGTGGTCGCGCAGGTGAAGGTGGCTGGGGCAACGTTGATCCGCTGCGACCCGGGTGGCAACGCCTCGCTGGTGCTCGACTGCGCCCGCCGAATGGCGACCGAGCATGTCGACGGCTGGATCGCGCTGCCAACGGGAGACCTCGGCGAATCGCTGTGCCAGGTCGGTCCAGCGAGTGTGCCGCTGGTGGTGATCGCGGCGGCCCCGGTCAGCTGTCAAACGGCCGATCTCGGTGCCGACGACCGGCAGGCAGGTTTCCTGATCGGCAGGGCATTGGGGCAGGCCTCCCGGATCCGCTACGGCTGCGCACAGAATGCTCTCGTCATCGTCACCAACACCGCCACAGAGCTGGTCAGCGCCAGCCGAGTCGACGGGATTCGCGCCGGCTTCACCGGCCAGTGCCCAGGGCCCATTTCCGACGAACTGCTGCTGGATGCCGGAACGCAGGATCACGCCTACGAAGCCTTTACCGCCGCACTGACTGCCCTACCGGACAGCGCGGACATTCTGGTGGCCGCCGTCAACGATGCGGCCGCTCTCGGGGTGCACGCGGCGATACCCGATCAACGAACCGATCACATCACGCTGGCCGCCGTCGGGGCCGACCAGCGGGCGCGGTGCGAGATCTTCGCCGATCCGCACTGGATCGGCGACGCGGCACTATTCCCCGATCGGTACGGCGATGTCGCCGTACCCGCGCTGCTCGATGCGCTCGGTGGGCAGCACATTCCGGCCAGCATGTACGTCCAGACGACCTTCGTCACCGCGAAGACCCTTGGCGACTATTACGACGCCGGCGATTGTCCGGCTCGATGACGGCGGCTCCCGCGGCAGGCTCGCCCCGCCTGACGGTGCTGACCCGGATCCTGCTGGCGGTGGTCGGCCTTGCCTCCTGCGTGGTGTTCGCCCTGTCCAGCCCGTACTTCCTGTCCGGCGACAACCTGGTCAACCTGCTCAACGACCTGGCGTTGGCCGGCATGGTGGCGGTGCCGGCGGTGTTTCTAATGATGAGCGGCCATCTCGACCTGTCCGTAGGGGCCGCGGCGGCGTTCACCGGGATCGTCTTGGCCAGTACCGCGCCTGGCTCAGGACTGTTCGTCGCCGTGCTGTTCGCGCTGGCAACTGGAATGCTGATCGGACTGGTCAACGGTCTTTTGGTGACGATCGCCTCGGTCAACAGCATCGCCGCGACGTTCGCGGCCATGGCCTTGCTGCGGGGGCTGGCTTACCTGCTGCCGAGCGGATTGGCTGTGGCGCTCTCCGGGTTCCGGTTCCTCGGAAATTCCCGACCCATCCTGGGGCTGACCCTGCCCACGCTGATCTTCCTGGCCATCGCTGTGCTCGCCGGACTGTTGTCGCGCTCTGCCGTCGGCGGCCGCACCCGTGGCATCGGTGTGCTGCCGGCGGAGCATCGCCTGGACGGGCGTCGGGAAAGGCGTTGGGTAGTATCGCTTTTCGTCGTCTCCGGGCTGGCAGCGGCGCTGGTGGGGCTGATCAGAACGTCGCAGCTGGGCACCGGTCTGCCCACCGCGGCCATTGGTGTCGAGATCACCGTGGTAACAGCGGTTTTGCTCGGCGGCGGACGACTGGCGGGCGGCCGAGGGTCCGTCCTCGGCACGGTGCTGGCCCTGCTGGTGATGACGATCGTCGACAACGGCCTTTCGTTGATCAACCTGACGCCGTACGCCGGGCAGGTCTTCCACGCGGCTCTACTGGTTGTTGCCCTGGTCGTCGACCGTCCGCGCCCGCGTCGGAGCGAGGTGGCCTCAATGGTGTCCGGGAAGCAGTCCAGCGGACGGCAGTAGAGCTGCCCGCCGCCGGTCGTCTACCTTTCAATCCATTGACGCCGCCGCCGACTGGGCACGGCCGCCTTCAGCGGGACATGCTGGTCTGATGGTCATGTGGAGCAGGGTGTTAGCCGCAACGGTCGGCGGTGCTGGGCTGGTGGCGGGATATGTCGGTGTAGTCAGCGGCGCCGTCACAGTGGAGGTAGGTCTGGGGCGGCGCGTTCGACCGCTCGGCCCGCTGGAAGTACTCATCGCCGCTCCACGGGCGACGGTGTTCGACGTGCTCTCCGAGCCGTATCTGGGTCGACAGAGTCGTGCTGTCGCCGAGAAGATCAAGATCTGGGCTCGCGGCAGCGACATGGTGCTCGCCGCGCATCGCACGCCGATCCGAGGCCGGCTGGTGGCAACCACCGTGGAGTCGGTCACCTTCACTAGACCGGAGTTGGTCGAGTTCCGGCTCGCACGCGGGCCGGTTCCTCACGTTTTCGAACAGTTCCGGCTCACCGGCGACGACCACTCCACCCGGCTCCGCTACGTCGGTGAACTTGGTACCGACGGCTGGGCGCTGGGCGCCCGCTGGGGCGATCTGGTAGCCGGACGCTGGGAGCGGACCGTCTCCGCGACCTTCCTGGCCGTCAAGGCCGAGGCCGAGCGCCGCACAGGATCACCGCACGGCCGCGACCCGTCCGAGGGACCACGACGAGATTCCTCGACATCGATGTGAAGGTATGGGGGAGACGATGTCCCCGGGTGTCCACCACAATGAGGTTCAACGCCGTCACCGGGAGTCCGCCCGGCCCGGCGGCGGGCGGAAGCGAGGACTCGGGTGCCAGTGACGTGTGCAACGGCGAGTACTCGGTGAGGGGTCTTGATTGGCTACGACGGGTCGAGTTGGCCACCAGGCCGGTGCACCCGGAGACCGCGACGGCCCTTGACCGGCGGTGGTCGGAACTTCCGTCCGGTGTGAAGGATTCTTCGCAGGCGCTGGGCCGGCATGCGGTGGGGTGTGAGGGCACCCACGGGGTGTTCCCGAAGTGCGACCTGGCCTGCACGCCGTGTTATCACTCCCGCGACGCGAATCAGGTGGCTGTCAGCGGCGGCCACACCCGCACGGAGGTGGCCGGGCAGATGTCATTGTTGCGCCGGGTTCGCGGTCCGCGGGCGCATGCGCAGCTGATCGGCGGCGAGGTGAGCTTGCTGCCGGCGGGGGACCACGCTGCCGTCCTGCAGCTCATGGTCGATGCCGGGCGAGAGCCGATGAGCATGACGCACGGCGACTTCGACTACCCGTATCTCGAGGCGGTTGCGGTCGGCCCGGACGGTCGGCTGCGGATGCGGCGGCTGTCCTTCGCCGGCCACTTCGACATGCTGATGTTCGGCCGCCGCGGGATCGAGCGTCCCTCGGATGAGGCCGCGTTGGATCCGTACCGGCAGCGATTCGCGGCGATGTTCGGCCGGCTGCACCGCGAACACGGGGTGCGACACTTCCTGGCGCACAACATGACGGTCACGCCCCGCAACCTTGACCAGATCGCCGGGGTGGTGCGGCGCTGTCACGGCTTCGGCTTCGGCATGTTTTCTTTTCAGCCGGCCGCCTTTGTCGGTGATGACCGGCGCTGGCACGAGGACTATCGGGATACCACCGCAGACGAGGTCTGGGCGCAGATCGAACGCGGCGCCGGTACCCGGCTGCCGTTCCGCGTTTTTCAAATGGGTGACGAGCGGTGCAACCGCACCGCCTACGGGTTCTATGTCGGGGACCGCTGGTACCCGTATTTGGACGATCGCACGCCGGCGGACCTGCGGGTCCGGGACGGGTTCTACCGGTACCTCGGCGGCATCAACTTTTCCGGCACACCGCTCCCGCTGCTGGTCGTCAAGCTGGTCCGGGTGATCGCCCGCAATCCCAGCGTGGCCACCATCTTCGCCGGGTGGGTGATCCGCAAGATCGGCGAGGTCGGACTGCGCGGACTGCTGACCCGAAGGATCCGCTCGGTCAGTTTTGTGATGCACTCGTTCATGGACGCCAAGGACGTGGCCCCGGCGTGGGCGGCGATGCAGCGCGGCGAGCAGCTCACCGAACCACGGCTGCGCGATACCCAGGAACGGCTGCGGGCCTGTTCGTACTCGATGGCGCACCCGGAAACCGGTGAGCTGGTACCTGCCTGTGTCCAACATGGGGTGCTGGATCCCGGCGAGAACGTGGCGCTGCGAACCCTGCTGCCGCTGGCGCCGGTGACCAACCCGCGCATCAAGCACCCGGCACCGAACCCATAGCCAGCCGGAATGTTTGACGCCCAGATCCGCCGCGCGCTGTCACCGGCGCTGAACGCGGTCGGCACAGGGCTGGCCAACGTCGGTGTGCGACCGCTGGCGCTGACCGGCGTCGGGTGGCTGGCCGGCGTCGGGGCCTGCGTCGCAGTCGGTGACGGCCGGTGGCTGTTGGGTCTGCTGCTGTGGCTGTTCAACCGACTCTGCGATGGGCTGGACGGCCCGGTGGCGCGGGCGCACAGCCCGAGCGATCTCGGCGGTTTCCTGGACATCGTCGCCGATTTCAGCATCTACGCCGGCTTCGTTGTCGGGGTCGCTGTCGCGGTCCCCGATGCCCGGGTCGCAGCGCTGGCGCTGCTGACCGCCTATTACGTGTCCGGGGCGGCGTTCCTCGCCCTGTCATCACTGCTCGAAAGAGGCGGCAGCAGCCTCGGCGACGAGCGCTCTCTACGCTTCGTCGGCGGCCTGGCCGAGGGCACCGAAACGGTCATCGTGTATGTGTTGTTCTGCCTGCTCCCCAGCCACGCGGCACTGATCGCCTGGATATTTACCGCCGCCGTCGCCGTTACCGCGGCGCAGCGCATCCGCTACGGCATACAGGTGCTGGGACGGACACCGTCGAAGTAGTCGTGGAGCCTGGTGCCCAGCCCTGACCTCAGCCCCGCCCAGCCGGCGAACCCGTACTCCCGGGTGATCGATGACGACGACGTGCGTCGCGCGGTAGTTGCTGACCAAGACCGGCGGGCGGCCCGGAGACGGGCTGTTCGGTTGGCCCGGCAATCTGGGGGTCGTCGGCGACCAGCCGTCCGAGGAGGCTGCCGAGCCCGTCCTGTGCCCGGCCGGGGACGCGCCCGGAGGTGGTGACGACCGGAGAGAATGTCGACGCTACCTGGAAGTTGGCTGCTCGCAACGATTCCACCAGACAAGTGTCCTCGCCGTGCGCGACCGACTTGAAGCCGCCGACCGCCAGGTAGGCATCCGATCGGACAGCAAGGTTGGCGCCATAGACGTGCCGGTGACCGGTCGGCGTCAGGCCTTCATGGATGATGTGGCGGTAGCGCCGGCGGGCCGCTGATGTGCTGCGCCAGCCAACAACATCGACCATGCCGGCGACGGCGACCGCGTTGACGGTTGCTGCGTGTTCGAGGGTCTGGACGATCCATTCCGGTGGCACCACGGAGTCGGCATCAGTGCTGAACAGCCAGCAGTCCGGTCCGGCAGGCAGCTGTCGAAGGGCCGCGGCGATCATCCTGGCCCGCACGTCGCCGACAGTGTGAGAGGCGTCGTCGATCAGCACTGCTGTCTGCACCACTTCTGGAAACGCGGCCGTCCCGGACGCAAGGGCCACCTCGGCCACCGAGCTGGTCGCGTCCAGACATCGATGCGCCGACACGGTCACCAGAGCCCGGCCGACCATGCCAGCCTGGACGGCAGTCTCGACAGAACGCACTACCGAAGCCACACAGGCGGCGATGCGGTGCTGTTCGTCGTGGGCCGGAACGGCGACGATGATGTCAGCTGGCATGCCCGGCCAAATGTTCGGCATCGCGGTCGGAATGTTGTTGGCGAACATACAGATCGAGGTCAGCTATGGCTGCGCTCAGGTCAGCGGCGTGAGCCAGTCCGGCCGGTCCCGCCAGTTCCCTGCTGGTGTCCAGTAGTCGGCGAACTGCTGCCCCCACCCCGGCCCGGACCTCGGTAGCCAGATCCTGCAGATCCTCCGCGCACCAGCTGGACGTCGGCGACTCCAATCCGGCCGCGAGTTGGGTGCCGGCGTAACCCACCAACGCGTTGGCGGTGCTCACTTCGAGCCTGAGGCTGCCCAGCTTGATCCGGCTCGCCTGATCGGGTCCGTTCGGTGATCCGTCGACGAAGTGGCTCACCAGATCGGCGACCCTGGCGGCGGCGCCGACCCACACAGCTGCGACGCCGATTCCGCCGGTGAAAAATCCTGGCCGGCCGAGGTAGAACCCGGCGGGTCCGACCTGTCCGTGGTCCGGTGCGCAGCGATCGCGCACCGTAACCGTGAACGAGCGGGTGGCGCCCATAGCGGCCGTCTGCCAGCTGTCCAAGTCGGGCGTCCACTCGTGGACATCGACGTCCAACAGCAGCTGCTCCGGCTGTGCGGCAACGGGTTGCGTTCCTGGCTGCGGCTGGATGACTGCGGTCACCAGCGCCCTGTCGAGTAGGCCGGACCCGGACGCGAACGGTACGGTGCCGGACAGCCGGAATCGGTCCATCTCCCGGATCGCGGACAGTCCACCGCCGCGCGATCGAGAAGCCCACACTCCATACAACGACCCAGGTGCGGGGATCCGTCCGGCCTGCCGGAGGATGCGCACGGCATCGATGTGACCCTCGGTGAGCCGGGCCAACGGGATATCTGTCCGGCCGATGGCGGTCAGGCTGGCCAGCAGCGCCGGCCAGGAAAGCCCTGCCCAGTCACGCTTCTCAAGCAGCGCTGTCAAGGCCTGCCGGTCACCGGCGATGGATCCATCGGTGGCGAGGTGGCCAGCGCAGACCGGTTCCGGGATGGGTGCAAGGACACTCCAGTCGACTCGCTGTGTCGTCATCGCGTTGCACCGATCGGGCGACGCCAACTGCACAGGACGAATTCCTCTTCTTCGTGTCGGACGGAGGACTGCCAGCCGAGGTCTCGAAGCGGCCCGTCCAGCTTCGTCACCGCGTCGGCACCCGAAAGGTAGGCGTCGTCAGGGAAATGCCGCCAGTTCACCACCATCACCTCGGCGGTCCTGTCGGTGGCGGCCACCGCCTCCACCATCGGCGCGATCGCATCCAGCTCTGTCGGCGGTAGGTAGTAGAGGACTTCGGAGAGCAGTACCAAGTCGAAGCCGTCTGCGGGATCGGGTGCGACAGGCAGCGAGTGCGCCACGACTTGCACGTTCGGGAGTTGGCACAGACGCTCGCTCGCTATTCGACATGCTTCGATCGACGCATCGCTGGCCAGCACGTCGTCGCAGCGGTTCGCCACGGCTTCCGTCAAATGCCCTGTTCCGCAGGCGGTATCCCAGGCACGGCGATAACGGCGGTCGGCCAGCGAAGCCAGCACCACAGCGATCTTGCGACGCTCGTACCAGCTGTCGGCCACCCGGAAAGGATCAGAGTCGGCCGCATACATTCGGTCGAAGTCGGGCGCAGATATCATTGTTCGGAGTCCTTGGGACGTAACAGGAATTGACGTTCGTGGTGAGCTAGCATGGCCGTCGGCACCACCGGGGTGAGGTCGGCCAGCAGCGGCTGCCGCTGGCTGCGGTAACAGGCAAGCGCGCAGTCGCGCGCCGTGTCGTCGTCGGCGTCGGTAGCAACGCGCACCACTTGGTATCCGGTCTCGTCCAACACCGAAGGGTGCTGCCAGAAGCTCGACCAGACCGGGTATTCCAGCAGTGGGGTACCCAAGCGCTTGCAGCTGGCCGCCGCGAAGTGGCCGAGCGCGCCATGATCGGGGTGCGGATCGAATCGCCATGGACTGGCGACCGCAGCAGCGGTCCGCACCAGCTCATCGATGTGCGTCCGAACTGCAGTCAGTCCGGCCGTCAGCCCGCCGTCGGGTACCGGCCAACACAGCGTTCGGTGAGCGCCGAGCCGCTTCCCAGCAGCGGCCAATTCGCGCCGCCTGGTGTCGGCCAGGCCGGGAAGATGGATGTCGAGATGGTCGAGGCAGGCTTCGCCTGCCGACATCGACACGATGGAGACGGCACCGATAATGCGCGCCCAGTGCGCGATGAGCCTGCCGGCTCCGATCGTCTCGTCGTCGGGATGCGCTCCGAGAACGACGAGTGTGCCGGTGCCGTGCGCCGCCAACTCGCCCACCGTGATGCAGTCGGCGCCGTCGATGATGGGCCGCCACACCTGTGGCGAAAATCCCTCTGGGGTGACCACCCGCATCCTGCGTGCACCTGTCCGGTCGGCTCGACGGCCCGCCCGGTTGGCTGTAGGTGGGGATTCGCCTCACCTTATCCGGTAAACCCCCAGCCAGCGTCGCGGGCCAGATCAGCAGCCGTTGCCGCCAGGCAGCATTGACCGGACCGAGGCCGTCATGCAGCGGAGTTGAGTGTGGCAGCCAGCAGCTCCCGATCCAGCGTCGGCCACAAGGGTGGGTCGACGGTCTCGACCCAGCAGCGACGAGAGGCTCGAGGATTTCGGTGGTTTGCGAGCCAATGCGGCGAGTCCGCGGCTCGTTGTGCGCCGGCGCTTGGTTGACTGCAGCATGACCACCTCATCGCGGCTGTCCGAACAGCAATTCCGCCGCAGCTGGCGATCCACCAACTCTCGCTTGCGGTTAGCCGTCATGGCCACCGTCGGAATCATCACAGCCGTCGCGACCGGGCTCGCCGGCACCTGGCAGTTCGCGCCGGTCGCCGGATGGGGCGTCGCAGCATTGGTCTACGGCGGCTGGGTTTGGCTGGCTGTTGGCCGAATGAATGCCGACCAAACCCGAACTCACGCAACCCGCGAGGACCCGTCCCGCGCATCCACCGAGGTGCTGGTGATCTCCGCGTCGATAGTCAGTTTGGGTGCCGTTGGTTTAGTGTTGGCCGAGGCCAGCTCCGCAAAAGGAGCCGCGGCTGTCATTCTGGCCGGCTCGGCCATCATCAGCGTCGCTCTGTCCTGGCTTCTCATCCACACCTTGTTCACCCTGCGGTACGCGTTGTTGTACTACACCGGGCCGCCAGACGGCATTGACTTCAATCAAGATGATCCGCCTCGCTACACCGACTTCGCCTACGTCTCGTTCACGTTGGGAATGACGTTCCAGGTTTCGGACACCGACCTGAAAACCCACCGCATCCGCGCCACCGCGCTGCGCCACGCGCTGCTGTCCTATCTGTTCGGTGCCGTCATTCTCGCCACCACCATCAACCTGGTCGCCGGACTGTCCAGCAGTGGTCACTAGCTGCGGATGCCAACCGTTCCGTCTGTTGCGATGGACGTGGATGTCGACGTGGTGCATTGTTGGTTGATGGCGAGAGCTCGAGCAGAACAACATGATGAGCTGCGGGGGATCTATCTGAACGATCACCTTGCGGGTGCTAGCGCCGGCGCTGCGATGTTCCAGCGCGCAGCGCACTCAGCGCACTCCGAGACGAAGGGGGAGCTGCAGCGCTTGACGGCCGAAGTCAGGCAGGATCGGCAGTCATTACTGGACCTGATGAACGAGCTGGGCGTCCCGGTCCGACGGTACAAAGTGATAGCTGGTTGGTTGGCAGAAAAGGCCGGCCGGTTCAAGTTGAACGGCCGTCTATTCAGTCGGTCCCCGCTGAGCGATCTCATGGAGTTGGAAGCCTTGTTCCTCGGCGTGCAGGGCAAAGCAGCCGGCTTCCGAGCACTGCGCAGCCTGGCCGATCAGAATTCCAGGCTCGACGCCGCCCAGTTAGACCGGCTGATCGGCCGCGCCGAACAGCAAACCGACGTGCTCGAACGCCTGCGAATACAGACCGCCCAGCGGGTACTTCACTTCGGCCGGTAGCTCTACCCAGGAGGTCCCTAGCGCCCCCCCGCACCGGGTTGTGGGCGGCCCACGAGGCGCATCCTTCCATCGGGGCTGCCTAGGTAAAACTCATGAATGCGGTGTGGCAGCAAACTGTTCGATGGCTGCGGCCTTGAACGCATCAAGATCATCGGGCTTGCGGCTGGTGACGAGCACGAAATCACCCGCCGTGCAGACCTGCACCTGATCGTCGACCCACCTGCCGCCAGCGTTGGTGATGTCGGTGCGCAGACTGGGCCAGCTGGTCAGGGTGCGGCCCTTCACCAGGCCGGCTTCGACGAGCGTCCACGGCCCGTGGCATATCGCGGCGATCGGCTTGCCGGCTGCCGCGAACCCGGAGACGAACGCGACCGCGTCGGTGTTCAGCCGTAGTTTGTCCGGATTGGTGGTTCCGCCCGGCAGCACCAGACCGGCATAGTCGTCGACCTTGCCATCCGCGATGGCCACGGTTGCGGAGAAGGTGTCGGCGGGTTCGACATCGTGGTTGAAGGCCTGAACCTCGCCGGCCTCGGGTGCCAACAATTCCGGTGTGCCGCCCGCGTCGATCACCGCCTGCCATGGCTCGGTCAACTCAGCCTGTTCGACGCCGGAGTTGGCGGTGAGGAAAGCGATCTTCTGGCCGTTCAGTGCACTTGTCATGCCGGCTCTATACCCGCCGGCCGGGTGAACGAACCCGCTCGCTGTCCGGGCAGGCAATCTTTGCTGCGCAGGTTTGAGCGTCGGCAGTCAGTGGTAGTGGGCTGTTATGGGACTGTCACCGCCTGGCGAGTGTGAATGATGGCTGGTCTCAGCACTGCCGCCGAGGCAGATCGGGCGCGCCGGGAACCGATCACGTACGCGCTGGTCGTTATCGGCAGCGGGCCGGCCGGCCATGCCGCCGCCAAGGCTTATCGCACGAGCGACGGCCGTGGTCCGATCCTCTTGGTGTCTGCGGATCTTCACCTGCCGTACAACCGGCCGGCACTGAGTAAGGACTTCCTCCGCGGTGAGTCGGCGGCAGCGGATCTCGATCTCGAGGACGAGTCGTTCTTCGTCGAGAACGAGATCGAAGTGCTGCTGGGACAGCGAGTGGTGGAGCTGCGGCCACGGCAGAAACTGCTGCGGCTCGACGATGGGGAGTCCATCGAGTTCGTTCACTGTGTGCTGGCAACGGGGTCCCAGCCAGCGGCGTTGCCGGTCGATGGTGGTAACCATCCCGAGCTGCTGTTCTTGCGGTCGCGGGTCGACGGTGAGCTACTTCGCCGGCGTGCCGAGCAGTCGAAGTCGGCCGTGGTAATCGGATCCGGATTCATCGGTTGTGAGGCAGCCGTTTCCCTGGCCACCTGCGGGTTGGCGGTGACCGTCATCTCCGCCGAAACCAGTCCGCAAGCCGAGCGGCTCGGCGACGAAGTGGCCGGCAAGATTGCTGACTGGTTCGACGAGGCCGGCGTCCGATTCGTCGGTGACGCCAGCGTGCAGTCGTTCGAGAGTGGGCAAAAGGTGACGCTGCAGGACGGCTCCGCCCACACTGCCGACCTGATCCTGATCGCCGCTGGAATCGAGCAACGGGCGGAATTGGCAGAGCAAGCCGGGTTGGACACCAGCGAAGGGCGAATCATTGTCGATCCGCGGATGCGGACATCGGCGGAAGGAGTCTTCGCGGCCGGAGATGTCACGCGCGCCTACAACACTGCCGCTGGCCGACGGCTGTCTGTCGAGCACTGGGGTGACGCGGAGCGGATGGGCGAGATCGCCGGCAACTGCGCGGCTGGGGTCGACGACGAGTGGGGCCAGCTGCCGGGCTTCTGGAGCGAGATCGGCGGCCGGGTTCTGAAGTATGCGGCTTGGGCCGACGGCTACGACGACATCCGGTTCATCGAACACGGCGACGGCGCGTTCACCGCCTGGTACGGCCGCAACGGCGTGATTGTCGGTGTGTTGACCCACGACGCCGACACCGATTTCGAGGATGGCAGTTCGCTGGTCGAGGCCGGTGAACCATTCCCGCCCTAGCGCCCGTCCGGGGGCCGGCACGGTGGCCGTCGAAGCTGCATGTTTGCTGCATGTCGGTAACGGGCATCAGGAAGGCAGCTGGCGATTGAGACTTGCGGGCATCCCAACTGTGCAGCGCCAGCAGCGGGTAGTCAGTGGTAGTCGCATCGAGTCAGGAAGGACAGACATGACGCATCAGCACTCCGACCAGCCGCCCACCTCCGATCCGAAGGACCGCGTCCACAGCGATCCGGCGGACAGCGCACCGACCAAGCGGGACGTCAAGGATCCACCCGCCGTCGCGCATCCAACCGGCACGGAACAAGCCCGCGAGAACGCTGAAAACGAGCTACCGGGCTGACTGGCCCGACAACACCTCAAACAGACTGGATCCCGATAATGCCTTCTGCCCGCAAACTCTCCCCCAAACTGGCTCGGCCCGCTCTTGAGGCGCCGTCGCCTACGGCGCCTGCCCAGTCCGGTAGCTATCTGACAACAGCGCAGGGTCTGCGGCTGCCGGACACCGATCACTCACTGAAGGTCGGGGAGCGGGGTCCGACGTTGCTGGAGGATTTCCATCTCCGGGAAAAGATCACCCATTTCGATCATGAGCGGATCCCGGAGCGCGTCGTGCATGCCCGCGGTGCCGCGGCACACGGCACCTTCGAGTCGTACGGCACGGCTGGCGGCGTCACCAAAGCTGTCTTCTTGGCGGAGAAAGGCCGCCGCACCGAGGTTTTCACCCGCTTTTCCACGGTCCTCGGCTCACGCGGATCCGCCGACACCGCGCGCGACACCCGTGGGTTCGCGGTGAAGTTCTACACCGAGGAAGGCACCTTCGATCTGGTTGGCAACAATATGCCGATCTTCTTCATCCAGGATGGCATCAAGTTTCCCGACATCATCCATGCTGCGAAGCCGCATCCGGATCGGGAGATCCCGCAGGCCCAGTCGGCCCACGACACCTTCTGGGATTTCGTGTCGCTGCACACCGAAGCGACGCATCATGTGTTCTGGAACATGAGCGATCGCGGCATCCCGCGTTCCTTCCGGACGATGGAAGGTTTTGGCGTCCACACTTTCCGTTTGGTGAATGACAAAGACCACACCAGCCTGGTGAAGTTCCACTGGAAGCCGGTTGCCGGTGTGCATTCATTGGTGTGGGAGGAAGCCCAGATTGCCGCCGGCTGCGATCCGGACTTTCACCGTCGCGACATGGCCGACGGCATTGATGCCGGCATCTTCCTGGAATGGGAATTAGGCCTGCAGGTGATGCCGGACGACGGCACCGACACATTCGAAGGAATCGACCTCCTCGACCCGACTAAACTCGTTCCCGAAGAGCTCGCGCCCGTGCAGCTGGTGGGAAGGATGACTCTGCACCGTAATCCCACCAACTACTTCGCTGAAACCGAGCAGGTCGCCTTCCACACCGGTCACCTGGTCCCCGGCATCGAAGTAACCAACGACCCGTTGATGCAAGCGCGGCTGTTTTCTTACCTGGACACCCAACTCACCCGGCTCGGCGGCCCGAACTTCATGCAGCTGCCCATCAACCGCCCCCATGCCGACGTCAACGACATGCTGCGTGACGGAATGCATCAGACCGCGATCCACACCGGCACCGCACCGTACCGACCCAACAGCATCGACGCCGGCCTGCCGCTCGTCGCCCAGGACAAAGACGGCGGCTATGTCCAGGTACCGAGGCCGATCGAAGGAACACCCGTCCGAGCGCAGCCGGCATCCTTTGATGATCACTTCTCCCAGGCCACCATGTTCTATCGCAGCCTGACCGCCGTGGAACAGAACCACATCGTCGAGGCCTTCACTTTTGAATTGGGCAAGTGCTACGAGCAGGCCATCAAAGAGCGCGAACTTCAGGTGCTCGCCAACGTCGACGCTGATCTCTGCGCGCAGGTAGCGGCAGGTCTTGGATTGCCGGCGCCGAAGGGCGCGCCGGCCGAAGACACGTTGACCTCGCCAGCGCTGTCCCAGATCGCCACCGTGCCCGGCCCGATCGCCGGGCGCACGATCGGCGTCATCGCCGACCACGGATCCGACTTGGCGGGAATCCACAAGATGCGCACCGCACTGGGCAAGCTCGGCGTGACTGTGCACGTCCTCGCCGCAACCGGCGGCGTTCTTCGTCGAGGGCGTTCCCGGATCGTCGTCGACCGCACCTTTCTGACCAGCCGATCCGTCGAGTTCGATGCCCTGGTGGTCGCTGGCGGCACAGCGCCGACCAGCGACATCAAACTCGTGGTCCTGCTGCAGGAGGCTTTTCGGCACTGTAAAGCGATCGCCGCCTGGGGTGATGGCGTCGCCCTCCTGGCGAGCTGTGGCATCAGCGTGGACGCACCAGGAGTGCTGGTCGCAGACAGCGTCACCGCCGCGTTCGTGAACACTGTCGAGAAGACGGTGGGGCTGCATCGCGTCTGGGAGCGAGCAGATGCGGTGATGGCATCGGCCGTTCCTCCAGTCGGCTGAACTCAAGGACGCGCGCCGGCGCTCGGAGTGGGCGGCAGCATCGCCCGTATCTCAGCGAGGTTGAAGAAATCGGCGATCATCCGGGCTGAACGAACCCCGCCATCCGGGTCCGCTCCGGCCCCGAGAAGCATTTCGACGAGACCGGGTTCGCTGCGAAATACCGCGGCTCCAAGAGCGGTCTGGCCGTTGTCGTTGACGCGGTGCACGTCGGCGCCGCCGTCGATCAGCAGCCTGGCAGCGCCGGGATGGCAGTGGTAGACGGTCAGTATCAGCAGAGTGTCGCCATGGTCGTTGGTGAGATTCACCGGTACACCGGCGGCCAGCAAGTCGGTGAGTCGAGTCACGTCGCCGGCGCGGGCGCTTTCGAATGTGCCACGAAGCAATTCCAGGAGCTCGTCGTCACTCGCCATTAGCCGAGGGTAGAGGCCTCAGGATGGCAAGTCTTCGCACGACGGCTAGGGGATGGTCTGAGCCCAATCCTGAGGGCAGTGAGCAGCAGATCCGGTTTCGATCGGGGCGTGACGGGCACTGCATGATCACAGACCACCCGCTTCGAGCGGGTCGAGCAGGCGGGCTGTGCCCGTTAGACCCTCGGTCATCAAGGAAGGGATATTTCGATGAAAGCTGTTACTTGGCACGGCAAACGAGACGTCAGAGTGGAAGATGTTGCCGATCCCAGGATCCAACAACCAAGCGACGCCATCATCAAAGTCACCTCGACGGCGATCTGCGGATCCGACCTACACCTGTACGAAGTACTAGGTCCATACCTGTCTGCAGGTGACATCTTGGGCCATGAACCGATGGGTGTCGTCGAGGAGATCGGACGCGACGTGCAACACATCGCCCCTGGCGATCGGGTGGTGATCCCATTCAACATCTCGTGCGGTAGTTGCATCATGTGCGAGGAGGGATTGCAGTCGCAGTGCGAAACGACCCAGGTACGTGATCAGGGCAAGGGCGCGGCACTGTTCGGCTACACCTCGTTGTACGGATCGGTGCCCGGCGGCCAAGCCGAATACCTGAGGGTGCCGCAGGCGCAATACGGCCCGATCAAGGTCAGCCAAGACGGTCCCGATGAGAAGTACCTGTTCCTGTCCGACATCCTGCCGACCGCCTGGCAGGCGGTACGGTACGCCGCGACACCCGAGGGCGGCACGCTAGCGGTATTTGGGCTCGGCCCGGTCGGTCAGTTCGCCAGCCGAATCGGACGACACCTCGGTGTCGGGCGTGTCATCGGTGTCGATCCGGTACCCGAACGGCGGCAGATGGCCGAGCGTCACGGCATTGAGACTCTCGACCCCGACGGCGTTGACGACGTGTCTGCCGCGCTGCATGAGATGACCGGTGGCTACGGCCCCCACGCAGTGATCGACGCCGTCGGCATGGAAGCACATGGGTCCGCCGGCGCCGTCGTCGGCAAGATCGCCCAAGCCTCGGTAGGGCTGCTACCGGACTCGGTGGCGCAAAAACTCATCGAGAAGGTCGGCATCGACCGGCTCACTGCGTTGCATGGGGCGATCGGCGCGGTACGCCGAGGCGGCACCGTCTCGGTCAGCGGCGTCTATGGCGGTTCGGCCGATCCGATGCCAATGATGGATCTGTTCGACAAGCAGATCCAACTGCGGATGGGCCAGTGCAACGTCAAGAAGTGGGTCGACGACATCTTGCCGCTCGTCGAGGACGACGCCGATCCGTTAGGGGTGCGGGACCTGACCACCCACTCCGTCCCGCTGGCTGAGGCGCCGGGCGCTTACCGGATGTTTCAGCAGAAGACGGACGGGTGTGTCAAGGTCGTGCTGAAGCCATAAATGGTGCCGGCCGGCCTGCCGCTCAACGGCGTTCACACCGCAGGATGCGCGGCTTCCCGGCGTTCGGCGAGGTAGCTCAGCCGACGCAACGCTTCGATGTTCCGCCAGTGCAACATCGGACGCCTGATGAGAGCCGGGATCAATCTTCCCGGACCCGTCGACGCATCCTCGGTGATCGTCACCCGACAGCCTCCCCCCGGCTGGGGTTCGAGCTCGATGACCACCTTGGCCTCGCCGGCCGGCCATGCTCTCACCAGCAAGGACAGTGATCGGCCCGGACGACACTCGGTGACGCTGGTGGAATCACTGAGCAGTAGCGGCCAGACGCCGATCGAATGATGGATCCCGGAACCGATCGCCGGCCAGGAATCGTCAACCTCACGGATCCTCGAGGTTCCGACGACCCAGAGCCCAAAGAGCCAGCCGTCACCCAGGACGGCGTAGACGTCGTCCGCGCTGCAGTTCATGTCTCGTCGTGTTGTCGCCACAGTCACCCGATTCCGGATCAGCCTCGAACGGCCGACCTGCCCGTTCGGTCGTTAAATACCCAGATCGGCTTCAGGGAAACGCGAATGGTCGGAAGATCGTGCTTCGAACCGTCCGCCGCCACGGTCTCCCTACCGGCCACCCAGCCGTAGGACAGCCGAAGGATCAGCCTCGATGGGCTCCGAAGCGGGAAGATGCTTGGCCCCGGCCCCATTTGGCATGCCCGTCGGCGTTTCGCCGGCCTCCAGTCGGGCTACCGGACTCAGGACAGCAACAGACTGGCAACACGGTAGGCATAGGCCGGTGACAGGTGGTGGACAACTCGGAGACCGGTAGGCCGGCGGCCGTGATCACCGGGGCATCCAGCGGTATCGGCCGGGCCACGGCGACGGCGTTGTCAGCCGACGGCTGGAATCTGGTGCTGGTCGCTCGCGCTGAGGCGAGCCTGACCGCCGCGGCAGCGCAATGTTCGGCCGCTGGCGCCGACACCCTGGTGCTGACAGCCGATGTCGGCAACCAGTCGGAAGTGGACGCGGTATTCGACATCGCGTCGGCGCGCTTTGGCCGTATCGATGCTGTTGTGCACACCGCTGCGGCGGTTGGTTACGGACGATTCGAAGACATCCCGGCGGAGATCTTCGACCGCGTGATCACCACGAATTTGCTGGGCACCGCCAATGTGGCCCGCGCGGCGTTGCAACACTTCAGTCGGCACGGGGGAGGCAGCCTGGTGCTGATGGGGTCCCTGCTCGGCAAGATCGCCGTGCCGTTCATGAGCCCGTACGTCACCAGCAAATGGGGAGTGCACGCGCTGGCGCGGATGTTGCAGATCGAGGCCAGGCAGACCCCTGGTGTCCGGATCTCGTTGATCTCGCCGGGCAGCGTCAACACGCCCGCCTACAGCCAGGCCGCGAACTACCTCGGCCGTCAAGGCCGGCCGCCTCCACCGGTCGATCCGCCGGAGAAGGTCGCCCGAGCGGTGCTGCGAGTACTCCGGGCCCCGGCCCGCGACCGTTCGGTGGGTACCGCCAATCACGTTGTAGTGCTGGGGTTTCGGCTGCTTCCCGCCGTGTTCGACGTCTTGGTGAGCCCGTTGATGAAGATCGGCGGCCTGTCCCGCACCGCCATCGAGTTGACCACCGGCAACGTGCTGCACCCGCACCCGGCCGGCGATGCCGAGCACGGCAGGTGGGATCGACTAGGACGAAGCAAAGGCTCGGTCGGACGCCCCTTGCGCAGGAAACCATGACCGCAGAGACTGTCGACGCCGTGGTCATCGGCGCCGGGCCGAACGGCCTGGTCGCCGCCAATGCGCTGGCTGACGCCGGTTGGGCGGTGCTGCTGCTAGAGGCCAATGACACCGTCGGCGGCGCTGTCCGCAGCGCAGAGGTGACCGCACCTGGCTTCACCTCCGATCTGTTCAGCGCCTTCTACCCGCTGGCCGCCGCCTCACCCGTCATCCGCGGACTCGACCTGGCCGATCACGGACTGACCTGGGTGCAGGCCGAAAAAGTGCTCGCCCATGCCCTGCCCGACGGGCGCGCCGCAGTACTAGCCAGGTCGGCGGAACAGACTGCGGCCGGCGTCGAGGAGTTCGGGAAGGGCGACGGGCAGGCATGGCTGGACATGTTCGCCGGCTGGCAGCGCATCCGAGATCCGTTGCTGGACGCCATGTTCACCCCACTGCCGCCGATCAAAGCGGTTATCGAGTTGCTGCGGCGCACCCGCGTTCACGGCGCGCTGGACCTTGCCAGGCTGGCCGTGCTGCCCGTCCGCCGGTTGGCGCAGGAGAACTTCACCGGTGAGGCCGCCGCCCTATTGCTGACGGGCAACGCTCTGCATGCGGACGTGCCGCCGGAGTCCGCCGGCAGTGGAGTGTTCGGATGGTTGCTGGCGATGCTTGGGCAGGACGTCGGCTTCCCGGTGCCGCAGGGTGGCGCGCAAAGGCTGGCTGACGCTCTGCGATCACGCTTCGAGTCTCTGGGCGGCCAGGTCCGCACCGGTGCCCGAGTGTCCGCTGTCCTTAGTGCCGGTGGTCGGGCAGTTGGCGTGCGAACCGCGGGCGACGCCAGTATCAAAGCTCGGAAGGCGGTCCTCGCCGATGTCGCAGCTCCCACGTTGTATCGGGAGCTGGTTGGCTTGGAGCACCTGCCGACCATGATCGGTGCGCAGCTCGATCGCTTCCAGTGGGACAACTCGACACTCAAGATCAACTGGGCGCTGGACAGCCCGGTGCCGTGGAGCGCCAGGGACGCAGCGGGTGCCGGTACCGTGCATCTGGGAGTCGATGTCGACGGATTCGTCGACTTCGCGGCCGATCTGACCCTCGGTCGGATGCCGCGCCATCCCTTCGTGTTGTTCGGCCAGATGACCACCGCCGATAGCACCCGCTCGCCAGCCGGCACCGAATCGGCCTGGGGCTACACTCATGTACCGGCGGCGCTCGCGTATTCGGCCGATCTGCTGGCCGCACATGTCGATCGCGTCGAACAACACATCGAGCAGGTCGCGCCCGGCTTCGGATCACGAGTGATCGGCCGCCGTGTGCAGCGACCCGGCGATCTGCAGAGCGACGATGCAAATCTAGTCAACGGCGCCATCAATGGCGGCACCTCCTACCCACACCAGCAGCTGATCTTCCGCCCTACCCCCGGCCTTGGCCGCCCAGAGACGCCAATCCAGGGACTTTTTCTCGCGTCGGCATCAGCGCACCCCGGCGGCGGTGTGCACGGCGCCTGCGGGTGGAACGCCGCCCAAGCAGCACTACGCAGTGCCGGCCACTTCGGCGTGATCCGCCGCAAGTTGACCAATACCGCCTGGGGCAGACTATTGCGCTCGTGAGATCCTCAACGGGCCGAAGCTAGGCAATCCCAAAACAAGCCCACCAGGCCACCACCAGCTCTCGAAACGCGAGTTACATAAGGCTTCGATGCATATCGACCGCACACCGAAAACCCGCGCAACTGGCAGCGGTCAGCACCAGATATAAGATCGGTGACCAGGTGAGTAACCTGGCCAACGTCCGGCGAAGCTACCAGCTGACGCGACCAGCGGCCGGTATACCGCCGGCGGCAACTTAGTCGTTGCCAAATCAGCATCGACGGCTGTCACCTCGGCGAAGTCATTCCAATCCACCCTCGCCAGACGTCCCTTCGTTTATCACCTGACCGCAGCCGAATCGGATGTGCTTGCTACCACTGGAATGTCGGTGCCCAAGCAATGAGTTCACGAGCTCGGGATGAGTCGAACACGCTGCACGTTCCGCGGAACTCGCGGCGTCTTTCCACGGTGGGGAACCATCGCTGAAGCAAAGTGTCGGTGGGGGTCGATGACATGGTGTCCGCTGCGGCGATCACCAGAGGGAAGAACCCCCGGTCCGGGAGATCCGCGGCCACGGCGAGGGAGAAGGCGCGCGCAGCATCGCTCAGTTCGACGTAGCCCCAGAGGTTCCTGGCACCGTCTTCACCGTCGCCGGTATCCTTCCGCTGGTGGAGTTCCTCCTCGGACAGAACCCAGTGAAGCCGCAGAGCGACAACAGACATGCCACGGCGCGCGTACATCTGGCCGATGCGCTCGCCGAGGTCTTTGGTCAACGCATAGGGATCAACGAAGTCCAGTCGAGTGTCCTCATCGACAGGCAGATAGTTCGGTTCGAGCATGGTCGGTGACCATGCATATCCGTAGATCGAGCCGCTGGAAGCCAGCACGACACGCTTGATACCTAGTTCAGAGGCCGCCTCGAGGACGTTGAAGGTGGCCATTACGTTGTTCTCCACCAACCATGACGGAGTCACATTCTGTGGACTCGGGTACGCCGCCAGGTGCACCACGGCATCGGCGCCGGTCATTGAGCCCATCGTCGCCTGATAGTCCAACAGATCAACCCGGCGGCCCCAGTCCCCGGTTGTCGCCCGATCGACGGCTACTACTTGGGCGCCGTCGGCCCGCAACATCGAGACAACCGCCGAGCCAACCTTGCCAGCGGCACCGCTCACCCAAATAGTCACCCGCGAAGAGTAGCGAAGGACTCGAGCTTGACAGCCTGTCATCGGCAGAGCCGCTAGTCGCGCACAGAACCCTGACGGCCGACCCGAGCAGACTCTGCCGCAGTTCCACGTGTACCGCGATCCGAGAGGGTCCCTTGTGCGACATCGGTGAGTGCCGCCTCGATGCGGTCCGCGCTCGCCCTGCCGCTACGCCGCAGGGGCTTTTGCTGTCTTCGACGGCGCGCGTGGCAGATCGATGCCTTCTCCCGCAGATCCGAATGACAACAGCCGGGAACCGCCTCTGAACTGAGCAGTAATATCATCGTCGCATGTGCATCACAGCATCGAAAGATGAAGGCGTTTCCCCCACGACGGCCGACGAGTCCTTGACCCAGGGCTACGGCAGTTCCTCGTTGCGGGATCTCTTGACCGTAGTGCTGCTCACCTACAACTGCGCTCATCGGATCGATGTCGTGCTCACGCGGCTATGCGCGCTGGGATTGCCGATCATCGCGGTGGACAACGCCTCCAACGACCACACCGTCGCTGTACTGCGCGAACGCCCAGAAGTCATGGCCGTCCCACTCCCGATAAACATCGGAGCCGCCGGTCGGAACCATGGGGCCGCCCTGTCCAGCACACCATATGTGATCTTCTGCGACGACGATGGCTGGTGGGAGAGTGAGGGATTGATTGACGGCGTCGAGCTCTTGAACGGACATGCACGCCTTGCGGTCCTGAACGCACGCATCTTGGTAGGCGAGAGCGGTCGGCTCGATCCGATTTCAGCTGAGATGGCGGATAGCCCACTGGCCGATCAGGACAACATTCCCGGCGCGGTCCTGATGGGCTTCATGGCCGGCGCAGTGATGGTCCGCCGGTCCGCCTTCTTGGAAGTAGGTGGATATGACCAAGCGTTCTTCATGGGCGGTGAAGAGGAGACGCTAGCCTTCAAGTTCGCCCGCGTCGATTGGCACATGCGGTATTTTCCAGCCCTGACAGTCAGGCATCATCCCAGTTTGGCGAACGCGCCGCACCTACGCGCTCATGGCATGCGAAATACGCTGTGGAATGCCTGGTTGCATCGCCGTTTCGCGAGCGCGGTTCGATGGAGCATCTTCATTCTGGTCGACACGCCGAAGAATATCGACTGGCTTCATGGCCTGGCAATGACGGTCAGGGGAATTCCATGGGTGATGCGACGACGCCGACCCATGGATGCCGAGTTGGACGCTGCCCTCGGCCTGCTGGATCGGCGACGGTTCGCTGCGCGCAGATCGGTGTTCAACCGTGCCGATGCGATGCGTGCCTTACGGAAGGGTACGTGACTCCGACGTAGACCCCGGTTGAGGATCGAAACGGCCAGAATTCAGTCACTTTGCAGAGGCTGCTCATTAGGCAAAGCCAGCCATCGTCATGTGGAAGGGTAAGGCTGGCGACGCCGCTATCCCTTCCGACCCTGGGTGGCGATCCCTTCAACAAAATATCGCTGGCCAACCAAGAACACGAGGATCATCGGGATGGACGCTAGCAAGGCAGCTGTGACAATGTATTGAAAATCTCCTTCCCCGCCGGCGATTGGGTTGAATTTGACGAACAGGGAATTCAGCCCGAGGGGGATTGTGTACAGTTCGGTGTGATTGCCCAGATAGATCAGTGGCTTGAGGAGATCGTCCCAACTCGCTTGGAACTCGAAGATGAAGACAATTATCAGCGCCGGTTTGGATAGCGGCACAGCAATTCGCCAGAACATGCCGAAATAGCTGCAGCCATCGACACGTGCTGCCTCGAAGAGCTCTCTGGGTAGGCCGAGGAAAAATTGGCGCAACAGGAAGATATAGAACGGCGAGGCTGTCAGGTTCTGTGCCCATAGCGGAATTCTGGTACCGACAAGGCCGAGGTCTTTCCAGATGAGGAATACCGGGATCATGGTGACCATGCTCGGCAGCATCATCGACGCCAGCACGAGACCGAACAGCATGTTACGGAGCCGGAACCTGAAGTAGGCGAATCCGAAGGCGACCAGTGCACTGGAGACCGTCACCGTTGCGGCGGCCAGCAGCCCGACCAGCCCGCTGTTTCCGAACCACTTCAGAAGAGGCGCGACGGTCCATACCTGACCGAAGTTGGCCAAGGTGGCGGGATTCGGGATCAACCGATTGTCGAACACGTTCTCCCGTGTCTTGAATGATGCGGACACCAGCCACACGAAGGGATACAGGAAAATGCCGGCGAAGAAGAGCAGTACTATCCAGTACGGAACTTGCAGGAGCTTCGATCGCCTAGCCTTGCTACTGGTGGTCGGAGCGGATTCGGTAGCGGGGTCGGGAGCCGAGCCGGCCGAAACGAGCGTAGTGGTGGCGGTCACCCTCGATCATCTCCCTCGTAGTACACCAACTTGTTGCCGACCTTGACCTGGATGGCGGTAATGATCATGATGATGATGAATAGCAACCAGGCCAATGCAGAGGCATAGCCCATTTTGAGCGATTGAAACGCCTGCTGGAACAGATACATCACGTAGAACAGTGAACTGTTGCTTGCGTACGTTTGGCTGCCCGGGTTACCGAACAACACGAAGACCTTGTCGAATAGTTGCATGGCGTTGATCGTCAGTACGATCACCTGAAAGAAGACCGCCCCGGAGATCATTGGTAGGGTGATACTGCGAAACTGACGCAAGGGCGAAGCGCCGTCAACCGAAGCTGCTTCGTAGAGGTCCTTGGGTACGCTTTTCAGCGCTGCCAGGAAGATGACAACCGCTCCACCCAGCCCCCATAGACTCATCAGCACGATGCTCGGCTTGATCCAAGCAGGGTCAGTGAGCCATTGCGGTCCCTGAATCCCAAATAGAGATAGAGCTTTGTTGATCAGCCCAAAGTTTCCGTTCAGCAGCAGACTGAACAGGACAGCAACAGCCACACCAGGCGTCATGACGGGCAGGTAATACACGGTGCGGAAGAATCCGGCGCCCGATGTCAACCGGTTCAGCAGTATGGCGAGGAAGAGCGAGACAATGATTGCCAGTGGAACGAATAGTACTGCGTATATAAAGGTGTTGGCCAAGGCGGTATGTACCCGCGGATCCTCGAACATCCGCTGATAGTTCTTCAGTCCTATCTGTTTCGGTGAGTCGACCAGGTTGAACGACGTGAACGACAAAAATAAACTCCAGATCATCGGACCCAAGATGAATATGAAGAATCCAATGATCCACGGTGATAGGAAGCTGAACGCCGCTCGTGTTTCTCGCGCGTCGTAACGCTGTCGGCGTTGCCCAGATCTGCGCTGCCTAGTGCTGATCAGGCTGCTCATGGCTGGACCTCAGCCGGTGGCATCGTGGTAGGCGTTCATTGCCGTCTGCTGGGCCGCGTCAAGCGCAGCCTGTGGGTCCTTGCCTCCTAGCGCATCGGTGACTGCTTGGTTGTATGCGGATTGAATGTCCTGGCCGGCCGGCGATGGTGGAATCATCCTCGCAGAGCTCAGCGCATTGAAGTAAACGTTGATAACCGCATCCAGCTTTGTGTTGCCGGTCGGTTTGACGTACTGGGTCTGTAGTTTGTCGTTGGCCGCCTTGTTCGCGCTGAAAAGCCCGGTGAACGCGGTTTTATTCTTGGTTACCTTGGCCTGACGAGCAGCGCCAGCGGCTTGCCAGGCACCCATCGCTGTGGCGAGCTTCATGAATGCGCACATGCCGCCCGCATTTGGTGAGTTCTTAGGGATCGCGAAAGCCGAGCCTGTCTCGAAGGTCAGCGGCTTACCGTCCCTTCCCTTGAAGGGCACGGTCGACAGGTCAATGCTGCTGCCGAACCCGGCGAGCACGTTGACGTACCACTGTTCATAGGGCATGGCGCCGATCTGGTCCTTACCCTTGGCGAACTCGTTGCCGGCGCCGAAAAAGTCCCAGGTGTCGCGGAAAGACTTGAAGTTTGCCCATCCACCCTGCTCATTGACCAAGCTCACGCCGTACTTCAGCGCTTCAACGACCTTCGGGTCGTTCAGGGTCGGCTTACCTTGGTCGTCTACGATCGAACCACCGTTGGCCATAGCCCACAGTGGCAGGAATTCCGGCAGCTTCGGGTCAAAACCGATGGTCGTGGGTTTGCTGCCACTGGCCTTGTACATCTTCTTCGCGTCGCTGCTGATTTTGTCCCAGTTGGAGGTGTCGATGTCTGCGGCGGTGAGGCCAGCGGCGGACAGGACGCGGTTGTTGATCATCACAGCGCGGATCGTGTAAAACTCTGGGATCCCATACACGTGGCCGCCCCATGTCGACTCCTTGACGGCAGCCGGGTAGTACTGACTCATGTCGATGGCGTCCGCAGAAATGCAGTCGTCAAGCGGCGTCAGGAAGCCCTTGGCGGCGTAGGTCGCCAGCAACTGCCGGTCCATGCTGACTCCTGCCGGCGCGCTGTTGCTCGCCATCGCGGTAGCAAATTTCTGCTGGTCGAAACCGTTCTGATCGACCTGAACGTTCAGCTTCGGATTCTGCTGCTTGACATATGCCATCCGGGAGGTGCCCACTTCGTCTCCAGTGGTCCATCCCATGATGTTGATGGGCTTACCCGTGTCAGGCAGTGGATTGGCTGGTGCGCTGCTCGACACAGTGTTGGGGGCGCCGGAAGAGGCGTTTGCCGAGCCAGCTGCTGAGCTCGATGCTGCCGACGATGCGGCGGTCGCCGGCGCATTCGAGGAAGCCGAACTGGCGGACGTACTCGTCGTCGCCGCGCTCCCGGCAGGGTTGCTGCCACTGCTCGAGGAGCTGCAGGCCGCCAGAACCAAAGAACCAACCATGGTCGCCACTAGACATATCGGACCTCGACGCACGATTTTCCTTTCGCCACCGCAACGGCCGGAAGCCGTTGCGACCCAGCAGGAGCTGCCCTTTGCGTTAGGCGTTCCTGACGTGGCGGCTACGCCGCCTGGCCGGAATGTAACGGGCCGACGGCTCTACGGTCAATGGCGCGCAGGTGCCCGCAATTCTCGGAGCTGCAACTGCTGTCGCCGCTGCCTGACATCTGGCCTCAGCCGCCCGCGACCACCAACGACCTGCAACTGACACCGTGCGGCGGGCAAGCCGTCTACTTCGCCTCCGGACGGGTATTGCCAAGCGCATTTAGCGGGTGCGGAGGTTGTCGAGACGATCGAGGAGCGTTTCGAGGGCTTCTTCGAATTCCTCCGCCGAGTGGTTCTGGGAGAGTTCCGGCTCGAGGGCCTGCAGCAGGGGGTAGCTGCTCAGGTCAGTGTCGGCTGCGTCCTCGTCTGGGTCTTCTTGCTCGATAGGGCTGAAGTCTGCTCCTTGAGCGGACACCTCGAGTAGCAAGTGGCCGAGCAAGAAACTGGAGAAGGCACGGTAGGCAGCGACGCAGGCGGCGTCATCGAAGTCGCAGGCCCGCATCTGGGCCAGGAACGATTCCATCCAGCGCAGACTCCGCAGCGGGGGGCGCACCCAGGGCGCGGCCGGTGGGCGGGTGGCGATGAGCGGAAAGACCTGCGGGTGAGCTAGGGCGATACGACGCACCCCGTGTGCCAGCCGCTGCAGATAGCTTTGCCAATTGTCGGCGTGCAGATGCACCTCGGGATCGCCGTAGAGGTCGTCGATCAGCTGTTCGACGATGCCGTCGAGCAGAGCTTCGCGGCTGCGCACGTAGTGATAGAGGGCCATCGCCTCAACTTCGAGCGCGGTGCCAAGGCGACGCATGGTGAGGTATCGCAGATCGTGGTCGTCAATCATCGCGATGGCAGTAGACAGAATGGTTCGGCGCGACAGCGGCGCGCGCGCAGACCTGTCGACGTCCAGACTCGGCGCTGCTGCAGCTCCGAGCGCTTCCGGGCTGTCGGGATCCGAGGGCGTTGTCATCGTCGTGGATTCTCCCATCAACTGGAGACGCAGTTGGATGTCCAGCGTGGTGGTCGGATCCGCTGCACGTCGTATGTGCCCACGGTAGCGACACCGCCCTCGGTTGAGGTGGCTCGACACCTGGTGGCTGCCCTTGGGTCGCCGGATATGAGCAACCCCTAAGAATCCAGAAAATCGGGTTTACACGGTAAGGACGCGGGGCACTGTGCTGATAACACCGCGGCTCGCGCTGTTCCAACGCAGCGAGGGCTGGATCCACCTGCAGGCGAAGCAAATGCGCCGTTCCCTACCGCAACAACCGCAGCGTCAAGCCGCTCAAAGGAGTTTCATGACCACCGCACAGAGCCCAGAAGACTTCCTGAACCGCACCGCCGTCGGCCCCGATGGGGACAAGATCGGCACCGTCGGACAGGTGTATCTCGACGACAACACCGGCCAGCCGGATTGGGTCACGGTGAACACCGGCATGTTTGGCACGAAGGAGAACTTCGTGCCGCTGCAGGGATCGCGCCTGGATGGGGACAACCTTGTCCTGCCGTTCGGCAAGGACGTCGTCAAGGACTCGCCCGACATCAGCGATCCCAGCCACCTCGACACCGACGAGCAGGGCTCGCTGTACAGCTACTACCAGCAGTATCTCGGCTCCGGCGGGACTCAGCAGATGGCGGGTGCTGGCCCCGACCGGACCCGCGGTTCACAGGGCCACGACACGTCCGGTCCGACGACCGATGAAGCGATGACCCGCTCCGAGGAGCACCTCAACGTCGGTACTGAGCAGGTCGAGGCCGGCCGAGCACGGCTGCGCAAGTATGTCGTCACCGAGCAGCAGACCACTACCGTTCCGGTGTCCCACGAAGAGGTCGTCGTCGAGCGGGAGCCGATCACCGACGCGAATCGCGGTGATGCCACCTCCGGCCCCGCAATCTCCGAGGAAGAGCACGAGGTGGTACTGCACGCCGAGCGGCCGGTCGTGACCACTGAGGCCGAGCCGGTCGAGCGGGTACGCCTTGGCACCGAGACAGTAACCGGCCAGGAGCAAGTCTCCGGTGAGGTCCGCAAGGAGCACATCGAGGTCGACGATCCGACCACCGCCGCTGCGGACCAGGACGGCGACAACCGCTGACCGTCGTCGCCTGCCGATCCCCCCACCAGTGGAAGAAGAAACTCATGAGTGATCAGCCGTTCTCTCAGAACTCCGGACAAGCGAGGTCGGAGTTCGACACCGACATACCCCCGTATGTCCCGCCGACGCCACCCGTGCCATCGCCGCCGGCCAACAGCGACGACGCGAACTCGAC
>JALYVF010000173.1 GCA_030853385.1 Actinomycetota bacterium | reverse complement strand
CCACAGCTGCCCCTCGAACAGCGCCGGCTCCATCGGGCTGATCCGCGGCGCCCCGTCCGGCCGCAACGTGCCGATCAGGCAGAGCTTGCCGGTAGCCGTGTGTCGGCGGGTGAACACCTCGGCGATTCGTGGGGCGAGGGCAGCGAACTCGGTCCAGTCGGCCATCAATCAACGGTATCGGAGCCCATTAATAGCCGGTGCCGGTCGGCGGGGTGACGCGGGGGACAATCGGTCGATGTCGCCGACCCCGCCGCCCCCGCTCACCACTCGTGACGGGCGGCCGGCCATCGAGCGCTGGGCACTCGACCCGACCGTCCGGCACCTGAACCACAGCTCGTTCGGCGGCGTTCCGCGGGTGGCGGTCGACGCCCAGCGAAGGCTGCAGGACCAGATGCACGCCGCCCCTGTTCGGTGGTTCTCGCGGTTGCCGGACGCAGTGGCCGCGGCCAGGACCGAGGTGACCGACCACCTCAACCTGCGCGCCGACCAGTTCGCCTTCGTCGGCAACGCCAGCGCCGGCTGCACGGCGGTGTTCAACTCGCTGCCACTTCCGCACGGTGCGGAGATCATCGTCACCGACCACGGCTACGGCGCGGTGGTGATGGGCGCTCAGCGGATGGCCGACCGGATCGGCGGCCAGTTGGTGCGGGTGCCGATCGAGCTGGACGCCGGCGGGGAAGAAGCGACGGCGGCGGTGGTCGAGGCGTTCACCGATCGGACGGCGCTGGTGGTGGTCGACCACATCACCTCGGCGACCGGTCGGCTGCTGCCGACTGCACCGATCTGCGCCGCGGCTCGCGACCGGGGCATCGTCAGCATGGTCGACGGCGCGCACTCACTGATGCTGCTACCCGACGCACCAGCGTTGGCCGGGGGAGACTACTGGTTCGGCAATCTGCACAAGTTCGGTTGCGCGCCAACGGGTTCCGCCATCCTAGTGCCGAGGTTGGGCCTCGGCGACGATCTCTACCCGGTGATCGACTCCTGGGGTGCGTCCGAGCCCTTCCCACAGCGATTCGACCGCCAGGGCACGCTCGACCTGACGCCGTGGCTGGCCACCTCGACAGCGCTGGACGAGGTCGAGCAGCAGTTTGGCTGGCCGCAGGTCCGCAGCTACGTCTCGGGGCTGGCCGACTACGCGCAGCAGACGGTCGCCGACGCGATGTCGGCCGCGACCGGTCGCGACTGCCGGGTGGCGGTGGGAATGCCGTCGTCGTCCATGCGGCTGGTCCGGATGCCCGACGGTCTGCTCGGTGACGAGGTATCCGCAAACACGTTGCGCAACAGGGTGTTGGCCGAACTGAACATAGAAGCCGCTTTCACCTATTTTCGCGGCGACGGATACCTGCGGCTGACGGCGCACGCCTACAACACCGCCGACGACTACGACGATTTCGTCACCCGCGCCGTCCCGCTGCTGACAGGATTGGCCCACCACGCCTGACGCGGTGGCATCGCCGCGAAAAGCCGATGGGCGTGCGGTGGAAGCGCCATGTCAGGTCTCGCTGGCGGTGGCCAGGCTGCGTCACCGGCGGCTCGGGCGCCTTCTGGGTCGATCAGCGCTTCGACGGTGAACACTCGGGATGAAGGCGATGTCCGTGAAGGCGTTCCGGTGTACCGAATGTCGGTGCGGCGGAAGGCGTCGTGTCGGACTCGGAGGGACCCGTCATTGTCAAGCCTTTCGAATGCGTGTGGTGCCGATCCTCACGCATGACGCCTCAGGTCCCCGGGGGAAGGCTCGCTCACCCCGTGTCGGATCGGCGGCGGGTGGCTCGCGCACAATCACCGAAAATTATTACGCCGTAAGCTCGTTTGGGATCTGCGCCTCGAGCTCGGTGCGGAGTTGGCCGATGTCGCTGGCGCCATCGACCACCCGAAAGGCGAGTCCGCCGCCTTCGTCGAGCAGGCCGAGCAGCAGGTGCCCGTCACCGATGTAAGGGTGGCCGAGCCGGTCGGCTGCCCGCAGCGCCAACTCGAGAGACTTCTTGGCGCGCTTGGTGAATGGCAGATGGCCGCTCACCGGTTTGCGAGAGCGCCGGCCACCACGGCCGGTCGGGACACCGCGATCTAGTGCACCGGCGCCGAAGGTGATCTCGACTTTGCTGCGGACCGCGGACAGGTCGATGCCGATGGTGTCCAGTGCGGCGGCGTCGAGTTCGTCGGCCCCGCCGCCGGCGAGCGCAATGACCCGTTGTTCGACGGTTGGCTTGTCCAGGCCGTGGCCGATGAGTAACCGGGCGGCAAGTGCGGGTGATTGATCCAGCAATCCGAGCAGCAGGTGCTCGGTGCCGATGTAGTGGTGGCCCAACCGTTTTGCCGCGCTCTGCGCCGAGACGACGGTCTCTCTGGCGGTGATATCGAATCGTTCGAACATGGCTATCTCTCCCGCCTCAACAGGCTCCGGTCGGCTGAATACTTCTTGTGCACGGCCTGCCGACTGACGCCGAGGCAGCCGGCAATGTCTTGCCACGACCAGCCCTGCTGCCGCGCCCTGTCGACCTGCAGCGCCTCCAGCCGCTCGATCAGCGTGCGCAGCGAACGCACGGCGCGCAGCCCGATGTCGGGATTGCTGTCGCTCGCCTCGGCGGCCAGCTGCTTGGTATCGGTCACTCTGTCAATGTAGGTTGACAGCGACAGGATGTCAACCTTGGTTGACGGACGGGTTGCAGCGTGACGACAGCCCCCGCCGCGAGTTTGTGGACCCTCGATCATCGGCAGATCAGTGAGTTCGCGGGAGCACTCGCACCTGCGCGTCGTGGCCGCCGCCGGCGAGCTTGGCATCGCAGGTGTAAATGGGGGCCTCCAGTGCTTCTGCCAACGCAAGATAACTGGCGTCGTAGCTGGTGTATTGGTGTCGCAACTGCCAGATGCGATCGGCGAACGGGCCGGCGTCGTGCCGGGGGGTGGAAGGAGAAGTGGTCTCTGCGAGGCGTCGATCACGATCACCGACGGCCGGACCGCACCATGGCGACGATCTCGTTGGTGGTCGGCCCGTTCAACCGGCTCCGCTTCTTGAGCCTGCCGACGAGCTGCGCGTTCGTCGGCCGTGCCGCGATCCTCGTCAACTCGGCGCCGTCAGCTCAACAGCCCGCGCAGATCGTCGACCGTCAACGCGGTGCCGAGCTGACCGCCATCTTCGATCACCCTGGCGAACAGGTCGCGCTTGGATTGCTGCAGCGCCAACACCTTTTCCTCGATGGTGTCGGTGGCGATCAGCCGGTACACCATCACCGGTTTGGTCTGCCCGATGCGGTGGGTGCGGTCGATGGCCTGCGCCTCGGTTGCCGGGTTCCACCATGGATCCAGCACGAAGCAGTAGTCGGCCTCGGTCAGGTTGAGCCCGAAACCGCCGGCCTTCAGGCTGATCAGAAATACCGGCGCGGCGCCCGTGGTGAACTCGGCCACCCTGGCCGGCCGGTTGCGGGTGCGGCCGTCCAGGTAGACGTGCTCGATGCCCTCAACCGCCAGCCGGTCGCGGACCTGCCCGAGGAACCGGGTGAACTGGCTGAACACCAACGCGCGGTGGCCTTCGGACGCCAACTCGACCAGCTGCTCCACCAGCACCTCGATCTTGGCCGACGGAATCCCGATGTGTGCATCGTCGGTCAGCGACGCCGACAGCGCCAGCTGGCGCAGCTTCGTCAGCGACTGCAGGATCGCAAACCTGTTGCGCTGCATGTCGTCCAGCAGCCCGAGTACCTTTTGCCGTTCGCGCTGCAGCTGGGTGTCGTAAATGCGGCGGTGCTTGGGCAACAGATCGACGTGCAGCACCTGCTCCTGCTTTTCCGGCAACTCAGGCGCCACCAAGTCCTTGCTGCGGCGCAGCATCAGCGGCCGGATCCGCTGCCGCAGGATGACCAGCGCGTGCGGGTCGGTGCCGCGCTCGATCGGCTGACGGTAGTCCTGGGTGAACGTCTCCGGATCCGGGAACAGGCCGGGCGCGGTGATCGACAGCAGCGCCCAGAGCTCCATCAGGTTGTTCTCCAGCGGGGTGCCGGTGATGGCCAGCTTGAAGTCCGCCGGCAGTCTCCGGGCGCACTGGTAGGTCTTGGCCCGATGGTTCTTCACCGCTTGCGCCTCGTCCAGAAGCGCTGCCGCCCAGTCGATCTCGGCGTAGGCATCGAACTCGATCCGCAGCAGTGCATAGGAGGTGACGACCACCTGCGCGCCGTCGACCACGTCGGCCAGCGACCGGCCGCGACGCCGCTCGGTCTCGGTGACGACGGCAACTCCCAGCTCCGGGGCGAACCTGGCCGCCTCCGCTACCCAGTTGCCGACCACACTGGTCGGAGCGACCACCAACACCGGCCGCCGCTCGCCGCGGTCCACCGCTCCCTGCACGGCGGCCAGCGCCTGCACGGTCTTGCCCAGGCCCATGTCGTCGGCCAGGATGCCGCCGAGTCCCTGTTGCCACAGGAACGTCAGCCAGTGGTAGCCGGTGAGCTGGTAGGCACGCAGCTCGGCGCTGAAGGAAGCGGGCACCGCGGGTGTGGGCAGCTTGGTGAGGTCCAGCAGGCCACTGACCGACGTGCGCCAGCGTTCGGATTGTTCGCGCACCACGCCGAGCGCAACCAGCTCCTCCCAGAGGCCGGCCTGGATGGGGCTGAGCCGCAGTTCGCCGGAGGCCGGATCGGCCAGCGCGCGGGCCTGCTCGATCAGGTGCCGCAACTGGTGGAACTCCGGCCGGTCGACGTCCAGGTACAGCCCGTCGTCCAGCAGCAGCGGCACCCCGGCCGCCAGCGCGACGAACAACTCGGCGAACGGCACCTTGGTCCCGTCAACGGTGACGTTGACCGCCAGGTTGAACCAGTCCCGCTGGCCCGCGTCGGAGGCACCGTCGGAGACACCGAGCTCCACCACCGGATCCGATTCTGCTGGTCGGTAGTCCAGTGGCGTCCCGATCACCTCGACGTCGATGTCCATCCCGCGCAGCACCGGCAGCGTCTGCCGGCTGAAAGTGACCGTGTCAATTCCCGAGAACTGTTGCATCCCAACAAGTCTGCGCCGATCGCCGATGCGGACGGAGAGCTCGGATAGCTCCGGTTGTTCCAGGTCCACCTTGTCGAGCAACTGCTGTTCGGCGGCGAGGTCGCGGATGATCGGCAGCTCGTCCATACTGCCGGGTGCGTCGTCGTAGCCTCCAATCGGCACCCGATGGTCGGCGTCGCCCACCCGGTAACGGAAGAACCACGTCACCATGACGCGATGCCCGCCGGTGTAGTTGGCCTGGACGAGCACCCTGGGTGCGACGCTGTCCGGCAGGTCGACCGAGGTGTCCGAGGAGACGACGTCGGCCACTCGCCGTAGTCGCGGTAGGTACTGCGCCTGGAACGCCGGGACGTCGGTGGCGGGGATCTCGATGGGTGTGCCGCGTACGAGAATGCCGGCCGTCAGCGGGTCCAGTCGGCGGCCGAATCGCCACAGCAGCAGTCGTTGATCGCGGCCGGATCCGGCGATCGCCCACATGCCGATCGGCGGGTCGCCGAGCAGCATCACGTCCGCACCGTGTTCACCGTGCGGACCCGGATCGAGTGCGGCCGGGACCGACTCCAGCCGCGCAGTCAGCTGGGCGGGGCCGACGGGGTTGGAGCGGGTGACGTCCAACGACACCGCAACCGGGTCGCGAACGACACGACCGGTTCCGCTCTTGCCGAAGACCAGCGGAACCCCGGCGTCCAGCACATCGTCGAGCAACGGCCAGACCCGGGTTCCGCCGGCGTCAAGGTAGAGCGGATCCTGGCCGTATCCGTAGTAGCCGGTCGAGTGGCTGCGCAGCCACTTGTGCAGCGCGAGGAGCGGCTCGAGGGCCGGATGCCGGCCGAATTCCCCCGAGCCGCCGTACTCCAGGTTTTCCCAGGCCACGCCCTGACGTACCCAATCGCCGCGGCGACCGATGGTCACCGGCCGCAGTCGCAGCCTGGTCGGCTGCGCTGGCACGGCGCGCAGGTACGGCGAGAAGTGCTGCGGTGAGTCGACCGCCTCGACCTGCAGGCCGAGCGGGCGCTGGCCACTGGCTGGCAGCGCGGATTCGGCCGCGTCCAGGAAGCTGTGCAGCTGCCGCCTCCAGGGCGTGACCGGGGCCGGCACCGGCGCAGGCGGAGCGTCCAGTTGGGACAGCATGGACAGGGCTACGGCCGCCACATGTTTGCAGTTCACCGTCATCGGGCAACTGCAGAATCCGCGTAGCAGCCCGGCGGGGCCGCCGAGTACCACCTCGACCTGATAGACCATCCGCCCGGATCCGTGGACCTCTCCGTAGACCCGATCGTCCGCCAGGCCCGCCTCCAGCACCATCCCCGACCGCAGGTACTGCACACCGCGGTCGTAGGACGCGGAGCCGACGGCTCGACGGATCGCCTGCTCGGACAGGCCGGTAGGAGCCACGTTGACAGGATAGGTGTGCCCCCCGACGGCGCCGGTGACGGTCAGCCGATCGCCACGTTGTCCAGGTAGTACGAGCTTCCGGCGAACGCGGTACTCGACGAGGAAACCAGCAGGCCGTCCAGCGACACGGCGGGGACGATCGGGGGTGGTAGTTCTGGCGGTACCGTTTTGGGATGGCCACGACCCTGCGTCTGCGCCCCGAGGCTGCTGTCGCCATCCGGGCCGAGGCTGCCCGCACCGGGCGCTCTCAGCAAGAACTGATTCGAGAAGCCGTCGATCGCTATCTCGGGCTGCGGGCCGCATCGAGCGAGAGCATGCTGTTGCGATCCGACGCGGACGCGCTCGTCGCCAACGGCGTGGTATTGCCGGCCAGGTCACGGTTCCGGGTGGTCGAGGATCCGATCGTGCCACCTACTGGGGTGACAACGATCGGCATGCTGGACCGAGAAGATCGCGGCTGAGCGGCCCCGACCAGGCGTATCTACGTGGACAGCAGTGGTCTGCTCAAGCGAGTCTTCGCCGAGTCCGATTCACCGGCTGCTGTGTCCTTGCTGCGTAGCCATGTCGACGCCGGGGACACCCTGGCCGCGTCGTCCTTGGCCTGGGTTGAGGTCTCCAGGGTGGTGCTGGGCCGCATCGCGGGGGGTGTGCCGCGGCCTGATGAGGCGAAAACCGTTGGGAAAGAAGCGATTCGGTCGAGCAATGCGGACGCGTTGATCGAGATCGCATTGTCTGGGTTGGTGGAGAAGCCCATGAGTCCCGACGTCATCGCACTTGCCCGACGGCTGCGGCCGACTGTCCTTCGCAGCCTCGATGCCATCCATCTGTCATCGGCGCTGCTGCTCGACTCCGACCGGATGGTGACCTACGACCAGCGACTGGCAGACGCGGCCGGCTATCACGGCATCCAGGTCGAGGCGCCGTAGCTTCTTGGGGCGTTAGGCGACTCCGATGTAACTGGCGTCGTGGCTCGTGTCGCGATGGTCGCTTGGTGCTTACGAGGTTTCGCCGTCACCGTGAAACCACTTGATTAACACGGAGGTGTCGATCAGCAGCGCGGGTGTTGGCGTCACCGTCGATGCGTTGCCGGTGGCGATGCCCATCAACAACATCGAGCCGGCGACGGCTCCGACGACTAAGCTGGAGCCCTCGCCACCCCGAACACACAGGCCCCATCCGGGGGATTGCCGAAACCTCCACCGTGCATAGGCTTGAGGTAGTGCCCACGCCGTCGAGCGGACGGGCCCGGTTCCGGTCGTCGAACGCTCGGCTCTGCAATGCGGTCCCGCTACTCGGCTGCGTTCGCGCGTCATCAGGTATCGCCGAACCGCGGCGGAACCACGGACAAGCCGGAGGAACAATCATGGCGGGTAACAAAGCCGTCGCCTACAAGAGCCCGGGGACAGTCGAAGTGATCGACATCGACTATCCGACGTTCGAGCTGAAAGACGGCCCGGGAGTGAATCCGGCGAACGTGGGTCGGAAAGTGCCGCATGGCGCCATTCTGAAGACCGTGGCGACCAACATCTGCGGGTCGGATCAGCACATGGTCCGCGGCCGCACCACGGCTCCGCAGAATCTGGTGCTCGGGCACGAGATCACCGGCGAAGTGGTCGAGGTGGGCCCCGGCGTCGAGTTCATCAAGGTCGGCGACC
>JALYVF010000294.1 GCA_030853385.1 Actinomycetota bacterium | reverse complement strand
AGCAAAGGAAGCGCTGAGCCGGACTCAATCCGGACCAACCTGCCGTCCCGCGCTTGTAGGTATCCAAAACGGGAGCGCGGTGACCCGGTTAAACATTGAACCGGAACTCGACCACGTCACCGTCGTGCATTAGGTAGTCCTTGCCCTCCATCCGGACCTTGCCGGCCGCCTTGGCGGCGGCCATCGAGCCGGCGGCCATCAGGTCGTCGTAGCCGACGATCTCGGCCTTGATGAACCCTCGCTCGAAATCGGTGTGGATCACCCCGGCCGCCTGCGGCGCGGTGTCGCCCTGCTTGATGGTCCAGGCCCTGGATTCCTTCGGGCCGGCGGTCAGGTAGGTCTGCAGGCCGAGGGTGTGAAAACCCGCACGGGCCAACGAATGCAGCCCAGGTTCGTGCTGCCCGACCGACTGCAGCAGCTCCAACGCGGACTCCTCGTCCAGCTCCAGCAGTTCGGACTCGACCTGCGCATCGAGGAACACCGCGTCGGCGGGCGCGACCACCCTGCGCAGCGCTTCTTTGCTGGCCTCGTCGGTCAGCGCCTGCTCGTCGGAGTTGAATACGTAGAGGAACGGCTTGGTCGTCATCAGCGAAAGTTCCCGCAGTAGCGGGACTTCCACCTCGGAACGCGCCGAGAACAGCGTCCGACCCTCGTTCAGGATCTTCTCCGCGGCCTGCGCTGCCTCCAGTACCGACCGACGGTCCTTGGCGTTGCGGGCTTCCTTCTCCAGTCGCGGAACTGCTTTCTCCAGCGTCTGCAGGTCGGCCAGGATCAGCTCGGTGTTGACCGTCTCGATATCCGAGAGCGGGTCGATCCGACCGTCGATGTGGATCACGTCGTCGTCGGTGAACACCCGCACCACCTGGCAGATCGCATCCGCCTCGCGGATGTTCGCCAGGAACTTGTTGCCAAGGCCGGCGCCCTCGCTGGCGCCCTTGACGATGCCGGCGATGTCAACGAACGACACCACCGCCGGGACGATCTTCGCCGAGTGGAACAGCTTCGCCAGCTCGTCCAGCCGCGGGTCTGGCAGTGGGACGACGCCCACGTTCGGTTCGATGGTGGCGAACGGGTAGTTCGCCGCCAGTACGTCGGCGCGGGTCAGGGCGTTGAACAGGGTGGACTTGCCGACGTTGGGCAGGCCGACGATGCCGAGGGTGAGGCTCACGGGGCCCGAGTCTAGGTGGTCGGGATCGCAATTCCGTCGAGAGTTGCTCAGGGTCTGGTCGAGGTGGCTGCCTGCGGCGGCGCAGTCGAGGGTTTCTCCGGTGGCCGCCATCCGAGCCGCCGCGTTCACCTGTTCATCCAGACGGTGACGGCCGAGGGATGGCGCGGCTGCGACCGGCCCCAGCGTGCCTCGATGCCGTCACTCTGGCAGCAGCGAGAGCAACTCGGTGACTACCGTTGCATCGTGGAAGTCCCGATCGCCGGTCGGCAGGTGTTGCACCCGTTCGTGTCCCTTACCGGCTACTACCACCAGATCGCCCGGCCGCGCGAGCCTCAACGCATGCGCGATGGCCGAGCGCCGATCGATGATCACCTCGGTACGGCTCATATCGGCACCGGCGGCGACCTCGGCGGCGATCTCGCGTGGATCCTCGGCATAGGCATCGTCGGTGGTGATGACGGCGATATCGGCCAGCCGTGACGCGATCTGGCCCATGAGCGGGCGCTTCGCCCGATCCCGATCGCCGGTGGCGCCGTAGACACAGATGACCCGACCGCCGGCGCCGCGGTCGCGGGCGACCCGGCGGGCGACCTCGAGCACCGCGGCGAGCCCGACGTCGGTGTGGGCATAGTCCACCACCACCTCGAAGCCATAGGGGAGGGCCGCTGCTACCCGTTCGAATCGGCCCGGAACCTGCGGCATGGCGGCGATCGCCGCCGTCAGAGTGTCGGCCGGAATCCCGATCTCCAGCGCGAGTGCCGCCGCTCCGGCCACGTTGTGCACGTTGTAGTCACCCAGCAGCGGCGTGTGCAAGGTGAGGCTGCCGTGCCGCGGCGTCGTCAGCCCGAAGTCCGTGCCAGTGCCCTGCACCCGTTCCCCGGTGATGCGATAGTCGGCGCTTGCGTCCAGCCCGAAGGTCAGCGTTCCGGAAATCTCCGCCGCGAGCCGGCGCCCGTAGCCGTCGTCCGCATTGGCCAGCTTTGGCCCCGTCGCCCACTCGAACAGTCGGCGCTTGGTGCGGTAGTAAGCCTCCATGGTGCCGTGCAGGTCGAGGTGATCTCTGGTGAGATTGGTGAAAAGGGCTGCCGCGTAACGTGTTCCGGTGACCCGCTGCAAATGGATACCGTGAGAAGAAGTCTCCAGGACGACATGTATCACCCCGGCATCGCGCATCCGGGCGAGCGTGCCCTGGACCCGCGGAGCCTCCTCGGTGGTCCGCACCGCATACTCCCGAACGGCGCCGACGCCGATCTCCGTGGTGGTCATGAAGCCGGTGCGCGGCGAACCGTATGCGGCGGTCAGGATGGCGTGCAGCACATACGAGCTGGTGGTCTTCCCGTTGGTCCCGGTGATTCCGTATACCTGCAGCTGACTCGATGGATCGCCGGCCACCGCAACAGCCAGCTTCGCCAGCGCCAACCGGGCATCACCGACCACCGCGGTCGGTGCGCCTGGCACGTCCCGTTCGGCCACCACCAACCCGGCGCCACGGGCCAGTGCCTGCGGCACGAAATCGACACCGTCGACGCTGAACCCGCGAATCGCGACGAACACTCCGCCGGGTACCACAACCCGCGAATCGTGGGTAACGGCGGCTGTCACCGCAGTAACGGCGTCGGGTATCTCAACGCCCAAGACTCGGTACAACCTGTCGACGTCAAGCACGCCGATGCGATGGGGGCGCGGTTGCGACGTCCGAGCCAGCTGCACGTTCTGCACTCCCGATGGTGGGTACCCCCGCGGGGGCAATGAACTCGTCGCAGCTTCGCACCGCGCTGCCTGGGCGCGGCGAACCGATAGCCGACGGGCCGGATTGGCGCGGTCCGCGCCAACCAGATACTACTGGAAAACTAGTAGCCACTGCAGTCCATGAGCTGACAGGCGGCGTCCGGTGTCCCCGATGGGTCGGCGCCGGTTGGCGGTCCCGACGACTGCGATGACCGGGCTCAGGAGCACGATACGTTATTCGGCCGATGTCATGGAGCCGGCCGCCACCCCCACGATGGGGTAGACAGCGCGTCAACGAACGGCATGCTCCTGCGGGCGTTCGCGTCCAGTTTCCCGACATTGTGTTTTCATCAGCGTCACATCTCGAGCTTGTAACGTCGATTGAGTTGGCGTCCGCACAGAAGACGTGGCTGATCCCAGCGCCATGCCCAGCGCATGAGGAACAGCCCCAATCTCGCTGCTCTGGGCGGGAGAAACCGGACTTGCATGCACGAAACAACAGTGGCCGAGAGGCTGCCGACACCAGTAGCTCGGTGCGTACCGGTTGGTGCGGCGCGCGGCGCGCGGATCTGGGCGCTGCTCGCGGGTTGGGCTGCGTTGTGGTTCCTGGGCCGGGTCTTTTCCGGTGCTTACTCCTGGCACTTCTTCTGGTTCGGTTCTGGTCTGCTGCTGCATCCGGGCGCACCGGGCGGCGGCCTTCATGTGTACGCCGCCCATCCGGAGCTACAGATCGGCCCCCTTGCGCTTGCCGCGGCGATCCCGTTCCACGTCTTCGGCGCGACCGGATCGGGGCTGGTCGCGGCGGCCATGTCGATGGTTGTCGGCATGGTGGGGCTTTACCTGTTGACGCGGATGGCGCAGCGAACTCGGTGGATTGCCCCATCCGTTCTGCTGAGTGTCGGTCTGCTGTTCGTTCCTGTCTGGTCGGAGGTCGCAGTTCATTTCACCCACCTGGACGATGTACTGGCGCTGGGACTGACGGTCGCAGCATTGTGGACGCTGTCGAAGCCGTTGCCGGTGGTGACCGGATTGTTGCTCGCCGCTGCGGTGGACAGCAAACCATGGGCCGCGCCATTTGCCGTATTAGTACTCGCGTTACCGGCCGGACATCGAGTTCGGGCGTTGATCGCGCTGAGCGCCGGCCTGGCGCTGGCGTGGCTGCCATTTCTGGTCGCTGACCCGGGAACCATGGCCGTCGGACATTTCCGTATTGACAACGTCGCCTCGTCGGCCTTGAACGCGATCGGTATCCACAGCGCATTGACACCGTGGTGGGACCGGCCGGCCCAGATCCTGCTGGGTCTGTCCATCGGCGCCGTACTCGTCCGGCGGGGACGCCCAGTGGCGGCGATGTTCGCCGGTATTGCCTGCAGGTTGCTGCTGGATCCCGAAACCTACTCCTACTACACCTCTGGGTTGGCATTGGCGGCAGCGGGTTTGGACCTCGCTTCGGGCAGGCGTGTGCCCTGGTGGACGGCGTCTGTGGCAGGCTTCTGGATCGTCGATGAGTGGGGAATGCGGTTTCTGTCGCCGCATGTACGCGGTGTGATCCGCTTTGCTTATTGCCTTGCCGCCGTTGTCGTCCTTCTGGGCAGCTCCATCCGCCGCAAAGGTGCGCGTCCTGGGCCGCGGACGACCCCTGACGAACCTGGCGGAATAGCGGATTTACCTGCAGGTTATGGAGCCGGTGCGCTGTGCAGGACTACACCCCTGTGCAGGACTACACCCCTGCGCAGGACGACACCCCTGCGCGGATCGCAGATGCTCCGCACCGAAGACACCGTCCCCTTGCCGCCCACCAGACTCGGCAGACCCGCCGGACCGCCAGGCCGGCGCCCCGGGGGCTGGTGAAAGTAACAGGCCAGTCAGATTCGCACGTGTCGCACGGTTGATCCATCACCTGCCTTCAGCGGTGGATCGACTGGCCTCGTCGCTGTTGCCCTTCCCGATCCACCTCCCGTCCGGCCCGTCGGCCGGAACCGCACGTCCAGCGGCCCGGAAGACGCTGACAGCCCAGTCGGCGTCCGCATCGAACAGGTCAAGCTGCCAGGTCCCGAAGCGGTGCTCGAACGCCAATCCGACCGCCTGCGCGTCGGAGTCCAGACCGTCCACCGTGTACTCCCGATCGGTGGCGAACCCGAAAACGACCCGGCCGCCCGGCTTCAGCAGTGCCGACAGGTTCGCCAGCACCTGCCGCTCGGTGCCGGCCGCCAGGTAGACCATCACGTTGCCGGGACAAACGATCACGTCGAACGAGTCCGGTTGACCCGCCGCCACCAGAATGGCGGAATCCAATGCCACCAGGTCGTGCACCAGCAGCGGCAGCCCGGGATACCGCTGCCCGCCGATCTGCACCAGACCGGCGTCCTTGTCAACACCGACGACCCGATGCCCACGGGCGGCGATACCGGCGGCCACCCTACCGGTGCCGCAACCGGCGTCCAACACGGTCGCGTGCCGCGGGGCCAGCATGTCGACGAACCTGGCCTCGCCGTCCATGTCGGTGCCGTCGGCGTAGTAGTGGGCGAACTTGTCGGCGTAGGACTGCCACCGGCTGCTGTCGTGGATCCAGTTCTGTTCCCAGCGGGTCTGCGGTGTGCTCACCTCGACGATCCTGCCAGCTCGCGCCGACCGGCCGGCATGGTGATGTCCGTTTCCCGCTAGCGCGCTGGTCGGTATCGGGGCAGAGTCGGTGTGGTGATCAGTAATCCGGAGGCCGCTTACCGGGCGGTGGAAACCAGGGACACCCGATTCGACGGGCAGTTCTTCACCGCCGTGCGGACCACTCGTATCTACTGTCGGCCCGGCTGCCCGGCCCGCACCCCGCACCGTCGCAACGTGGATTTCTACCCGACCTCGGCCGCTGCTCAGGCCGCCGGCTACCGGGCCTGCAAGCGCTGTCTGCCCGATGCCGCACCTGGCTCGCCGGAATGGAATCTGCGGGCCGACACGGTGGGAGCGGCCATGCGGCTGATCGGCGACGGCGTCGTCGACCGCGATGGAGTCCCGGGGCTGGCCAGCCGACTCGGCTACACCCCGCGCCACCTGGGCCGGCTGCTGGCGGCGGAACTCGGCGCATCACCACTGGCGTTGGCACGAGCCAGCCGGGCACATACCGCCAGGATGCTGTTGACGTCCACCGCGATGCCGGTATCCGACGTAGCGTTCGCCGCCGGTTTCGCCTCCATTCGGCAGTTCAACGACACCATCCTGGAGGTCTTCGGCACTGATCCATCGACGCTGCGCCGAGCGGGACATCCCGCCGGAACGACGCCAGGAACCATCGAGCTGCGACTGCCGGTCAGGTCGCCGTTCGCAGCCACCGCACTGTTGACATTCCTTGCGGCCCGGTCGGTTTCGGGGGTGGAGCTGGTGACTGGGCGCACCTACACCCGCACCCTGCGGCTACCGTCCGGCTCCGGCATCGCAGCGATGACGTTCCCCGACGACGTCGTCGATCCGGCAGCAAAATCTGCCGTCGCCCTTTCGCTGACGCTGACCCAGCTGGCCGATCTGGCGCCGGCCGTCGATCGCTGCCGACGGCTGCTGGACGCCGACGCCGACCCGGTCGGTATCGACGCGGCACTGTCGGCCGATCCGGCTCTCGCCGCGTCCGTCGCGGCGATGCCCGGGTTACGGCTGCCCGGTGCCGTTGACGGGCCGGAGATCGTGATCAGAGCTTTACTGGGGCAACAGATCTCCGTCGCCGCCGCCCGCACAGCGGCGGCCAAGCTGGCCGTGCTCGCCGACGAACAGCTGCCCATTCCCGACCAGGACGTCAGGCTGCTGTTTCCCAGCGCCGCAGCCATCGCCGGACTCGGCCCGGACGTCGTCGGCGGTCCCCGGCGCCGGGCGGCCACCATCGTCACCACCGCGGCCGCCATAGCCGACGGCGAGCTGCGCATCGATAGCGGCCGCCGGACCGCCGACCTGACGGCCGAACTCGTTGCTAGGCAAGGGATTGGGCCGTGGACAGCGGGGTATGTCGCGATGCGAGTGCTCGGCGATCCGGACGTGCTGTTGACCGGCGACCTGATCATGCGGCAGGGCGCGGCCACCCTCGGGCTGCCGGCGACTGCACGCGCGCTGGAGTCCTACGGCGGCAGCTGGAGTCCGTTCCGCTCCTACGCCGGCCTGCACCTGTGGCGGGCGTCACCGATCCGTCGTCCGGCCGTCAAAACCGCCATCGGACCCGCGAAGTCGGGGTGAACCGCGGGGTTCGTATGGTTGACCCATGCCGGCCCAACCCGAGTCCATCGACGCTGCCCTGACCGACATCGAGTTGGCCGCCGCCCTGGTCACCGAGGCCGGCGCGCTGGCCGCTGCCATGCGCGCCGAGGGGCTGCAGACCAGCTACAAGACCTCCGTTTCGGACGTGGTGAGCACCGCCGACACCGCGGCCGAGGCGTTCATCAGCACCGTGATCAGGCGCACCCGACCGGACGACGGGATCTTCGGCGAGGAGGGCGCCAGCCATCAGGGCAGCTCCGGCCGCACCTGGGTGATCGATCCGGTTGACGGCACCTACAACTTCCTGTCCGGGCTGGCATACTGGTGCAGCGCGCTGGCCCTGCGGGACTCCTCGGGTGTCGCCCTCGGCGCCGTCCGGCAGCCGGTGACCGGCGAAACCTGGCTCGGTGGAAGGGATCTGCCGACCACGCTGAACGGCGCGAGTGTGCAGCAGCTCACCGATCAGCGGCTGGATCAGATCAGCCTCGCTACCTACATTCATCCGCCGACCCTCACCGACGACGACGCGCTCATTCCGTTCCTGGCGCTAATGTCCGGTGCCGCGACACCGCGCATCCTTGGATCGGGTTCGATGGACCTGGCCGGTGTCGCCTGCGGGCGGCTGGGCGCCTGGGCGCAGCCGGGATGTCCCGATTGGGACTGGTTGCCCGGCCAGGCCCTGGTGGAGGCGGCCGGTGGCAGCACGGCGGTGATCGAGCACCGCGGTCGGCGCTGGCACCTGGCCGGCAACAACCTCGCGGTTGCCGACCTGACGGAGCGACTGCTGGCGAGTTGACAGCCCAGATGACAGACAACGACCAGATGACCAGCGGCGCGTTCGCTAGATCCGCGGGGCTGTCACCGAAGGCGCTACGGCTGTATGCCCAGTCTGGGCTACTGGTGCCGCCGCGACGCTGAGGCGGCGATCATGCTGACGAACTGGTGGCGTCAGCAGCAGCAGGCCACCGGCGAGCGGGCCGGCGTCGTCTCCCATCTGCGACTCGTTGCCGACGCCGGCGACCAGGGCGCAGCAGGTCTGCTGACGCAGTGGTTCCAGGCCGACCCGCGGCTGCACCCGGGCGGCCGGATCGGCCGCCACGACCCGTTCGGCGGCCCAGCGGTGGTCGAGAATCTGACGCCGACGGGCTGACGTCCGACGCGCCGAACGATCGTGGTCGCCGCCGCTGTCGGTGCCCGACTGTCGGTGCCGGGCGGCATGGTGACGACATGAACACCACATTGCTGATCGGCGCGCTACTGCTGGCCATCGGGTTGGCCGGCGGCCTATGGCTCGGCTTCCGGATGGGCCGCACCAACGCGCCGGACGCTGTCGACCCGGTCGGCGCCGTCACGGCCGTGCTGGCGCCGGCCGCCGAGGCGCTGGTCAGGGTGCAGGAGGAGTTGCGCAGGGTGGAGCGGGAGCGCGTCGGCAGCTACGCCGGTCTGCGCGAACAGGTCGCCGCCCTGCACCGGACCTCCGCCGACCTCGGTCAGCAAACCAGGTCGCTGGTGGGCGCGCTGCGGGCGCCGACCGTTCGCGGCCGCTGGGGCGAGGTGCAGCTGCAGCGCATCGTCGAGCTGGCCGGCATGGTGGAGCACTGCGATTTCGACACCCAGGTGT
This sequence comes from Actinomycetota bacterium, assembly GCA_030853385.1. Classification (GTDB taxonomy): domain Bacteria; phylum Actinomycetota; class Actinomycetes; order Mycobacteriales; family Nakamurellaceae; genus Nakamurella. The sequence continues at coordinate 11,384 of JALYVF010000294.1, read as the reverse complement.
CGTTCAGTGGCGGCGGCGACGATCCGGAGGCCGTCGGCGCCCGCCCCGACATGGTGATCAGGCTGGCCGGCAACCGGCACATCCCCGTCGATGCGAAGGTGCCGTTCCATGCCTGGTTGCAGGGCATCGACAGCGGTGACGAACGGCAGCGCGACGGCCTGATGCGCGAGCATGCCCGAGCAGTGCGCGCACACGTCGATGCGTTGTCCCGCAAGGCGTATTGGCAGCACTTCCAGCCGGCTCCGGAGTTCGTGGTGATGTTCGTTCCCGGCGAACCGCTGCTGGATGCGGCGATGACGATCGACCCAGGACTCACCGAATACGCCTTCGGTAAGCAGGTGGTGATTGCCACCCCGAGCACGCTGATCGCGCTGCTGCGGACGGTTGCTTTCACCTGGCGGGCCGAGCGGTTGTCGGCGTCGGCGGAGCAGGTGCACGCGCTGGGCCGGGAGCTGCACGGCCGGCTGAGCGTGCTGTCCGAACACTTCGGCAGGGTCGGCTCCAGCCTGCAGCGGTCGGTCGAGTCCTATAACGCTGCCGTCCGGTCGTACGAGAGCAGGGTGTTGGTCAGCGCCAGGCGATTCACCGACCTCGGTGCAGCCACCGGCGAGCTGATCGGTCCGGAGCAGGTGGACACCGCCGCCAGGGCGTTGGACGACGATCCGGTCCGAGACCTGACACTCAGAAGGTCGGGTTGATCACTCACTTGGTGCGGCAACGACCGTGCCACCTGCACCGGATCGGTCGACTCGGGCCGATGGGCGGCAGTTCGGGGTCCCGGGCAGCTACCGTGGAGTGGTGACGACTGCATCAGCGCGCCCGGCCGCCGCAAACTCTGACCGAGCCCACGCCAGCGTCGTGCCGACGCTGCCGGGGGTTCCGTGGTGGGCGGTCGTCGCGATCGCCTTCGTGCTGACGGTGATCGGCGCCATCATCGCCGGCAAGGACTTCGGCAACGGCGTGCCCTCGTCGCTGTGGATCTTCTTCCTGGCCGGCGTCATCATCGCGGTGCTGGCCGCCAGGCGTCGTTCGGTGTTCACCGGCATGGTGCAGCCGCCGCTGATCGCCGCGATCGTGGTCTTCCTCGGTGGCAAGCTCTTCGGCCGGCTGGCCGTCTTCGACGCCGGCTTCAACGTGGTGAAGATCTTCCCGATGATGGCCGTCGGAACCGGCATCGCGGTAGTGATCGGGTTGGTGCGGATGGCGGCCCAGCCGATGCGCACGATGGCGCCACGGCGCCCGCCCGCCGATCAGCTCAGCACCTGAGCGGCTATTCCTGCTGGCCGGCGCAGTCCTGCCGGCCGGCGAACGGTCACCCGGACGGCCTGGAGCGCAGCTCCTTCGGCAACGAGAACGTCAGCGACTCGGTGGCCGCGGTGATCTCTTCCACGTCGGCGAACCCGTGCTCAGCCAGCCAATCCAGCACGCCCTCGACCAGGTCCTCCGGCACCGACGCACCCGACGTCACCCCGACGGTCGCCACCGACGTCAACCACGCCGGATCGATCTCCGAGGCGAAGTCGACCAGGTGCGACGCCCTGGCTCCGGCATCGAGGGCTACCTCCACCAGCCGCACCGAGTTCGAGGAGTTGCGGGATCCGACGACGATCACCAGGTCGCAGTCGCCGGCGATCTGCTTGACCACCTCCTGCCGATTCTGGGTGGCGTAACAGATGTCGTCGCTGGGTGGCGAGGTCATCAGCGGGAAACGCTGGCGCAGCAGGTCGACGGTGTCCAGCGTCTCGTCGACGGACAGGGTGGTCTGGCTCAGCCATACCACCTTGTCCGGATCGGTCACCTGCAGTGCCTCGACCGCTGCCCCGCCGTCGGCACCGTCGAGTACCTGGATGGAATCGGGGGCCTCGCCGTAGGTACCCTCGACCTCTTCGTGTCCGTTATGGCCGATTAGCACGATGTGGTAGCCCTCGGCGGCGAACCGTTTCGCCTCCTTGTGCACCTTGGTGACCAGCGGGCAGGTCGCGTCGATCACCCTCAGCTGACGCTGCGCCGCCTCCTCGTGCACCGCGGGCGACACTCCGTGGGCGGAGAACACCACCATGGCCCCCCCCGGCACCTGGGCCGTTTCCTCGACGAAGATCGCGCCGCGCTGCTCCAGGGTGGCCACCACATGCTTGTTGTGCACGATCTGCTTGCGCACGTAGACAGGTGCGCCGTAGGTCTCCAGCGCCTTCTCCACCGTCACCACCGCACGATCGACGCCGGCGCAGTACCCCCGTGGGCGGGCCAGCAGAACGCGACGGGTCGGAGTGGTCATGTCTCCCATGGTAGGCAGCCGGCAGCCGTTCACCTCCGCCGGTGACGGGCCGAACACCCGGTTGCCCGCCGGATGCGGCAGGGTGGAGACATGCCGAACTCCTTGCCGTTCCCGCTACGCGTGGTCGCCGGGTTGCTGGCCACCGGTGTCGAGACCATTCGCCGGCTGCCAGCCGACCTGCCAGGGATGGGCGTCGAGGTGGCCGGCGCCGTGACGAAAGCCGCGCTGCAGGTCCGGCAGCGACTCACCGAACTGGCGATTAGGGGTGACGAACTGCTCGACTCGGGCCGCGAGCCGCAGGAGCACCCGGCCTGGGCCCGCTTCGATGACGATGACGCTGCTGGCGACGACGCAGCCGGCAACGTCACCATTGACGACGAACCCGACGATGAGGGTACGGCGACGGCCGGCAGCGGGCCGGCAGCACCGGCCGTCACAGTGCCAGCCGGCACAACGGCCGAGCCGCTGCCGCTCGCCGGCTACGACGCGATGACGGTCGCCCAGGTGCGTGGGCACCTGCGGACGCTGACGGTCGACGACCTTCGGCAGTTGCTGCGGCACGAGGAGAGCAGCGGCGATCGTCCGCCGTACCTGACCATGCTGCGCAACAGGATCACCACGCTGGAACATCGGTGACGGCAGCCCCCACCGACCGGCCGGCCGCTGCTGTCGGGCCGCCGGCCAGGGCGAGCGACACGTCGCGGGAGAACCCGTGGCCGGTGCGGGCCATCGCCCAGCGGATGGTCGAATACATCGGCAAGGCGCCGGCCGCCTGGATCGAGGGGCAGCTCGCCCAATTCACCCTTCGCCCAGGCAGTGCCACCGCGTTCCTCATCCTGCGCGATCCCGCGGTGCAGATGTCTGTGCAGGTCACCTGTCATCGCACGGTGGTGGAGAACCTGGCGGCGCCGCCGACCGATGGCGCCAGGGTGGTGGTGCACGGGAAGTTCGAGTACTACGCCGCCCGTGGCTCGCTGACGCTCCGGGTCGACGAGATGCACCCCGTCGGGCTCGGCGAGCTGCTGGCCCGACTGGAAAGGGTGCGCCGGCTACTGGCGGCTGAGGGCCTCACCTCGGCCGACCGCAAACGATCGCTGCCGTTTCTGCCGCGACGCATCGGGCTGATCACCGGGCGCGATTCGGCCGCCGAATCCGATGTGCTGGTGAACGCCACCAACCGCTGGCCGGCCGCGGCGTTTCTGGTGGAACACACTGCGGTGCAAGGCAATCAGGCCGTGCCGCAGATCCTGGCGGCGCTGGCCAGGTTGGCGGCCGACCCGACGATCGACGTCATCGTGTTGGCCCGCGGCGGCGGCAGTGTTGAAGACCTGCTGCCGTTTTCGGATGAGGCGTTGTGCCGGGCCGTTGCCGCCTGCCGCACCCCGGTGGTGTCGGCGATCGGCCACGAACCCGACCATCCCATCCTGGACGATGTGGCAGATCTGCGGTGTTCCACCCCCACCGACGCCGGCAAGAAGATCGTCCCCGACGTGGTTGCCGAGCTGGCGCTGCTGGACGGCCTTCGGCATCGGGCCAGGCGAGCGCTGGTCGGCTGGGTGACGACCGAGCAGGCCAGGCTGGGTCGTCTCACCGCGGCGACCGTGCTGGCCGATCCATACGGGCCGGTCGACGCCAGGGACAACGAGGTGCTGCGGCTGGTCGAGCGCGGGCGTCGGGTGCTGACGGCCACCGTCGACCACATCGACAGAGAACTCGCGCACCGCCGCGCGCAGCTCGCCGTGCTCGGGCCGGCCGCCACCCTCGGCCGCGGCTACGCCGTTGTCCAAGCCTGGACGGCCGGCACTGAAACGCCGGCGGTGCTGCAGTCCGTCGCCGACGCGCCGACCGGAACCCGGCTGCGGATCAGGGTGGCCGATGGCGCTATCGTCGCCACCAGCGACGGGCCAGAAGAGGATCAACAGAAGGAAACACCATGATCGGCAAGGCATCTCGGGCAGCCGGCCAACCGCACACGGCGGCCGAGGCAGCAGCTGCCGCCACCTCCGCCGACCCGGCAGCCAGCTACGAACACGCCAGGGACGAGCTGGCCCAAGTGGTCGGGAAACTGGAGGCTGGCGGGCTCAGTCTGGACGAATCGCTGACCCTGTGGGAACGCGGCGAACAGCTGGCCAAGCAGTGCACCGCGTTCCTGGACGGGGCAAGGGACCGGGTTGACGCCGCTCTCGCTGAGGCAGCCGAGGACTGAGGTTGTCCAGGCAGCCAAAAGCCGCTCCAGCCCGATAGACCCATCCACGTCGCCATGAGCAGCACCTCTGTGCAATGAGCAGCAGTAACTTCACCTGCTCATTGCACAAGGTTGGTGCTCATTCCCGGATTGCGGGGTCGGGCTCATTGCACAAGGTTGGTGCTCATTCCCGGATTGCGGGGTCGGGTGGTCAGTGCCCGGCGATCGAGGCGGCCATCGTGTGGAAGTCGGCGGCGTCCGCATCGCCGGTGATCAAGTAGGTGATTCCGCCCGCTCCGACCCGGTACCAGGCGGCCTCGGCGCGCAAGCCGGTGGTCACCGTCCACCCGGTTCCGCTGATCAGCACGGTGCCGCGATCCGGGCCGGCGGCTGGGAACTCTGACCGCAGCAGCGCGGCCGGCTGGGCGTTGGAGGCCACCAGCGACACGAATCCGGTGGGCGTCAGCCAGCCGCCGCGCACCGTCAGCGGAGTGTCCGCGTCGGTCTCGTCCGGGTTGGTGATGGCCGCCGAGTTGGCATGCCAATCGGTGGGGATGCCCTTCGGAACTGCCGGGGTGAACGGCAACAGCCGGTGCGCGTCGGCGAATTCCTTGACGGCATCGGCGGACGGCGGCGGGGCGTTCGAGGTGGCACGTCCAGGCGAGAACGAAAAGCCGCCGTACATGCCGACAAAGATCAGCACCACGACGGCGATCAGGCCCATCGATAGCGCCATGTCCCTGACCGTCTTGTTCTTACGGGCAGTGGTGGGAGCGGGAGCTGCCGCAGCGTCATCTGCCACCCCGCCGTCTGCCACCCCACCATCTTCCCACGCCCGCTGCCGGCCCTATCTGTCCTGCCGCCCGGCTGCTGTGAAGCTGGTTACCACCGGCCGCCTCGGCTTTCGACCCGGTCGGACTGCCGCTAGCGTGGCGGCATGGCTGATCACACCGAGGTGGCGCCCGGAGACTTCCGCATCGAGCACGACACGATGGGCGAGGTCCGGGTTCCACGGCAGGCGAAGTACCAGGCACAGACGCAGCGGGCGGTGGAGAACTTCCCGATTTCCGGCCGCGGGCTGGAGCGCAGCCAGATCCGCGCGCTGGCGCTGATCAAGTCGGCCGCTGCGACGGTGAACGCCACCCTCGGTGTCGTCGACGCGGATACGGCCGCTGCCATCAGCACCGCCGCCGGCGCGGTGGCCGCCGGCGACTACGACGCTGACTTCCCCATCGATGTGTTCCAGACCGGTTCGGGCACCAGCTCGAACATGAACACCAACGAGGTACTCGGCACGCTGGCGTCGGAGGCGTTGGGCCGCAAGGTCCATCCCAACGATCACGTCAACGCGTCCCAGTCGTCCAACGATGTGTTTCCGACGTCGATCCACGTGGCCGCCACCGAAGGTGTGGTCCGCGACCTGATCCCGGCGCTGGACCACCTCGCCTCCGCGCTCGAGGCCAAGGCAGCGCAGTGGGCGACCGTCGTCAAGTCCGGACGCACTCACCTGATGGACGCCACCCCCGTCACCCTCGGGCAGGAGTTCGGTGGTTACGCGGCGCAGCTGCGCTACGGCATCGAGCGGCTCAACTCCTGCTTGCCCCGGCTGGCCGAACTGCCACTCGGCGGCACCGCCGTCGGTACCGGCATCAACACCCCGCCCGGCTTCGCGGCGGCGGTGATCGCCGCGCTGGCCGCGACCACCGGGCTGCCGTTCACCGAGGCGCGCGACCACTTCGAGGCGCAGGGCGCCCGCGACGGGCTGGTCGAGGCATCTGGCCAGCTGCGCACCATCGCCGTCGGCCTGACGAAGATCTGCAACGACATCCGCTGGATGGGCTCCGGTCCGCGCGCCGGGCTCTCCGAGATCCACCTGCCCGATCTGCAGCCCGGCAGCTCGATCATGCCCGGCAAGGTCAATCCGGTGCTGCCAGAGGCCACCGTGATGGTCTGCGCCCAGGTGATAGGCAACGACGCCACCGTCGCCTTCGCCGGCAGCCAGGGCAATTTCGAGCTGAACGTGATGCTGCCGGTGATGGCCCGCAACCTGCTCGAGTCGATCCGGTTGCTGACAGGAGTTTCTCGACTGCTCGCCGATCGCTGCATCGCCGACATTGAGGCAGATGTGGAGCGCTGCAAGGACTTTGCCGAATCCAGCCCGGCGATCGTCACCCCGTTGAACAAGTTCCTCGGCTACGAGGAGGCCGCCTCGATCGCCAAGCAGGCGCTGAAGGAAGGCAAGACGATCAAGGCTGTGGTGCTCGAGCGCGGGCACGTGGACGCCGGCAAGCTCACCGCCGAGCAGCTGGATACCACCCTCGATGTGCTGTCGATGACGCACCCGTAACCGTCGCTGCCAGGCGCCTACTCGGCGGGCGGGCTCCATTCACCGCGATGCCGGCCGCCACCGTCACCGCCGCCACCGGCACTGCCGTTGCCGCCACCGCCGTTGCCGGTCCCGCCAGCGCCGTCGTCGTTCGGTGCAGCGGTGTCGTCATCGGCCAACGCATCGAACAGCTGGGTGCCTGAACCCGGCTCGTCCTGCTGCGGCTGATCCGGCGCTGGCTGGCCAGGTCTCGGCTGCTCAGGCGCTGGCTGGCCAGGCATCGGCTGGCCAGCGGCCGACTGATCCTGGGAGAAGTCCGGGCGCCAGGACTGGGTGCTCTCTTGCGGCGGCGGCGGCGGCGCTTGCGACGGGGGCGTGCCGCCGATCGCCTGCGTCGGTGCGTCGCCGCTGTCGATCGGATCGGTCGGCGGCGAGTAATGCTCCGCCTGCCGGTGCGAGAACAGGATCGGCCGATCTGGATGCTCGTCGTACTCCCCCGGCGCTCCCGGATCGATCGGCTGCCGCAGTGGCTGGTTCGCGATGATGGTCGCCTGCTGCTGCCGAGCCGCCTCTTCACCAGCCGCTGCCGCCAGGTCCGCCTCGACCGCCGCCTGTTCGGCTTCGGTCTCCTGGCGGTGCCGGCGGCCGAGCGCGACGGCCCCCACCACCAGCGCGACCAGCACCACGGCGGCCAACGTGATCCACAGCCACCATGGAGTCTTCGACGAGGAGTTGGCGGGCGCGGGAGCGACGACGCTGGCGGTGGTACTGGGGGCGCTCGCCGACGAGGCAGCGGAGACCGCCGTCGACGACGGTGTGCTGGACACCGCCGTCGAAGAGACAACCGACGAGGCAACCGATGAGATGACAGACGAGACCGTCGACCTGGTGCTGGCGGTCGAACTGATCGAGGAGACCACCGGCGCGGCAATCACCGAGAAGCTCGCCACCCCGACTCGCAACGACTTCGCGCCTTCCACCCGCAGCGAATAGCCGGCGACCGGGAAGGTCGCCGGCACCTTCCAGGCCACCCGCACCGAGCCGCTGCTACTCGCGGGTGGCACCGTCAGCTTTACCGGCGGGTTGCCGCTGATCGACGCCGAGACGGCCTCGCCAGGGGTGAACCCGTCGAACACCACCACCTCGTCGCGACCCTGCTGCACCTTGTCGAGCAGGACGCTCTGCGGCTGAACGGTGGTCGGGACTGGCGGGGTGGACGACGCCCCGGTGGACGACGCCGTATTGGATGATGCCGGGCTGGACGACCCCGTGCTGGACGATGCCGTCGACGACGGCGTGGAGGGAGCACTCGACGACGCACTGGACGAACTCGAGCCGGCCGCCGACTGGAAGGCGATCGGCACCGTCACATCTTGCTTGTTGCCGCTCTCGGAGCTGCGGACGTAGACAGAGCACTTGCCGGTGACGCAGTTGGCGCTGGCGTCGGCCGCGCTGGTCAGCTGGAGGGTGCCGTTGAAGCTGTCGCCCTGCCATTGGATGACGTTCAACCCTGACGTGGCGAGATCAGGATTGTCGGTCACCGTCGCCCATTCCTTGGTGACGTTCTTGCCGGGGATGGGTCCGCCGAGGCAGGCATCAAGCTTGGCGGGGGCGCCCTTGCCGTCCTGACAGATCGCCACCCACAGATCACCCTTGCCGGAAAACCCCGCACCGTTCACCGCGATCGACGAGGCGGCGCCGGGTATCCCGCTGGCCGGCGAGACGGAAACGCTCCGCTGGCCGGTCTTGACGGTGGTCGTCGGGGCCGCAGCGGCCGGCGCCGGCACGGCCGCCGGTGCTGGACCAGCGCCGTCGGTGGCGGCCCAGGCCGGAATGGTGAGGCCGGTCGCCAGCATTCCGGCGGCCAACGCCGGCAGCGCGGCGAAGACCCATCGACGACACGGGCGGACGCGGCGGGCCGACATGGCTCCCCTTTCGGTTGCCGGACGGGCGCAGGCCTGCGACCGCCATCGGCCATTGTCCGTCATCGACCTGCCGCAGCCGGGCAACCGGCGCGTCAGGTCAAGTCCGGCAGCTCCAGCATCTCCGTCACCAGTGCCGCGATCGGTGACCGTTCCGAGCGCGTCAGGGTGACGTGGGCGAACAGCGGGTGACCCTTCAGCGCCTCGATCACCGCTGCCACGCCGTCGTGCCTGCCGACCCGCAGGTTGTCCCGCTGTGCCACGTCGTGGGTCAGCACCACCCGCGAGTTGGTGCCCAGCCGGGACAGCACGGTGAGCAGCACGTTGCGCTCCAGCGACTGTGCCTCGTCGACGATCACGAACGAGTCGTGCAGGCTGCGGCCGCGAATGTGCGTCAGCGGCAGCACCTCGAGCATGCCGCGGGCGATCACCTCTTCGATGACCGGTGGCGAGGCCACCGCCGACAGCGTGTCGAACACCGCCTGCGCCCACGGACCCATCTTTTCGTTCTCGCTGCCTGGCAGGTAGCCGAGTTCCTGGCCGCCAACCGCATACAGCGGTCGGAAGACCACCACCTTGCGGTGTGCCCTGCGCTCCATCACCAGATCCAGGCCGGCGCACAGCGCCAACGCCGATTTGCCGGTGCCGGCCCGGCCACCGAGCGAGACGATGCCCACCTCGTCGTCCATCAGCAGGTCGAGGGCGATGCGCTGCTCGGCCGATCGGCCCCGAAGACCGAACGCCTCCTTCTCGCCGCGGACCAGCCGCAGCTGCTTGCCTGGCGTCACCCTGCCGAGCGCAGAACCGTTGGGGCCCAACAGTTTCACCCCAGTGTGGCAGGGCAACTCGCGGATTGCGTCGACGTCCACCAGCCCACCCCCGTACAGCGCGGCGACCTGTTCGGTGGTGCCGGTCACCGTTTCCATGCCTGTCCACCCGGACGGCAGGATGTCCTGGGCCCGGTACTCATCGGCCGTCAGGCCGACGGCGGACGCCTTCACCCGCAGCGGCATGTCCTTGGAGACCAGCGTGACGTCCGCCCCTTCCGCCCGCAGGTTCAGCGCACAGGCCAGTATCCGGGAGTCGCCGGAGTCGTTGCGGAGCCCGGCCGGCAGCACAGCGGGGTCGGTGTGGTTCAGCTCGACATGCAGGGTGCCGTTCTGCTCACCGACCGGCACCGGGTTGTCCAGCCGGCCGTGCTCGATGCGCAGGTCGTCCAGCAGCCGCAGCGCCTGCCTGGCGAAGTAGCCGAGTTCCGGATGGTGCCGTTTGTCCTCGAGCTCGCCGATCACCACCAGTGGCAGCACCACGTCGTGTTCGGCGAACTTGCCGATCGCCCATGGATCGCTGAGCAGCACTGAGGTATCGATCACGTAGGTGCGGCGGCGCGGTTTGGCTGCTGTGCCTCGTGCTGCCCGCGGCTTCGTTGCCGGCGCTGCTGACGCGGCATGGCTGGCGGTAGGGGCGGAACGACGTGTGGCCACGGACGGCTCTCCCTGGTGGGCACGGGCACACCGCGCACCCACATTCATCGAAGAACGGCCGGATGGTCCCGGCGAGAGTCGCTGCCGGTGGTCTACCGGCGGTGACGCCCGCGAGGGCCCGGTTCCGGCCCCCTCCGAAGGTGAGCGCACCGCGGGGTGTTTCCCGCTGTGTTCCGCACCGTCATATCGGGGCCTCCCAGACGGGCCGCTTCCCCACGGCCCGCACGGCGGACGCTACCGGCGGCCGGCGGACCGGCCCGCCGCGACACACGCACCCGCCGGGTGAACTTCAGGTTGTGGGTTTCGGCATCCACAATGGCAGCACGATGGTGGTGGTGAGACCGCCGCCTGGCGTGTGCGAGGCGATCACCCTGCCGCGATGGCTGCGGACTATGGCGGCGACGATCGACAGTCCCAGCCCTGTTCCACCCTTGATCCGGCTGCGGGAAGCATCGACCCGGAAGAACCGGTCGAACAGCTTGGGCAGGTCGACGTCCCGCACCCCGGGCCCGTTGTCGCTGACGGACACCGTCACCTCGGACTGGGTGACGGCCAGCGTCACCGTGGCGGTGGTGCCGGGATCGGTGTGGGTGCGGATATTGGCCAGCAGGTTCGCGAACAACTGGTGCAGCCGGAGGCGGTCACCGAACACCATCGCGATGCCCCGCGGCTCGGTACCGGCCAGCCGCCAGACCCTGAGGCGGTCGATCACCGCCGCGTCGTCCACCACTCCGGTGAGGACCTCGGCCAGGTCGACGGGACCGTACTGCTCCGCGCCTTCGGCGTCCGCCTGGATCAGCGTCAACAGGTCGCCGACCAGCGCGCCCATCCTGTTCGCCTCGAAGCCCATCCGCTCCATCGCCCTGTCCACGGCCGCGTCGTCCGGCAGCGCTCCCGCCTTGTACAGGTCGGTGTAGCCGCGAACGGCGGCCACCGGGGTGCGCAGTTCGTGGGAGGCGTCCGCCAGGAACTGCCGCATCCGGATCTCGCCCTGCTCGCGCTCGGCGATCAGCTGGGAGATGCCGTCCAGCATGCCGTTGAAGGCGAAGCCGAGCCGGCCGATCTCGGTGCCGGCATCGCCGGGATACACCCGCCGGTCGAGGTCGCCGCGGGCGATGTCGTCGGCAGCGGTGGCCATCGCTTCCAGCGGTTTGAGCTCGCGGCGGATCAGAAAACTCAGGGTGGCGCCGAG
>JALYVF010000292.1 GCA_030853385.1 Actinomycetota bacterium | reverse complement strand
CCGTACACGAACCTGGGGAATCGGGTCAGCCGCCAACACCGAGCTTCTTGCAGGCCGGGATCTGGCCGAACACCTTCAGCAGATCCGGCGAGGCGGCGATGTTGCCGTAGATGCTGCTGAGCGTCTTGGTCACCTTGCTCATGTCGCTGGTGACGCTGGTCATCACCTTCTGCAGGTCCGTCGCCGACGCCGCCTGAATCTTGGCCGCGCCGTCCTCGAAGGTCTTGCCGATCGTCGAGAGGGCAGTCACGGTTGTCGAAGCGAACTTGTCGCCTCCGGAGAAGCTCGGCGCCGGCAGATCCTTGAGCTTCGCCGACGTGTTCGTCATCGCATCACCGAAGGTCTTGTACAGCGTTCCGATGCTTTTCTTCATGGCGTCAGGGCCGCCGCTGGGGTCCATGCTGGGCATGGCCGAGGCCATGTCTGTCAGCGGGGCCAGGCCGCCGCAGTAGGCGGTAAACCACGTGGTGGTGGCCGCGTCGCCCTGGGCTCCGCCGCCGACGGTCTCCTTAGGGCTGGAGTTCGCGCTGGATCCGGAATCAGAGCTGGATCTGGAATCAGAGCTGGATCCGGAATCCGAGCTCGGGCTGGAATCAGAGCTGGATCCGGAATCCGAGGCGCCGGGAGCGGCGGAGGTGGCGTTCTGCGAACTGATGCCGGCGACGGCGCCCGACCCTGCCGAGGGCGTGCCGGTGCTTTCCTTGCTGCAACCGGCCAACATCAGGCCTGCTGCCGCGATCATCGCGGCGACTGCCGTGGTGCGCTTCATAATCCGATCTCCTCTTCTTACGACCGCGAGGCGGTCGTGCTGTCCACACCCGGACCCCTGCCGGGTGGGTCCGCACGCCATCGGCGCACGGAGTTGGTGCCGTCAACAGTGACGCACGGTGCCCTCAGACGGTTCCCGGTGAGAGCCGAGTCGAACCATCGTCAGGCGTTGATCAATTTCGCGCAGCTCGGGATCTTGCCGAGCTGCACCTCCATCGCCGGCGCGCCCATCATCTCGTTGAAGGCGTCAAGGCCGGCCGATGCGGAGTTCATGGTGTCCAGCGCCTTGTCGAACAGCTGCTGCAGGCTGGCAGCGTCGGTGGCACCGGCCAACGACGCCGCGCCGGCCCTGGCGTCCGCCGAGAGCTTTCCGAACGTGCTGATGACCGCTGCCGCCAGCTTGCTGCCGTCCTCGACCGACGGTGCCCCGGCCGTCTTCATCCTCGCGACGGCGGCATCGAGTTTGCCGGCCACCTCGGTGAGCAGGGTGGCCGCGGCGGCCTTCTTGCTGTCCAGCTCGCCGGTCAAGAAATTGAACTTTTCGCGCGGTTTGTCGCCGCCCAACCCCGTGCACAGCGCGGTGAAGAACGTCACGTCCGTGGGCTTGAAGGCACCGACTACGCCCGTCCCGCTCGGCGATGGCGAGCTCGGTGTCGGCTTCGGCGGCCGGCTGGACATCGGCACGGAGGGGGTCGAGCTCAGGTTCGGGCCCACCGTCGGGACGGCGCTGCTCGACCCGCCCGCTCCGCTCATGCTTGCGCTGCCGGTGCCCGGAGCGGCCGTGATCCCGGCGGCTCCGGTGGCGCTGGACGATGACGCGCTGTCCGGACCGGTTGATTCACCGCTCGTCGGCTGCTGGCTTGCCGAATTTCCGGAGCAGGCGGCCAACAGCAGACCGCCGGCCAACACGGCTCCGAGGGTGCTGCGAAGGAGGGGACGGGTAACGCTGAGCATCGACATACCTCATCACGTGGCGGGCGGTGGGGCGGTGCCAACCGTACCGGCACCACCGGTACGGGGCTCGGCGCCAGCGACGTCGGGCACAGCGCCAGAAATATCGGACAGCGTGCCGGAAAATGCCGCCGTCCCGGCCTGGCATGTTGCCGGACCGGGACTGCGGTAGCTCGGAGACTGCAGTGCACTCGACCGCGTCGGCGCGGCCCGGGTTCGGCCGGCACCGCCGACGTCAAGCCGCGACCGGTGCCTCTGTTTGCAGCTGGTTCGCCCGCCGCTTGGACACCAGCACCGCCGCCACGATGATCGCCACCGCGACCAGCGCGATGATGATCCGGACCGCGGCGTTGGCGCCGCTGCCGACGGACATCGAGACGATGGCGGGGGCGATCAGCAGCGACACCAGGTTCATCACCTTGAGCAGCGGGTTGATGGCCGGGCCGGCGGTGTCCTTGAACGGGTCGCCGACGGTGTCGCCGATGATGGTCGCCTCGTGCGCGCTGGAGCCCTTGCCGCCGTAGTGCCCGTCCTCGACGAGCTTCTTGGCGTTGTCCCAGGCACCACCGGAGTTGGCCAGGAAGACGGCCATCAGGGTGCCGGTGGCGATCGCGCCGCCGAGGTAGCCGGCCAGCGGACCGACACCGAGACCGAATCCGACGGCGATCGGCGCCAGGACGGCCAGCAGGCCCGGCGTCGCCAGTTCCCGCAGCGAGTCGCGGGTGACGATGTCGACGACCTTGCCGTATTCCGGTTTGGCCGTGCCCTCCATGATTCCGGGAATGTCCCTGAACTGGCGCCGGACTTCCTGCACGACGGCGCCGGCGGCGCGGGACACCGCGTTGATCGCCAGCCCGGAGAACATGAACACCACAGCGGCACCGAGCACGACGCCGACCAGGGTGTTCGGGCTGATGATGGAGACCTCGAAGGCCCGTCCGACATCGCCGGCAAGGTCGCCGGCCTTGGCCAGCGCGGTGGTGATGGCATCCGAGTAGGAGCCGAACAGCGCGGTGGCAGCCAGCACGGCGGTGGCGATCGCTATGCCCTTGGTGATGGCCTTGGTGGTGTTGCCGACGGCGTCCAGGTCGGTGAGGACCTTGGCACCGGCCTCCGACACCTCGCCGGACATCTCGGCGACGCCCTGGGCGTTGTCGGAGATCGGGCCGAAGGTGTCCATCGCGACGATGACGCCGACCGTTGTCAGCAGCCCGCAGCCCGCCAGCGCGATTGCGAACAGCGAGACGATCAGCGAACCGGACAGCAGGAAGGCACCGTAGACGGCGGCGCCGATCACCAGCGCCGTGTAGACGGCCGACTCCAGGCCCAGCGAGATGCCGGACAACACCACGGTGGCCGCACCGGTCACCGAGGTACCGGCCACGTCCTTGGTCGGCTTGGACTTGGTGTCGGTGAAGTAGCCCGTCAGCCACAGGATGACGGTGGCCAGCGCGATACCGATGATCACCGCGACGAACGCGATGACGGCCGGGTTGCCGCCGCCTTCCATGCCGAGCTTGGCGAAGCTGCTCGGCAGGTAGACGAACGCGGCGATCGCGCACAGCACCGCCGAGATGCCGGCGGAGATGTAGAAGCTGCGGTTGATGGTGGCCAGCCCGGACTCGCTGGCCCTCGGCTTGGTGATGTAGACGCCGACGATGGCGGTCAGCACACCGATGGCCGGCACGATCAGCGGGAAGACCAGGCCCTTGGAACCGAAGGCGGTGCTGCCGAGGATCAGGCTGGCGACCAGCGTGACGGCGTAGCTCTCGAACAGGTCGGCGGCCATACCGGCGCAGTCGCCGACGTTGTCGCCGACGTTGTCGGCGATGGTGGCGGCGTTGCGCGGGTCGTCTTCCGGGATGCCCTGCTCCACCTTGCCGACCAGGTCGGCACCGACGTCGGCGGCCTTGGTGAAGATGCCGCCGCCGACACGCATGAACATGGCGAGCATGGCGGCGCCGAAGCCGAAGCCCTCCAGCACCTTCGGGGCTTCGCCGATGTAGACGAATACCACCACGGCCGCGCCGAGCAGGCCCAGGCCGGTGGTGGTAAGGCCAACGGTTCCGCCGGTGCGGAAGGCGATCCGCATGGCCTTGTCCCTGCCGCCTGGGCCGTCCTCGTTGGCCGCGGCGGCCACCCGCACGTTGGCGCGGGTGGCCAGCCACATGCCGGTGTAGCCGACGGTGGCCGAGAAGCCGGCACCGATCAAGAAGAAGATGCTGCGGCCGATGCGTTCACCCGCCGAGTCGGCCGGCAGCGCGAACAACAGCGCGAACACCACCACGACGAAGATCGCCAGGGTCTTGAACTGTCGCGTCAGGTAGGCGGCAGCGCCCTCCTGAACAGCGCCAGAGATCTCCTGCATCTTCGGGGTGCCCTGACCGGCGGCTAGGACGCCGGCGCGCAGGACAAAGGCGATCGCCAGGGCGACGAGGGCGACTACGGCGACGATGACGACAATGGTCTTGTCTCCACCGCCCAACGTGATGCCACTGACGTCAGCGGCCAGGTTGCTCGCCGCAGCTTCCAGGGTGGGCCGGATCATGCGTTCTCCTACCGTTGTGCTCGCTGGGGCGCTCGCTGCGAGTGCTCAGCCGTGAGTGCTTATCGCGGGGCGGCACGCCGAGCCGCGGCAGGCGGACCGGCATTGGTCGACACGCGAATACACGCCGGAGGTGGCCGGCGTGCTGGCGATTACCCTAAGCCACCCGGACTCCGCGCTGCGCCACGGGTTGTTCGACGTCACGCCCCGTGTGCCGCCACCCGGACCTCGGCGTACCGCCGCCGGACCTCGACGCCGCCGGCCAGCTCCGCGTCGGTGGGCTCGCGAAGGTCGGTAGCCGGCACCGTCCACTGCGGCAGCACGTCGGCCGGTGCGGCAGCTCCGCCGGCCGCGGCCAGTACCCAGGCGGCCTGTCGGGCCGCTCCCAGTGCCACGTATTCGGCCGCTGCCGGCAGCCGAACCTGGCCGCCGAACAGGGCCGGCAACACCGCCCGCACCGCTCGCGACGCGGAGGCTCCGCCGATCAGCAGCAGCCTGCTGGGCGCGTTGCCCCGTGCCGCGGTCAGCGCGTCGACGCCGTCGACCAGACCGCAGAGCATGCCCTCGACCGCTGCCCTGGCAATGTTGGCCGGCGTCATGTTGCTGCGGGTCAGCCCGTGCAGCGAGCCGCTGGCTGCCGGCAGGTTCGGTGTGCGCTCGCCATCGAGATAGGGCAATAACACGACACCGCTGGCCCCCGGTGCCGCTTGCAGCGCCAGCAACTCCAGCCCGGCAAGGTCGACCCCGAGCATGCTGGCGGCCGCCCCGAGCACCCTGGCGGCGTTCAACGTGCAGACCAGCGGCAGGAACCGGCCGGTGGCATCGGCGAAGCCGGCAACCGCGCCCGTCGGATCGGCGGTCGGACCATCAGACACGCCGAAGACGGTGCCGCTGGTGCCCAACGAGACGATCGCATCGCCCGGCTCGGCGCCCAGCCCGAGGGCCGCTCCCATGTTGTCGCCGGTGCCGGGGCCGATCGCGGCGCCGGACCTGGTCGTCCCGACCTGCTCGGCCGGCTCGGCGATCCGCGGCAAAGCGGGTCGATGGCCGAGTGCGCGTTCGGCGAGCTCGGGCAGGTGGGTCCTGGTCGCCGGTGAGAAGTAGCCGGTGCCGGAGGCGTCGCCGGCATCGGTGATCGCATTCGCGATGGGAGCCGGTGTGCCGGTGTTGCTGGTGGCGGCCAGCTGGCCGGTGAGCCAGTCGTGCGGCAGCAGCACCGCGGCGGTGCGGGCGGCATTGTCCGGCTCGCAACGCGCCAGCCAGCGGAGCTTGCTGATGGTGAAGCTGGCGCCGGGGACGCTTCCGGTCGCGCTGGCCCACTCCGGTGCGCTCAGCTCGGCCACCAGATCGTCGGCGTCTGGCGCCGACCGCAGGTCGTTCCAGAGCAGGGCGTTGCGGACAACGGCGCCGGTGTCGTCCAGCGCGACCATGCCGTGTTGTTGTCCGGCAACGGATATCGCGTCGGCCTGGTCCAGCAGCCCGTCCGAGGCGTGCTCGAAGGCGGCCCACCAGGCCGCCGGGTCCACCTCGGTGCTGTCCGGATGGTCGGCCCTGCCGGTGGCCAACACCTCCCCGGTATCGGCGGCACACAGCACGACCTTGCACGACTGGGTGGACGAATCCACCCCGATCACCTTCCGGCCCGTCATCGGTCAATCCTCCTCCCTTGGCGCTTATCAATCCCCCACCGACTTCGTCGGCGGGAGGGTGCCCGCATGGATCCCGCTGACGAAGTTGACGACTTCTGTCACTTCCGTCCCAAAACCGCGAACTTCGGAAGCGCGGTCAATGTTGATAAGTGCCGGTGGGGGCAGCGGACAATGCAGGGGTGACGGGACCGATCGACCTGCTGGCAGTGCTGCGGCGCGCGGTGCCGGCGCGGGAGAATCCGGTCACCCACATCGAGCAGCTACCTGCTCGCCCCGGACGCGCCGTCGACTGGCCGGACTGGGTGCCCGATCTGCTGCGAGATGCGTTGGCCGCCAAGGGAATAGCCCGGCCATGGCAACATCAAGCACAAGCCGCACAGCTGGTGCACGACGGCCAACACGTGGTGGTGGCCACCGGTACCGCGTCCGGTAAGTCCTTGGCGTTCCAACTGCCGACGCTGGCCACCCTGCTGGCCGACCCGAAGGCCTGCGCACTGTACCTATCCCCGACCAAGGCGCTGGCCGCCGATCAGTTCGGTTCGATCGACACGCTCGATTTGCCAGGTATTCGGCCGGCGCTCTACGACGGCGACACCCCGCTGGACGAGCGGGACTGGGTGCGCGACCACGCCAGGTTCGTGCTGACGAACCCGGACATGCTGCACCGAAGCGTGCTGCCGGCGCACCACAGATGGGCCAGGCTGCTGCGGCGCCTGGAAGTGGTGATGATCGACGAATGCCACGCCTACCGCGGCGTCTTCGGATCACATGTGGCGCTGGTGATCAGACGGCTGCGCAGGTTGGCGCAGCGGTACGGATCCGATCCGGTGTTCATCCTCGCCTCGGCAACCGTCGCCGCACCCGAGCTGGCGGCCGGCAGGCTCATCGGATCCACCGTGACGGCGGTGACCGACGACGCCGCCCCCAGGGCCGCCCGCCAGTTCGTGCTGTGGGAACCGCCGTTGCTGTCGGACACCGACGACGCCACCGGCGAGAACGGCGCCGCCGTCCGGCGATCCGCGCCGGCCGAGACGGCCAGGATGCTGGCCGATCTGGTCGGTGCCGGAGCCCGGGTACTGGCGTTTGTGCGGTCACGGCAGAGCGCAGAGCAGGTGGCGCTGACGGCGCAACGACGGCTGGAACGCACCGATCCCGACCTCGCCCCCCGGGTGGCCGCCTACCGCGGCGGCTACCTGCCGGAAGATCGGCGGGCACTGGAAAAGGCCCTCGGTAGCGGCGAGCTGCTCGGCGTCGCCTCCACCAATGCGCTTGAGCTCGGCATCGACATCGCCGGCCTGGACGCCGCATTGCTGGCTGGCTATCCGGGCACCCTTGCCTCCTTGTGGCAGCAGGCCGGCCGGGCCGGCCGGGCCGCCGACGACCGGGCGGCACTGGTGGTGTTCGTGGCCCGCGACGATCCGCTCGACACTTACTTGGTGCATCATCCGCAGGCGGTGTTCGGGCAGAGCGTCGAGGCTGCCGTCATCGATCCGCAGAACCCGCACATTCTCGGGCCGCAGCTGCGCTGCGCGGCGGCCGAACTACGACTCACCGAAGACGACCTGCCACTGTTCGGCGATCCGGAGCTGCTGCGCCCTGTATTGGCAGACCTGGTGCGGCGCAAGCTGTTACGGGCTCGCTCGCCGGGTTGGTATCACGTGCTGCCCGGCCATCCGGCCCATGAGGTCGACCTGCGGGGCGGCGGTGCTGGACAGGTCGCCATCGTCGAGACCGCCACCGGCAGGATGCTGGGCACCGTCGACTCCGCCCGCGCCCCGGCCGCCGTCCATCCAGGGGCTGTCCACCTGCACCGGGGTGAGAGCTATCTGGTGGACAGTCTCGACCTGGACGGCGGCGTCGCTCTGGTGACGGCCGCCCGCCCGGAGTGGACCACCAGCGCCAGGACCCTGTCGGCGGTTGAGATCACCGGAACCGATGCAGTACAACACCTTTCCGGCGGAGTGACACTGTCGCTCGGCCGGGTAAGGGTGACCGAGCAGGTGGTCGGTTATCTGCGTCGCCGACCGCGCGGAGACCTGATCGACATGGTTGCCCTTGACCTGCCCGAACAGGTCCTCGACACCCGCGCCGTTCAACTCGCGATCGAACCGGAAGCGCTTGCCGCGCAGGGTATTGGAGTGGACGCTGTCGCCGGCTCGTTGCACGCGGCCGAGCATGCGGCGATCGGACTCCTGCCGCTGTTCGCCGGCTGCGATCGGTGGGACATCGGCGGCCTGTCGACGAATCTGCACCCGGATACCGGCGTCCCGACGGTGATCGTCTACGACGGGTTCGCCGGCGGCGCGGGTTTCGCCGATCGCGGTTACGCCGTATTGCCGCGATGGCTGACGGCGGTGCGGGATGCCATTGCCGCCTGCGAGTGCCGCTCGGGATGCCCGTCGTGCGTGCAATCGCCCAAGTGCGGCAACGGGAACCATCCGCTGTTCAAGGACGGGGCAGTGCTGGTGCTTGACCTGGTGCTGGCAGCGGTGAACGGTCCGGTACTGGAGTCATCGGCCGCCGGCCGGCCACGACGATCTGGCGACAGGACCAGCTGACCGCGCCGTCGAATCACCGCGCGACGGCGCAGCCAGCTCCGGCGCACAGCACCAGTTGCCCTGTCCACCAGGCGTTCTGTCGGCGGTAGCAATGTCGGCAGCGCCAACAACGCCAGACTGCCCAGCCAGCCGCCGAGCACATCGGTGACCCAGTGGGTATCCAGATATACCGTGCTGATACCGATCAGGAGCAGCGCTGTACCGATCACGGCGCCCCGAACGGTTCCGGTGCTGGTTCGGTACAGCGTTGCCGTTGCGAACACTGCAGCCATGCAGTCCATCTGTAGCGACCGGCCCTGTGGGTGAACTGAGTGCACCCTGGCAGGAACGTCCGGGTCGCCCCAGGCCGAAGCGCACGACACTCCTCGTTCGCCCTCGAGCCGGCGCCAGGCTTCGGCTGCGAACGCACGTCCGAGTCACCGTCACCGCACCACCGGGCCGGCCCGCGCCCTGCCGATGGCAGCGCCACCGATCGGGCCGACGACGGCATCCACCCGTACCGTCACCCGCAGATCGAGACCGATCAGCTCGCAATCCTGCAGCGCCGCACCGTTGGCCGCGGCGATACTGGCCGCCGCGCTGCAGGCGGATTGCTGACCGGTCAAGACCTTGGCCGCGCCGGCCAGTGCTGCCAGGTCGGCCGCGGATTCTGCTCGGTGTCTGGCAATCACCGCGCCGGCCAGCTGTAGACCAACGGCGAGCACTACGATCAGAATGGCGACGCCGACGGCGGCCAGGATCGTCGCACTTCCGCTGTCCCGATCATGGCTCGGCATTGGCGGTAGGCTCTTTCGCGGCCACAGCGGTGGCCGTCAGCCGCACCGCGGGCAGCAGGCCACCGACCGGCACAGCCGTCACCGTGGCGATCACCGTGTCTCCGGCGACCCGCAGGTTCAGGCTGGCCTCGGCCGGTGCCAGCTTGGCGACCACCTCGGCCGCCTGATCGCCGTCGCCCCTGGCGGCCAACCGTGCGGCCTCCCGCGCCGCATCGACGCAGCGGATCTCACCGATGGCACACCCGATCCCGGCCAGACACATCGCCAGCACGATCACCACAACCGACAGGGCGATCGCCGCTTCGATCGTGACGGATCCACCGTCGTCGACTCGCCGGGACCGGGTGCTGTTCACACCACGCTCAGCGCTCTGGTGATCAGGCTGGTGAGCCCGGTAATGATCGACTGCCCGGTGACGATGCGATACAGCACCGCAGCCAAGGCGGCAGCGACCAGTGTCCCGACGGCGTATTCGACGGTCGTCATGCCGCCGTCGGCGCCGGACGACTTGGCCTGAACTGCCCGGCCGAACTCGATCGCCCGCCGCATCACCCGATGCTGAAGGTGTTGGCCCACAGGGCATTCCCCCTCTCCTTCTCTGGACGACACCCGTTGCATCGCCTGGTCACTCCAGCGTGACGAACGCAACTGCTGCGCACCAGCGAGCCGGTCGAATCTGTGGACAACCATCGATGGGTGGACAACTCGCCGGGGAAGCCCGGGTCACCGTCGGCAGCGTTCACCACAGGTGCAGGGTGCCGAGCAGACCGACGATCGCCGGCGCAAGACCGAGGCAAAGGAACGCCGGCAGAAAACAGGCACCGAGCGGCGCCGTCATCAGCACACCGGCCCGTCCGGCCGCCGCCGAGGCAGCATCCGAGTTCTGCCTGCGCAACATCTGCGACTGTTCGGAGAAGGCAGCTGCCAGCGTTGTTCCGCCGGTGGCCGACCGGCAGGCGGCAGCAGCGATGGACGCCAGATCCGGGTGCACGGACGCGCCGTGCCAGGCGGCCGACGGATCGGCGCCGACGGTCAGCAAGGCTGCCACTTCGTCGAGCACGTCCACCG
>JALYVF010000291.1 GCA_030853385.1 Actinomycetota bacterium | reverse complement strand
CTCGGCGCCCCGCTCACGGGCCAGCATGGTGCCGGCCAGCAGCGAGTCGCCGGCACCGATCGGATTGCGCGCCGTCACCGTGACCGTCGGCAGCCAGACCTCGAGGCCCGGACCGGCGAGGGCCACCCCGCTGGAACCCGCCGTCACCGCTGCCTGGCCGGCGCCCAGCGCCAACAGTTCGTTGGCCGCCGCCATTGCCCTGTCGGGAATATCGGCCGCCTGTTCGTCCACTTCCTCGACGGTGTCGGGCTCGTCCGACGACACGCTGATGGCCTCGGACAGGTTGGGGCACAGCAGATCTGCGCCGGCAGCAGCCGCCGCGCGCAGCGCCGGTCCACCGGCGTCGATGGCACACTCGCCGCCGGCGAAATGGACCAGCTCCACCAGCCGGGCGTAGCCGTCGACCGGCGATCCGGGCGGCAGGCTGCCGGTGCCGATCACCGCGACCGGTGCCGAGCCGGCCGCCGTCTGGGTGGCGATTACCTGGGCAGCCGCCAGCAGCGACTGCCAGTCGGCGTCGGTGACGGGGGCGCCCTTCTCGTTGAGCAGACTCACCCTGCCGGACTGCTCGATCAGCGTCGTGCAGCAGCGGACAGCGCCGGCAACGTCCAGGGCGGTCAACGGCAGCGCCTCGGCGGCGAACAGCTCGCGCAGGTACGTCCCACCGGCGGCCGCGAGGAACCCCAGCACCGTTGGACTGCCGCCGAGTGCCGCGCAGACCCTGGCCACGTTGGCGCCCTTACCGCCGGCTACCGAGACGGCAGGACCGGTGCGCTGGACCGCGCCCAGCAGCACGGCTGGAAGCCAGATCGTGTGGTCGATCGCGAGGTTGGGGCACACGATCAGCACGATGGTCTCCTGGGCAACGGGTGAGCTGGCAGACAAACTCTAAGCGCCGACCCCGATAGGCTGCCCATGGTGAGCGAACGCTGGGCATACCTGGGGCCGGAGGCCACCTTCACCGAGCAGGCCGCCAGGGACTTGGCGGCCGCGGAATCCGCTGCCCCGCAATTGGTCCAGCAGTCGTCGGTAGCGACAGCCATCGATGCCGTCCGCACCGCAGCGGCCGACGCGGCGGTTGTCCCACTGGAAAACTCGGTCGAGGGCACCGTTTCGCTCACCCAGGACGAGTTGATCCACGGCGGCGAGCTGCGCATCGTCGCTGAGTGCTACCTCCCGGTGCGGTTCGATCTGCTGGTGCGGCCGGGCACCAAGGCCGCCGACATCCACACCATCGGTTCACACCCACACGGACACGCCCAGGTCCGCGAGCACCTTGCCGCACACTTCCCGAACGCCGAGGCCGTCGTCACCGGCTCAACCGCCGCCGCGGCAGCGGCGGTGCAGGCCGGCACCATCGATGCCGCTGCAGCGGCGCCGGTGGCTGCTGAACACTATGGGCTGCAAGCGATCTCACGAGACATCGGACTCAACGCCGACGCCGTCACCCGGTTCGTGTTGCTGCGTCGACCGGCGCCACCGCCGGCGCCGACCGGCAACGACCGCACCTCCCTGGTGCTCAGTGTCCCCAACCGTCCTGGCACCCTGCTGGAGGTGCTCGGCGAGATCGCCGGCCGC
This sequence comes from Actinomycetota bacterium, assembly GCA_030853385.1. Taxonomy (GTDB): domain Bacteria; phylum Actinomycetota; class Actinomycetes; order Mycobacteriales; family Nakamurellaceae; genus Nakamurella. The sequence continues at coordinate 13,730 of JALYVF010000291.1, read as the reverse complement.
GGCGTCAACCTGACCAGGCTCGAGTCGCGTCCCACCAGAGAAGTGATGGGGGAGTATGTGTTTTTGGTCGATGCCGACGGGCACATTGCCGAGCCGGCGATGGCCGACACATTGGCCGCGCTGCATCGCAGAGGGGCACTGCTCCGCTACCTCGGGTCGTACCCGCGGGGCCGCGGCCAGGTGGTCGAACGTCCCGACTTCGCCGGATCGGCCGCCTACGCAGCTGCCACCGAGACGATCACCAGCCTTGGAGGCGAGAAGCGTTGCGGCTCATCCTGATCAGGCACGGCCAGACCCCATCGAACGTGCTCGGATTGCTGGATACCGCGGTGCCAGGACCGCGCCTCACCGACCTCGGCTCCGAGCAGGCTGCCGCTATCGTCGAGGCGTTGGCCGGGGAGCACGTCGACGCCATCGTCGCCTCGCCGCAGACCCGAGCGCAGCTCACTGCTACCCCGCTGGCGACGGCCCGCGGACTGCCGATCGCGGTGCTCGACGGGCTGCGTGAGGTGTCCGCCGGCGCGTGGGAGATGTCCGGCACCGACGAGGCGGTGGATGGCTATATCGGGGTGCTCGGTGAATGGATGCACGGTCGGCTGGATGCGGCGATGCCCGGTGGCGAATCCGGCGGCGCCGTGTTGAAGCGCTATGACGAGGCGATTGCCGAGGCCTTCGATCAAGCGCCGGGAACGGTCGTCGCGGTGAGCCACGGCGCCGTCATCAGGTTGTGGGCCGGCATCCGCGCGGCTAACCTGCCGGACGACTTCGGTGCCGGACGGCCGGTCTCGAACACCGGCGTCATCGTGCTGGTGCGCGCCGACAGCAACCAGCCATGGCAGGGCGAGTCGTGGACGGGAGATGCGATCGGCGGCGTCGAGTTGGACGACGCGTCCGGTGACGGCCCTGCCGCCGATCCGCTGGGGCGGTTGGCGGACCCGACGGGTGGCTGAGCCGGACGAGCCGGTCGACGTGCCGACGCCGCTGGAACCCCGGCGTGGTCAGTCGAGTTCGTGCGACCACGGCGGGTCGGCGCCGGCTCGCGACACGGTGATGGCGGCCACCCGGGCCGCGAACTCCAGCGCATCCTGCAGCCCGGCCGGGTCCAGCGTTTCCAGTCGGCCGCCGAGATGCCCGCCCTCCGCCAGCCGGTGCAGCAGCCCACCGTGGAACGAGTCGCCGGCTCCGACGGTGTCTACCAGCCGGGTCGGCGCGATCGGCACCCTGACCTGCTGGCCGAGCAGCGAGGCGTACGCGCCGTCCCCACCCAATGACACCACCACCAGCCGTACCCCGAGGGAATGCAGATGGTCGGCGGCCTGCTCGGGGGTGAAGTTCGGCCACAGCTCAAGCAGGTCGTCCCCACTGAGCCGGACAATGTCGGCCAACCCCGCCCAACGGCCGATCACCTCGCGGTAGTGCTGCGCCGGCACCAACAGGGTGCGCAGGTTGGGGTCGATGGACACCGTCAGCTGCTCGCGGGCTCGTGCCAACAGCCGCTCGATCACCTCACCCGAGGGTTGCAGCACCAGCGCCAGCGTGCCGGCGTGGATAGCCACCGGTGCGTCGCCGCGGGGGAAGGGACCGTCGATCAGCGGCGCGAGGCCGGAATCCGTCCATGCCCAATCCGCCGTGCCCGCCGTATAGAACTCATAGCTCGCCGAACCGGCCGGCGACAGTCTGGCGATCGCCAGCGTCTGCGGTTCGGCAGCATCTTGCGACGCCGTCAGATCGACGCCGCCAGCGACCAACTTCTCCCGCGCCATCCGGCCGAGCGAACCGGTAGAGATCCGGCCCGCGTATCTAGCGGTGCTGCCCAGCCGCGCGAGGGCCACCGCGACGTTCGCCGGGCCGCCACCAGGATGCACAGTGAGGTGCGCAGCGCCGTCGACGATGCCGTCGGCCGGCAGCACGGCATCCGCGACGATCTCCCCAACGACCGCAATGGTGGCCACCTGAGCAGCGTAATCGGCCCCGTTGGCCGGTGCGGATCGGTGAATCGAGGGCTCGTTCTCGCCACCGGATCACGGAACGTGATCCCGGAGCGGAATTACCCCGTACGGGTGAACCTGCTCAGCCACCCATCCGCGGACCCGAGCGCACCGAACCCCGTCAAGCCAGACGCACGCGAAAAGAACTGCGCACCCCGCGCAACTGACGTACTGCGCCGCGAGATCGACAGCGACGCCGCACCTCGTTCGTGTGCACCCCTACGCACGAAGGGATCACCATGGGCGACGACCGCATTTTCGACGGGAAGCCGGTACTGCAGTTCAGTACCAACCAAGGCAGGCGCAGCTTCCTCAAAATGGCTGGATTGGTTGGAGTGGGGGCCACATATGTGGTCGGTGGTGGGTTGCTCAACGCGCCCAGCGCATCCGCTGCAACGATCAAGTCGCAGGCCCGCCAGGAACTGGCGGCCAAGAAAGCCGGGGGCGACCTCGACATTCTGAACTACGCGCTGACGCTTGAGTATCTGGAGGCGGACTTCTACAACATGGGTCTGGCCGCCAACCTGCTCAGTGGGCGCGACCTAGAGCTGGTGACGCCGATCGAGGATCACGAGAAGCAGCATGTCGCCGCCGTGGCCGGCACGGTCAAGGCGCTGGGCGGCACTCCGGTGTCCAAGCCGAAGATCACCTACCCGTCCGGGACGTTCGGCAGCAAGACGCAGTTCCTGAAGACGGCGTCGATGTTCGAAGAGCTGGGCGTCACGGCCTACCACGGCCAGGTTCCGCTGATCCAGAGCCTGGACGTGCTCGCCGCCGCCGCTTCGATCGCCGGTGTCGAATCGCGGCACGCCGCGATTCTGGCGCAGCTCACCGGGGGCAACTCGTTCCCGAACCCCATCGAGAAGCACGCCACGATGGCCACCGTCCTTGCCGCCGTCAAGCCGCTGATCGGCTAAGAAAGGAAGATGAACATGTCACAGCAACGCGACCTAGTACACGGCCAGGTCAGTGAGGTGCCGGCAGGACTGGCACTGAACGCGCTGAACAATCGGTGGGCGCTAGCAGCGCCTGGCGACTTCGGCAGCGACATCGACGTGCTGAACTACGCGCTCACTCTGGAATACCTGGAGGCGGCGTTCTACGTGCAGGGCAACAAGGCGAACCTGCTCGATTCGTCCGAAGCTGGCTACCTCATGCAGATTCAGTCGGACGAGCAGTACCACGTCACCGCCATCACGGCCACCATCAAGAGCTTGGGTGGCACCCCGGTGGCAGCACCCGGTGTCAATTTCGGTGCTTCCTTCGATTCTCGCAAGAGCTTCCTGACGACCAGTCAGGTCTTCGAGAACACCGGTGTCGGCGCCTACCTCGGCGCAGCCGGCTACATCAAGGACAAGTCGGTGCTGCAGGCAGCTGCGGGCATCTTCGGTGTCGAAGCACGGCACGCCGCCATCGTCGGCAACCTGCTCGGCCTTCCGGCCGAGGGTGGCGTCTACATGGGCGCCTTCGAAAAGCCGAAGACCAAGGCAACAGTGTTGTCCGCGGTCGCGCCGTTCCTGACGCAGATGTCGGGCGGCATGCCGTCGGGTCCGGTCAGCACCGGTGGCGGTAGCGCCGCCGCCAGCAACAACAGCGGTCTCATCGTCGGCGGTGCAGCTCTGTTGGCTGCGGCCGCTGGTGCAACCGCGCTGGCAGCAAAGCGGAACAGTTCCTCGAACGAATCCGCCTGATCGACCAAGAAGTGTCGCCGTCGGACGGGGCCGAACGTGGCCCCGTCCGATGTCGGCGTTCTACCGTCACGACAAGGGTGAGGTGAGTAGCAAATGAGTCACCAGGTGCCGAGTGCTTCGTCCGGCAACCGGGGGCGGCCTGCGCTACTCCGATGGGCCATCGCGGCCGTCGCGCTGATCGGCGTCATCCTGATCGTGGTGGGAGCATGCAGCAGCAAGCCCGGTCCGCCGCAGCCGGCGGCCAGTGCCGCTGGAACGCTGAATCCCCCCGAGTCCGGCTCGCCAGCCTCATCGTCGGGTGACGCCGCCAACACCGGCTCCTCGTCCGATGCCGCTTCGGCGGTGCCGTCCTCGGCAGCCCCCTCCTCGCCCGCGAGTCCGTCGACCAGCCCGAAACCCACGTCTTCGCAGAGTGTTTCGTCCTCGGCGACAGCGAGTGCGTCGGCCGCGAAGCCGACCACCTCGGTCAGCAAGTCGCCGGCCAGCGCGGCGAGCAAGCCGCTGGCCGCGTCGGATCCGCCGCCCACCGACGTGGTACAGCAATCCCTCAACGCGCTGGCGATCAACGGGCTCGTGTTGCCGGCGTCCCAGCCGGTATCGCTGAGTATCCCGGCGATCAACATCAGCTCCTCCTCGTTGCTCAATCTCGGACGGTTGCCCGACGGCACCATCGCGGTCCCGCCGGTGGACGACCCGCACGGGAAAGCCGGCTGGTACAACGGCTCTCCGACACCTGGCACGCTTGGTCCTTCGGTGATCCTTGGTCACGTGGATTCGGCGAAATACGGTCCGTCGATCTTCTATTCCATCGGTTCTCTGAAGCCGGGCGACGAGGTTTCGGTGACTCGCAAGGATGGAATCGTCGCTGTTTTCAAGATTGACGGAGTGCGTTCGTACAGCAAGACCGCCTTCCCGACCCAGGAGATATACGGGAACCTCAATTACGCGGGGCTGCGGCTGATCACCTGCGGCGGCACCTTCGATCCGTCGTCTGGGCATTACCAGTCCAACATCATCGCCTTCGCCACTCTGGTGTCGTCGCACAAGGCCTGAGCCTGATACTGGCCACGGCTAAGCCCAACCCAGCTCGTCGAGCCGATCGTCGTCGATGCCGAAGTGATGGGCGATCTCGTGGATCACCGTCGTGGTCACCTGCTGGCGAGCGGCGTCGACATCGCCAGCGAGGGCCAGGATCGGGTCCCGGTAAATGGTGATGGTGTCCGGCAGCAGCCCCGCATAGTTGCTGGTCCGTTCGGTGAGCGCGACCCCGTGGTACAGCCCGTAGAGGCTCCTCGTCGGATGATGATCCTCGACCAGAATCACCACGTTGCTCATCGCCTTGGTGAACTGTTCTGGCACCAGATCGAGCGCCTCGGACACCAGATCGTCGAAGTCACTGTCGGACATCACCAGGGGCATGGTTTCCATACTGCGTGCTGGCGCCGAGTGTCAGGGGTGGCCGAGAGGAAACTGCGTCGACTGTCTCGAGAATCCGGACCCGGATCGTCCGCAAACCGTCGTATCGTTCGGCTTCCACCACGACTCCTACCGGCGACTGAAAACGGGGAATCGACATGGATCGACTGACAGCGACCGACTTCCAGCAAGCGGGCGGCGTCGAAGACTGGCGGGTCCTCATCGGCGGCGCGAGTGCCTGGTTCACCGCATCGTCGCACACCGCTGGGGCGGCACTGGTCAGCCGCATCGCCGAGTTGACCGACAGCCTGCCGGACATGGATCTGCGCGCCGGCGGGGTGCGGGTGCAGATCCGCGCGGTCGGCTCTGCCGACCTATCGCAGACCGGTGTCACGTTTGCCCGCGCGATATCGGCGGCAGCTGCCGACCTCGGCCTGGCAGCGGATCCAGCCGCGTTGCAAACACTGTCGCTGGGGATCGATGCCGTCGATACCCCTTCGGTGATGTCGTTCTGGGGGACGGCGCTTTCCTACCAGCCGGTCGGTGGCGACGTCCTCACCGATCCGTTGCGACGGGATCCGGCGATCTCGTTTCACCGCCTGAACGAGCCACGGCCGCTGCGCAATCGGATCCACGTCGATGTGGTGCGGGTGCCCGACACGGTGCAGGCGGTGAGGGTGGCCGTCGGCGGTGAGCCGTACGGCGCCTACGGGCTCACGCTCGCCGACGCCGAGGGGAACGAGGTCGACGTGGTCCCTGGCGACGAGCTCGCCCAGGGGCCGGCCACCGCCGACTGGCGAGTGGTCTTCGGCGCGATGGCGTTCTATCCCACTGCCGCGCCCGTGCAGGCAGCCCGGCTCGCCGCGGCCGTGGCCGCTCTGGCGGACGATGCGGGCATGCCACTGCTGGTCGACCTGCGGCCGGACGGCGTGACGATCGACAGCGGCAAGGACCAGTCGGAGGACGAGCTGAACCCGTCCGAGACCCCATTCGCGGAGCTGGCGAGCCGGATCCAGACGGCGGCGCACGAGCTGGGGCTCGTGGCGGACACCAGCCGCCTGCGTTTCGTCCAGCTGGGCATCGACGCCGTCGATGTTCCTGCGGTGCGGGTCTTCTGGGCAACCGTGCTCGGCTACCAGCGCGACCCACGGACGCATGTGACCGACATCTACGACCCGCGTCGACTCAACCCGGAGATCATTTTCCAGGAGATGGACGCATCGGAGCAGGACCGGCGCCGGCAGCGTAACCGCATCCACCTCGACCTCCTGGTACCGGACGACCAGGCCACGGCCCGCATCGCCGCGGCTGTCGCCGCCGGCGGCCGGATCCTTACCGACGCTCCCGGTCGTTGCAGCCTCGCCGACCCGGAAGGCAACGAGCTGGACATCGTTACGCAGCCCTAGACGGCGGGATCTGCGGGATCTGCTCAGTCAGGCGACGCAGAACTCGTTGCCCTCCGGGTCCAGCATCACGACGTGATCAAGGGCGGGCCCATAGCGCTCCTCACGGACGACCGTGCCGCCGAGGGCCACCAGTTTCGGCACCGTGGCGCGAATCAGTTGCTCACGTTCGGCCATGTCCCACGGCCCTTCGCCAGCGACCCGAATATCGATATGCAGCCGGTTCTTCGCCGATTTTCCTTCCGGCACCCGCAGCCAGCTGATCGCCGGCTGTTCGCCGTCGGGGTCGACGATCGACGCGCCATCTGGAAAGTCATATCCCGGTTCGGCAACATAACCAAGCGCTGCGGCCCAGAAACTCGCCAGCAGCTGAGGATCGCTCGCGTCACAGCCCAGTGTCCAGTGTGTAGTCGTCATCGCAGAACCGTAGAACGCGTTCCGGACGATCCGCATCCTGGAAGGTGCGCCTCTGGGCACGGGAACCGAGCAGCCTGGGCGACGACCGTCCCGATAGGCTTGCCGGGTGATCGACCTGCGCGAGCTCCGCGACCATCCAGAGGCCGTCCGCGCCTCCCAGCGTGCCAGGGGAGCGGACGAGTCCGCCGTTGACCGGTTGCTGTCGGCCGACGCCGCGCGGCGGGCAGCGGTGGCCAAGGCCGACGACCTGCGCGCCGCCCAGAAGGCCTTCGGCAGGAGCGTCGGCAAGGCGTCGAAAGATGAGCGACCTGCATTGTTGGCGAGCAGCAAGGAAATGGCGGCCGGTGTGAAGTCAGCCGAGTTGGCCGAGTCGGCCGCCAACCAGGCAATGACCGCAGCCCACAAGGCGATCCCGAACCTGATCCTCGACGGCGTGCCGCCCGGCGGCGAAGACGACTTCGTGGTGCTCAAGCACGTGGGAGAGCCGCGCACCTTCGACTTCGAGCCGCTCGATCACCTGGCGATCGGCGAGAAGCTCAACGCGATCGACATGGAGCGGGGCGCGAAAGTGTCCGGCACCAGGTTCTATTTCATGCGCGGCATCGGCGCCCAGCTGCAGTGGGCGATGTTCAGCATGGCGATCGGCAAGGCGCTGACACACGGGCTGACGCCAATGATCCCGCCGGTCCTGGTCAAGCCGGAATCCATGGAGGGCACCGGGTTTCTCGGTGAACACGCCGCCGAGGTGTACCACCTGCGCGAGGATGATCTGTACCTAGTCGGCACCTCCGAGGTGCCGCTGGCCGCCTACCACTCAGGTGAAATCATTGATCTGTCCGACGGCCCGATCCGGTATGCCGGGCAGTCGTCCTGTTTCCGTCGGGAGGCTGGCAGCTACGGCAAGGACACCAGGGGCATCATCAGGGTGCACCAGTTCGACAAGGTCGAGATGTTCACCTGCTGCCGTCCGGAGGACGCGGAGGCAGAGCATGCAAGGCTACTGGCCATCGAGGAAGAGATGCTCGGTGAGATGGAAATCCCTTACCGGGTCATCGATACGGCTGCCGGCGACCTCGGCACCTCGGCAGCCCGCAAGTACGATTGCGAGGCCTGGGTGCCCACCCAGCAGGCCTACCGCGAGCTCACCTCGACGTCGAATTGCACCACCTTCCAGGCCCGCAGGTTGGGCATTCGCTATCGCGACGCGGACGGCAAACCGCAGATCGCCGCGACCCTCAACGGCACCCTGATGACGCCGCGATGGATCGTGTCGATCCTGGAGAATCACCAGCAGCAGGACGGCAGTGTTGCGGTGCCACAGGCACTGCGGCTCTTCCTCGGTAGGGACGTTCTCGAACCGGTGTGAGGTCTGGAGTGTGTCGACGAGAAGCAGCTCCCGCCATCGGCGCCCGACCTGCTGGTGCAGGTCGTCCGCGAGGACTGGGGTCGACTGATTGCGTTGCTGGTGAGCCGATTTCGCCGGCTCGACCTGGCGGAGGATGCGTTGGCCGACGCGGTGGCGACGGCATCCGATCACTGGTCGGTCGACGGGGTTCCGGCGAACCCGGCGGCTTGGTTGCTGACGGCGGCGCGGCGCCGCGCGCTCGACCGGATGCGATCGGAGATGGTCGCGTCCCGACTGGAACCGCTACTGGTGGCCGATGCCCGCACAGCCGCAGCGGCCCAACGAGTTTCGGCGGATCCTGGCGATGAGGTGACCGACCAGCAGCTGCGACTGGTGTTCTGCTGCGCGCATCCGGCGTTGGACCGGCAGGCCGCCGCGGCGTTGACGCTTCGACTGGCGCTCGGGGTGCCGACCAGCGACATCGCTCGGCTGTTCCTGGTCAGCGAGCCGATGATGGCCGCCAGAGTCACCAGGGCGAAGAAGAAGATCGTCGCAGCCGGGGTGCCGTTCGTCGTCCCGGCACCGGACCGGATAGCCGAACGGCTGGACGGTCTCGCTGACATCGCTTACCTGGCGTTCACCGCCGGTTATGCGCCCCGAACGGGGCCGGACCTGCTGCGGGTCGAGCTGGCGGCGGAGGCGATCCGGCTGGTGCGGGTGCTGTTGCAGTTGCTGCCAGGATCCCGGGTGCTGCTGGCATTGCTGGCATTGCTGCTGCTCCAGCATTCTCGCAGGGACGCCAGGACAGCTGCCGACGGTGCGGCAGTGCTACTGCCCGAGCAGGATGGGCGGCGCTGGCATCGGGACGAGATCGCCGAGGCCGTAGGGATTCTCACCGAGCTGCTGGCCAGAAAGGACGCTGCCAGTGCCTCCGATGTGCGCTACTGCGAGTACCTGCTGCAGGCGCTGATCGCTGCCGAGCACGCCGTTGAGCCCACCACTGGCGACACCGATTGGAGCAGGATTACCGGCTGGTACACCGAGCTTGAGGTACTGACCGGCTCGCCAGCTGTGCGGCTCAATCGCGCGGTCGCGGTCGCCGAGGGTAGCGGCGTCGGGTTCGGGCCGGCAGTGGCGCTGGCATTGCTCAACGGGCTGGACGGGCTGGACGACGCGCTGGCTGGTTCGCATCGGCTGCCGGCAGTCAGGGCTGAGCTGCTGCTGCGGTCCGGCTATGCCGTCGCGGCAGCCGACCAGTTTCGCGCGGCCATCTCCTTGTGCCAGAACGACATCGAGCGGGCCCATCTCGCGGAGCGACTCGCTGCGGCCGACCCCAGCTCCAGTTGATCATGGTTCGCTGCCCGGCAGATCGGGCAGTTCGTCGGCGTTTCGCGGGCTGAGAGCCATGATCATCGGGACGGCGGCGCGGGCGAGCCGGGGCGCGGGCGAGCGGCCGGGGCACTGTTGGCTGCTGGCACGTCCCACCCGGCGCGCCTGAGACACTGGAGGTGTGAGCAACGCACCGAGGATGGTCGTCACCGACATGGACGGCACCCTGCTGAGCAGCGCCGGCACGGTCTCCGAGCGGAACGCCGCCGCGCTTCGCCGAGCTGCGGATGCGGGCGCTGAGGTGGTGGTGGCCACCGGCCGACCCGCCTACTGGCTGGACCCGGTGATCGACATCGGCTTTCGGGGCACCGCTATCTGTATGAACGGCGCCGTGACATTCGACATCGATGCCAAGGAGCTGCTGGCGATCTGCCCGCTGACGGTCGAGGTGATGCACGAGTTCGTCGAGCGGCTCGAGCACCGGCTGCCCGGTATCGCGTTGGCCGTCGAGCGGGAGGGAAGCGACACCATCAACGCCTGGTCGGAAGCTGTCTACGACCATCCCTGGACGGACGGCGAGTTCGGCATTCTGCCCCGCAGCGAGCTGTTGGCCCAGCCCGCCGTCAAACTACTGGTCCGGCACGGGGACAACTCGTCGGTACTGGCCGCTGCCGCCGCGGCCGATGGCCTGGATCGGGTGTCCATCACCTACTCGAGCAACGCCGGACTGATCGAGGTGGCCGCCGCCGGGGTGAACAAGGGCGCCGCCATCCAGCGGCTCGCCGACCGGTTAACGATCGACGCCGCCGACGTGGTGGCGTTCGGCGACATGCCCAACGATGCGGAGATGCTGCGCTGGGCCGGCCGGTCCTTCGCCATGCAGAACTCCCACCCGCTCGCAGCGGCGGCGGCCACCGACGTCGCGCCGGACAACGATTCCGACGGCGTCGCGCAGATCCTCGAGCGCTGGTTCTAGCTAGACTTCGCGGGTCTTATGGCGGTTTTCAGCGACGGCATGAGGCGGATAACAACCATGGAGCCCGCGAAGTCGGCATTCCGCTGACGCTCAACCGGCTCGGACTCGGCCTCGATTTCGTGACCTGGATCGCCGACAGGCATGCTGGACCGAACGACCGCTCAACGGAGAGTTGACCCCATGGCGCGCTACGGCGTGATGTTCGGCCCCGACTTCACCTTCTTCGGGGTGCCGCAATGCGACCTGTCCGATCCGGCTACCTATGCGGCGTCACGGACGGTAATCATCGGTGCGCCGTGGGACTCGGCGACCAGCTACCGGTCCGGCGCCAGATTCGGCCCGTCGGCCATTCGCGGCGGGGACTACTCCCATCACAGCGGTTCCCGGCCGCACCTGGCGCTCCGGGTGGATCCGCTGGTCGACCTCAGCGTCACCGACGCAGGCGATGTGCGGATGCCACCGGCCGAGCTTCCGAAGGCCATGGCAGCGCTGGAATCCGCGGTGCGCTCGGTGGTCAGCAAACACAAGATCCCTGTCGTGCTGGGCGGCGACCACAGTGTCGCGGTGGCCGACATGACGGTGCTGGCCGACCATTTCGGCCAGGGCAGGATCGCGCTGATCCACTTCGACGCGCACGCCGACACCGGCGATACCGAGTTCGGATCGCTGCACGGCCACGGCTCGCCGATGCGCCGTTTGGTGGAATCCGGTGCGGTGCGGGGTGACCGGCTGTTCCAGATCGGCCTGCGTGGCTACTGGCCAGGACCCGACGATCTGGCCTGGATGGCCGCGAACGGGCTGCATTCCTACGAGATGGCCGAGATCGGCGCTCGCGGCCTCGAATCGGTGCTCACCGAGGTGCTGACGACCGCCGCCGATGACACCGACGGGGTGTTCCTGTCGGTCGACATCGACGTGGTCGATCCCGGCATGGCGCCTGGCACCGGAACGCCGGAGCCTGGCGGCCTGACGGCCCGTGAGCTGCTCGATGCGGTACGCCGGATCGGTCGGGAATCCGCCCTGGTCGGGATGGAGATCGTTGAGCTGGCGCCGGCCTACGATCACGCGGACATCACCGCGATGTTGGCCAACAGGGTGGTACTCGAGACCCTGTCCGGCGTCGCTCGGAAGGCAAGCGATGCGGCCGCCGGGGAACGCTGGGACGAGTCAACCAGTGTGCTCGCCGGCCGGGAAGCCGTGGCAGTACATCGTGATTCGGGCGACTAGCAGTGACGGTGCTGGTGACGGGGGCTCGGGGCGGCTCGGCAGACGCGTGTCGGCCGGCCCGAGAACCTCGTTGCGGCCGCTGGGCCAGGGGCGCCGCACCTAGGTCAGAGGTATTGGCCGGTACCGGTGCTGCCGCTGCCGTCGGCGGCGCTGCTGTGGCCGGGTGGCAGCTGACCGCGGCGCATCTGCTCGAGCTGAGAGCGAGCGGCCATCTGTTGGGCGAACAGCGCCGTCTGTAGTCCGTGGAACACACCCTCGAGCCAGCCGACCAGCTGTGCCTGGGCGATTCGCAGCTCGCCGTCCGACGGGATGGAGTCCTCGGGGAACGGCAGTGAGAGCCGCTCCAGCTCGTCCCGCAGGTCGGGGGTGAGACCCTCCTCCAGCTCCTTGATGGATCTGGCGTGGATCTCCTTCAGCCGGACGCGGCTAGCCTCGTCCAACGGTGCGGCGCGCACTTCCTCCAGCAGCTGCTTGATCATCGTGCCGATCCGCATTACCTTGGCCGGCTCGCCGATCATGTCGGCGGCGCTGGCCGAACCCGCTGCGGCATCGTCGTTCTCGCCGTTCGCGGTCATGTCTGCCAGGTGCATGGGTTCTCCGACAGGCTGGCCGTCGGGTCCGATCACCACCACCCGTCGCTGGTCGCCCATCGGCTGTTCAGAGTTCGTCATTGCTGCTCCTTGTAGTTCGGTACCTGCAGAACGATCTTGCCGAGATGTCCACCGGCCGCCATTCGGCGGTGCGCATCGGCCACCTCGGGCATCGGCAGCACGGCCTCGATCACCGGGCGCACCCTGCCAGCGGCGATCAACGGCCACAGGTGCTCGGAAACCTGTTTCACCACCTCGGCTTTGGAGCCCCGACCGGTGACCGGCCGCGACCGCAGCGCTGTCGCCGTCACCGACCCGCGCTTGCGCAGCAGGGCGCCGAGGTCCAGCTCAGCGGTGGCGCCCCCCTGGGTGCCGATCACCACCAGTCGGCCGCCGTCGGCCAACGCGGACACGTTGCGCTGCAAGTACTTCCCGCCGACGACGTCGAGAATCACGTCGGCGCCGCCGGTCGCTGCGTTGAGTACCACCGCGAAGTCGTCGACCGTGTAGTTGATGGTGAACTCGGCTCCCAGTTCCGCGCACTGAGCCAGCGTCTCGTCGCGGGACGCTGTCACCGCTACGGTGGCGCCGAGGGCCAACCCCACCTGGATCGCCATCGTGCCGATGCCAGACCCACCGCCGTGCACCAGCAGCATTTCCCCGCTGGCGAGTCGAGCCGTCATCACCAGGTTGGACCACACCGTGCAGGTGGCCTCTGGCAGCGCTGCGGCCGACACCAGGTCGACGCCCGCCGGAATCGACAGTAGTTGTTCGACGGGACAGGTCGCCATTTCCGCATAGCCGCCGCCGGCCAGCAGCCCGCAGCACTCGTCGCCCACCGACCAGCCGGTCACCCCGTCACCGAGGGCGGCAATTGTTCCGGAGCACTCCATCCCGAGGATCTCCGACGCACCGGGTGGCGGTGGGTACTTGCCGGCAACCTGCAGCAGATCTGCCCTGTTCAGCGCGCTGGCGACGACCCTGATCAGCACCTCGCCAGGCCTGGCAACTGGAGCCGGAACCTCCGACCAACGAAGCTGTTCTGGCCCGCCCGGAGCCTCTATCGTCACCGCCCACATGATCGCCACCCTAGCGGGAACTCGATTGCCCTATCCGGTACTGGCGGGCACCCTGGTTCGGATGACGGATTTGACGCAGTACTGGCCATCGGCCGGCATCGTGCTGCAGACCCGACGCCTGCGGCTCACGGGAATGCGGGAATCGGACTTTCCGGAAGCCATCGACGCGATCCTGGCAGGCATTCACGATCCGGCGGCGATGCCGTTCGGCATCCCGTGGACCGACGCCGCGCCGGCCGAGCTGGTGCCGAACGCGTTGCGGCACTGGT
>JALYVF010000170.1 GCA_030853385.1 Actinomycetota bacterium | reverse complement strand
CGGTTGCGGTGGATCACCAAACCGGCGCTGATGCCGGTCCTCGGGCTGCGGTTGCGGGCGGCCGACGCCAGCAGCGTCAGGTCCGTCACCGCGGCCGGAGTAGCGATGTGCCGCATCGGCGACCTGGCACTGCTTGACGACAGCGACCCCGCATTCATCGTGGGGCTCGGCGTGTTCCTCGCCGGACATGCCTGCTACGCAACGGCTTTCGCCAAGACCGGCGGCCTTGCTGGCTTGAAGCGACGCCCCAGTGCAGCAATTCCGGCAGCCGCGCTGATGGCCGTCGGAGCGTCCGCGATCCTGCCGCGGGCCGGTGCGCTGAAGATTCCGGTGGCCGGCTACATCGGGGTGATCTCCACCATGGCGGCCCTGGCCGCGGGCACCGGACGCCGGGACGCCGTTGTCGGTGCCGGCCTGTTCGCGCTGTCCGATCTGTTGCTAGGCCTGGCGAAATTTCGCGAATCGCCGGTGTCACCCGGATTCACCGATGCCGCCGTGATGGCGCTGTATACCGCCGGCCAGGCATACATCATGCGAGCGCTGACCGGCAGTCGGCCAGGTGTCGGCGCCGGCACGTAGTCTCGCCCTGTGGCTCTGGCTCTCTACCGCAAGTACCGACCGGCAACCTTCGCCGAAGTGGTGGGGCAAGAACACGTCACCGAGCCGCTGCGAACGGCGCTGGCGGCCGGCCGGATCAACCACGCCTATCTGTTTTCGGGACCTCGGGGGTGTGGCAAGACCTCCAGCGCCAGGATCCTGGCACGGAGCTTGAATTGCGTGCACGGCCCCACTCCCGATCCGTGCGGTGAGTGCCCCAGTTGCATCGCGTTGGCACCCGAAGGACCCGGTTCGCTGGACGTGGTGGAGCTGGACGCGGCTAGCCACGGCGGCGTCGACGACACCCGCGAGCTGCGCGACCGCGCCTTCTACATGCCCGCCGAATCCCGGTACCGGGTGTTCATCATCGACGAGGCCCACATGGTCAGCACGCAGGGTTTCAACGCCCTGCTCAAGATCGTCGAAGAGCCGCCGGAGCACCTGGTCTTCATCTTTGCCACCACCGAGCCGGACAAGGTGCTCACCACCATCCGCTCGCGCACTCACCACTACCCGTTCCGGCTGATCCCACCGGCCACCCTGCGGGCGCTGCTGGAGAAGCTGTGTGCCGAGGAAGGTGCAGCTGTCGACCCGGCGGTGTACCCGCTGGTGATCAGGGCTGGTGGTGGTTCGGCCCGCGACTCGTTGTCGGTGCTCGACCAGCTGCTGGCCGGCGCCGGCCCCGACGGCGTCAGCTATGCGAGTGCGGTCGCGCTGCTCGGGGTCACCGACTCGGCGCTGCTTGACGAGGTGGTCGACGCGCTGGCGGCGGCCGACGGCGCTTCGGTGTTCGGTGCCGTCGACAAGGTGGTGGAGGCCGGGCACGATCCGCGCCGGTTCGCCGCCGACCTATTGCAGCGGCTGCGCGATCTGATGGTTCTCGGCGCGGTGCCGGACGCCGCCGAGAAGGGTCTGATCGACGTACCGGACGACGAGCTGGTCTCGATGACGGCGCAGGCGGACCGGCTGGGCGCTGCGACGGTGAGCCGGATGGCCGAGGTGGTGCATACCGGCCTGGTCGACATGCGAGGCACAACGGCGCCGCGGCTGGTGCTCGAGCTGATGTGCGCCAGGATGCTGCTGCCCGCCGCATCCACTGCCGATGGCGCGTTGTTGCAACGGCTGGAGCGGATGGAACGCCGGATGTCGATCGCCGGTGAACCGGCCGCCGCCAATGTTCCGTCATCCACTCCCGCACCCGCCCCAGTTCTCGCATCCCCTCCGGTCCCTACTGCCGCAGCACCCGGTCCCGCTGCTGCACGTGCGGATGTTGCGCCCGCTCCTGCGTCCGTTGGCGCTGCTGCTCCGGCGCCCCCGGCTCCGGCATCCGGCACTGCGTCCGGCGGCGAGAAGCAGTTCGCCAGGCGCTCGCAGCCGGCAAATGCCGCGCCGACGGCGACGGCGCCGACGTCGGTCGAGCCGCCGGTTCCGGCGCTGGCACCGGATACGGTTACGAAGCCACCGGCACGGTCGACCCTCGGGTTGCCGCCGCCACCATCGCTGCAGTCGGACGCCGTCCCGCGGCAGCAAGCGGCGCCGTCACCGCCAACTCAGACCCCGGCCGAGAAGTCACCGGCTGGGAATCAGGAGGACGAGCAACCGCCGGCCGAGCAACCGTCCGCCGGACAATCACCGGCAGAGCAGCCGCCGCCCGAGCCGACAGCGGCAGCTGAATCAGCGTCGGAAAACCCTGTCCCACCACAGGTTCCACCGCGGGCGGGTAAGAAGCAGGGCGACGTCGAGGTCACCGATGTACGCCGGGTCTGGTCCGAAGTGCTCGCCGCCGTGCAACGACGCCGCCGAACGACGCAGATTCTGCTGGAGTCGGCCACCGTTGCCGAGGTGTCCGGTGGGGTGTTGCGGTTGACGATGCCGCATGCCGGAATGGCGCGTCGAGTCGTAGAACCGGCCAATGCTGATCTGCTGCGCGAGGCGCTGCGGGAGGTGCTCGGCGTCGACTGGACGATCAGCTGCGACGCCGGCGACGCAGCGCCGGACGGACAGGGTCGACCGGATTCGATGCCCCGCTTACCAGCCAGGGAGGGGGCGTCGCCGGGGACGGAATCTGCTGCGCGTAGCGCCGCCGGCGGCGCTAGGCAGAACAGACCTGCGGGCACCGACCGGACGCCGGACCCGGTGCCACCACCGGACGAGGAGATCGACGAGATTCCCGACGACTACGGCGATCCAGATATTGCCGCCTCCTCTGCACCGCACGATCCGGAGCAGGCGGCCGTCGACCTGCTGGCGGCCGAACTCGGCGGCCGCCGCCTCGATCCGAGCGGCTGAGATCGGTCTGTCGCTGCCTCGATCAGCTGGCGTCGATCAGCTGGCGTCGATCAGCTGGCGGCGACCAGGGTGGGCAGCTCGCCGGAGTAGTTCACCGCGACCGTTGCGGTGGCGTGGTAGGCCCGATCGAGCGCATCGAGGACGTCGGCGATCAGATCGTCAGCCGCCTCGATGCCGACGGATACCCGCAGCAGCCCGTCACCGATGCCGGCGACTGCCCGGGCCGCTGCCGTCATCGACGCGTGCGTCATGGTGGCCGGATGCGCGACCAGACTCTCGATACCGCCGAGTGATTCGGCAAGGCTGAAGCAGCGCAGCCCGTCGAGGAATGCTCGCACGGCGGTTTCACCGCCGGCCAGGTCGATGGAGAACATCGCCCCGAAGCCGTCCTGCTGGCGGGCGGCGATCTCATGCCCTGGGTGGCCCGAAAGGCCCGGGTAGTAGATCGTCGACACGGCGGGGTGGGCGGCGATGGCGTCGATGATTGCGGCGGCGTTCTCCTGGTGCGCCTTGATGCGCGTGTGCAGGGTACGCAGGCCGCGGACGGTGAGGTAGCTGTCGAACGGAGAACCGGTGAGCCCCAACACGTTCGCCCACCAGGCGACCTGCTCCTGCAGCTCCGGCGTGGCGGCGATGACGGCGCCGCCCACCACGTCGCTGTGCCCGTTGATGTACTTGGTGGTCGAGTGCACCACCAGGTCGACACCGAACTCCAAGGGGCGCTGCAGGATCGGCGACAGGAAGGTGCTGTCGGCGACCACGGTGGCGCCGACGGCGTGCGCTGCGGTGCTGACGGCTTCGATGTCGGTGACTCGCAGCAGCGGGTTGGACGGCGTCTCCAGCCAGACCACCTTCGGCGGAATTGGCGCCGAGAGTGCCTGCTGCACAGCGGTTTCGTCACCGAAGTCGACCGTCACCACGTCGAAGTGGCCGCGGTGCGACAGCGAATCGAACAGCCGCCAGGTGCCGCCGTAACAGTCGTGCGGAATCACTATGGTGTCGCCGGGACAGAGCAACACGTTGAGACAGACGGTGATGGCGCCCATGCCGGTCGCGGTGACGACGGCGCCGGCGCCGCCCTCGAGGGTAGCCAGCGCCTCGGCCAGCACATCGCGGGTCGGGTTGCCACTGCGGGTGTAGTCGTACTGCCTGGCCTCGCCGAAGCCGGCGAAGCTGTAGTTGCTCGACAGGTAGAGCGGCGGCACGATCGCACCGTGGGAGGTGTCAGAATCGATGCCGGCTCGGATTCCGCGGGTGAGGCGGGAGATCTCGGGCATGGTGTGCGCCTTTCCCAGGTCTCGGGCTGCCAGCACCTGCGGCACGACCGGGACGGCGCTGCGATTGGCGATCCTCTTTTAAAAAGGACTCGTCACCCGCATTCCATCTTCCGGCGACCCAGGCGAACCTGGACCTCCGCAGGATTTGGCACCTTTCCCTTGGGTTACCCCAAGGGAGGCTGCCCCGGCTTCATCGGGCCTGTCCCTCTGCCGGTCTTGATGGATATCGCTGGCAACGATAACGCATCGCGCCGCCGATGTCGCCAGCCTCCCGCATGGTGGGACGACTAGGCGATTGGCGCCGCGCGCGGGAATTCGTGCGAATCGGCTCCTAGACTGGGGGTGCGGGTCGCACCGACTTCGCGGTGTTCAGCCAGCACATCGCAGCGCCCGCTCGCCAGCCGGAGCCGCCAGATGACCGAACGCACCTTCGGATTCCGCACCAGGGCCTTGCACGCCGGCGGAACCCCGGACGCCGCCACCGGCGCGCGGGCGGTGCCGATCTATCAATCCACCTCGTTCGTCTTCCGCGACACCGACGATGCGGCAAACCTGTTTGCACTGCAGAAGTACGGCAACATCTACTCGCGGATCGGCAACCCGACCGTTGCCGCGTTCGAGGAGCGGATCGCATCGCTGGAAGGCGGCATCGGCGCCGTCGCGACCGCATCGGGGATGAGCGCCGAGTTCATCACGTTCGCAGCGCTGGCCGGCGCCGGCGACCACATCGTCGCCGCCTCGCAGCTGTACGGCGGGACCGTCACCCAGCTCGACGTCACCCTGCGCCGGTTCGGGATCGACACCACCTTCGTGGCTGGCACCGATCCGGCCGACTACGCCGCCGCCATCCGGGATACCACCAAGGCGGTGTATGCGGAGGTGATCGCGAACCCGTCCGGCGAGATCGCCGACATCGCCGGGCTGGCCGAGATCGCCCACGCCGCAGGCATTCCGCTGGTGCTGGACGCCACCCTGGCCACCCCGTACCTGGTGCGACCGTTCGAGCACGGCGCCGACATCGTGATCCATTCGGCCACCAAGTTCCTCGGCGGCCACGGCACCACCCTCGGCGGGGTGGTGGTCGAGTCGGGCACCTTCGACTGGGGAAACGGCAACTTCCCCACCCTCACCGAACCGGTGCCGTCCTACGGCGGGATCCGCTGGTGGGACAACTTCGGTGAGTACGGCTTCCTCACCAAACTGCGCAGCGAGCAGCTGCGCGACATCGGTCCCGCGTTGTCGCCGCAGTCGGCATTCCAGTTACTGCAAGGCGTCGAGACGCTGCCGCAACGGATGGATGCGCACCTGGCCAACGCCAGGGCGGTGGCCGACTGGCTGGCGGCCGACCCGCGGATCGCCTACGTGAACTACGCGGGCCTGCCCGGGCACCTGCACCACGACAGGGCCAACCGGTACCTGCCGCTAGGTCCAGGCTCGGTGTTCGCCTTCGGCGTTGCCGGCGGACGCGTTGCCGGGCAACGCTTTATCGAAGCGCTGCAACTCTGTTCGCACCTGGCCAACGTCGGCGACTCGAGGACGCTGGTGCTGCATCCTGGCTCGACGACGCACCGGCAGCTGACGCCTGAACAACTCGAAAGTGCCGGTGTGCCATCCGATCTGGTGCGCATCTCGCTCGGGTTGGAGGACGTCGACGACATCCTGTGGGATCTGGACCAGGCCCTCGAGATCGCCGCCGCGGCGGCCCCGAGCGAAGGAGGAGCGGCGTGACAGATCACGGCGATCGCAGTTGGCAGGGACCCTCGGCCGCCGACCGGCTACGGATCCTTCGCGAGTCGCAGTCGGTCGCCATCGTCGGCGCCTCGGACAAGCCGTCGAGAGCGTCGTACTTCGTGTCGACCTACCTGTTGTCGTCCAGCCCGTACCGGGTCTACTTCGTGAACCCGGTGCTGAAGGAGATCCTGGGCCAGCAGGTATACGGGTCGTTGGCAGAACTGCCCGAGAAGCCCGACATCGTCGACGTTTTCCGTTCTCGCGACGACCTGCCGGCCGTGCTCGACGAGGCAATCGCCATCGGCGCCAAGACACTGTGGTTGCAGCTGGGATTGTGGCACGAAGAGGTGGCTCGCAGGGGCGAAGCAGCCGGCCTGAATGTGGTGATGGATCGCTGCATCAAGATCGAACACGCCCGCTTCCACGGTGGCCTGCATCTGGCCGGCTTCAACACCGGCGTCATTTCCTCCAAGCGCCAGGTCACCAGCTGACGCCCACCCCGGCGACGATCAGCTTCGCACTTTCGGCCCCACGAGGATCAACTTCCCACGCCCACCCCGGCCGGGGCCGCGCCGGGCCGGCTCAAAGGTCAGCGGCCGAAACCGGACCAGATCTCGCCGATGGCTCTGTCCAGAATCGCCAGGCCCAGCGTCAGCTCCTGCCTACTGGCCGTCAACGGCGGGGCGATGCGGAAGATGCTGCCCATCCCCGGTAGTTGGACGATGTTGAGGTGCAGCCCGAGTTCCAGACAGCGGGCGGTGATCTGCGCTCCCAGCTGATCCGATCCCTGTTTGGTCGCTCGATCAAGGACGAGTTCCAAGCCGAGCAGCAGGCCACGACCACGAATGTCGCCGACGGCCTGGTGCCGCCGTTGAAGGTCGTCAAGGCCGGCGCGGAGAAAGACGCCGAGTTCACGTGCTGCCAGCTCCATTCGATCCCGCTCCAGCACGTCCAGCACGGTGTTCCCGACCGCGGCGACCAGCGGATCGGATACGTGCGTTGTCAGGAACAGGAAACCCCTGTCGTGCGCGGCCTCTTCGATCTCGGCACTGGTCACCACCGCCGCCAGCGGCAGTCCGGCGCCGAGGGTCTTGGACAGAGTTAGGATGTCCGGCACCACGTTCTCGTGCTGGAACGCGTACCAGTCGCCGGTGCGACACAGCCCTGTCTGCGCCTCGTCGAAGATCAGCAGCATCCCCCGTTCGCGACACTTCTCTTTAAGGGCGGTCAGGTAGCCGACCGGTGGCTCGATGATGCCGCCGGAACTCAGGATCGGCTCCACGATGCAGGCCGCGAGGCTGCCCGTTGATTGCGCGTCGATCAGTTCGAACGAAAAATCCAGCTGATGTTGCCAGTCCAGACTGCCGTCAGGAAGGGTGAAGTCGGGCCGATAGGAATGCGGCGTAGCGATCGCGAAATTCCCCGGAACGCCTGGGCCGTAACCCTTTCGGCCGGCGCTATAGGTCGCGCTGGCCGCGGCCTGCGTCATGCCGTGCCACGACCGGGCGAACGAGACCACCTCGTACTTCCCGGTGACGAGCTTGGCCAGCCGGATGGCCGCCTCGTTCGACTCGGCGCCCGTCGTCAGCAGCAGTACTTTGTCCAGCGGCGCCGGCAGCGATGCGGCCAGCCGGCTGGCGAGTTCGACGACTGGGCGGCTGAGCATGCCGCTGAACAGGTGGTCGAGCTTGCCGGCCTGCCGTGCCAGCGTCGCCACGATCTCCGGATGTGAGTGGCCAAGGATGCTGCTCATCTGCCCGGAGGTGAAGTCGAGAATCTGCTCGCCGTCCTCGGTGTACAGGAAGCTCCCTTCGGCCCGATCGATGATGGCCGGGGTGAACGAGCCGGCCCCGACGTAACGAATCAGATGCTGGTCGGCGTCCGCCCAGAACGTCTCCGTTGAGCGTCGGACGGCTGAGCGTTGGCCGGCTGAGCGTTGGCCGGCGGCGGCCGGTGCGGTGGTGCTGGTGCTGGCGGTCATGTCCCCGAAAGTAGATCGACCTGAGCGTCATGTCCATCTCGAAAATCTGACCTTGCTGTTTGGAAAAGCCGCTCAGAGGTTGCACGATGCGGCCATGACGCTGAACCCGCTGCGGCTGCGGTTACTCGCCAACTGGAAGGGCCGCCGCCAGCCGGTCGCCGCCGGGCGAGGATCCACTTCCCACTCTGTGTGACGAGTGGGACAGGATGCAACAACTTCGTCCTCGAGACTGAAGATGATCCTCGCCAGAGGGGGCACCAGCCGGGGCGGGCGTCCTCGAAGCCCGAAGATGATCGTCCCCAGAGGGGGCCCCGGCCAGGGTGGGGGACTACAGATTCGGGTACAGCGGGAAACGGTCGGCGACGGCGCTGACGCGAGCCTGCAGGCCGATGGCCAACGTGCCGTCGAGCTCGCCAGCGGGCGCCGTCAGGGCAGTGGCGATGATGTCGGCCACCTCGGTGAAGGCCGCGGCGTCCAGCCCGCGGGTGGCCAACGCCGGCGTA
Source organism: Actinomycetota bacterium (assembly GCA_030853385.1). GTDB lineage: Bacteria > Actinomycetota > Actinomycetes > Mycobacteriales > Nakamurellaceae > Nakamurella. Next base: position 3,195 of record JALYVF010000170.1, on the reverse strand, counting down.
CCGATGCGCAGGCCGGAGGTGACCATCGGTGGCCGCGGGTCGAACGGCACCGCGTTCCGGTTGACGGTGATGCCGATCGAATGCAGCCGGTCTTCGGCCTGCCTGCCGTCCAACTCGGAGTCGCGCATGTCCACCAACACCAGGTGAACATCGGTGCCACCGGTCAGTACCGTCACCCCGGCCGCGGCCACGTCGTCGGCAGAAAGCCTGTCCGCCAACGCTTTTGCCCCGTCGATGGTGCGCTGAGCCCGCTCGTTGAATGCCGGGTCCGCCGCCATCTTGAAGGCAACGGCCTTGGCCGCGATCACGTGCTCCAGCGGGCCGCCCTGCTGGCCGGGGAATACCGCCGAGTTGATCTTCTTGGCCAGCGCGGCGTCGTTGGTCAGGATCACCCCGCCGCGCGGACCGCCGAGCGTCTTGTGGGTGGTGGTGGTGGTGACGTGTGCGTGCGGAACTGGGTTCGGGTGCAAGCCGGCGGCCACCAGCCCGGCGAAGTGCGCCATGTCCACCATCAGGAAAGCGCCCACCTCGTCGGCGATCTCCCTGAACCTGGCGAAGTCGAGTTGCCGCGGGTAGGCCGACCAGCCGGCGATGATCAACTTCGGATGATGGTCGCGGGCCAGCTTGGCGACCGCGTCCATGTCGATCCGGTGGTCCTGTTTGGACACCTCGTAGGCCACCACCTGGTACAGCAGCCCCGAGAAGTTGATCTTCATGCCGTGGGTCAGGTGGCCGCCGTGCGCCAGCGACAGCCCGAGGATGGTGTCGCCGGGCTTGATCAGGGCCTGCATGGCGGCGGCATTGGCCTGCGCTCCGGAGTGCGGCTGGACATTGGCGAACCCGGCGCCGAACAGCGCCTTGATCCGTTCGATCGCGAGCGTCTCGATCTGGTCGACGAACTCGCAGCCGCCGTAATACCGGCGCCCCGGGTAGCCCTCGGCGTACTTGTTAGTCAGCACGCTGCCCTGCGCCTGCATGGAGGCAACGGGCGCGAAATTCTCCGACGCGATCATCTCCAGCGTCGACTGCTGCCGATGCAACTCGTCGGCCACCAGGCCGGCAACTTCCGGATCTGCCTCGGCCAACGAGGCGTCAAGGCCGGGCCAGCCGCCGGCCGGGGTGCTCTGGTCGGCGGTGGCGGAGTCGGTAACGGACATAGCTGGCGTGTCTCCTTGGTTCCGGCATCCGGGTGACGCTCAGGAAATCCCCTCAGCGGCATCGTAACGATCGGATGACGGGGGTAGGCGACCGGCAAAGCAACTCGTTACCGTTTGAGGGTTCCACCCCGGGGTGGCGTGAGCTGCGTCACCGGACTGACCTTGGAGGATGAATGAGTGTGCGCCGACAACGGCTGATGGCTGCTGGAGTAGCCGCGGCCTTGGCTGTTTCACTTGCCGCTTGCGCGAGCTCGAAGCGGGCCGAGAATTCCGGAACGAGCACCGGCGGTGCCGCCGCCTCGGCGCCGGCGTCGGCACCGGCCACCGGGACGTCGAGCTCGGGAATCGGCGGTTCCACCAACGCGGGCACGGGATCGTCAACGGCGTCCTCAGCCAGCTCATCGGCAGCGCCTGCCGGCAACTCGAACGCCGTCTTCACCTTCGGCGCGGCCGGCGCCCCAGCCATGTTCGACCCGCTGTACGCAACAGACGGCGAGTCGTTCCGCCCGGTGCGGCAGATGATGGAGGGCCTGGTCAGCTTCAAGCCGGGGACCGCCGACATCCAGCCGGCGCTGGCGCAGTCCTGGACCACCTCCAAGGACGGGCTGACCTGGAACTTCAAGGTCCGGCCCAACGTGACATTCTCCGACGGCAGCACGATGGACGCCGCCGCTATTTGTTACAACCTGGACCGGATGTACTCGCAGACCGGTGCCGGTGCCGTCCAGGCGCAGTACTGGTCGGACAACATGGGCGGCTTCAAGGGCCAGAAGGACAAGGGCGGCAAGGCAATTCCTTCGCTGTACAAGTCCTGCACCCCCAGTGGCGACACCGCCGTCGTCAAGATCAGCGCTTACACCTCGAAGTTCCCGGCGCTGCTCGGACTTCCGTCGTTCTCGATCCAGTCGCCGAAAGCGCTCAAGCAATACGACGCCAACAACGTGCAGGCCTCCGGTGACGCGTTCATCTACCCCGCCTATGCCACCGCGCACCCGACGGGCACCGGCCCGATGAAGTTCGGCAGCTATGACAAGGCGAACGGGGTGATCACTCTGGTCCGCAACGACTCGTACTGGGGCACCAAGGCCACCATCTCCGCGTTGATCTTCAAGATCATCCCGGACGAGACGGCTCGGAAGCAGGCGCTGCAGGCCGGCACCATCGACGGCTACGATCTGCCCAACCCTGCCGACTGGGACAGCCTGAAGCAGAACTACAACCTGCTGATCAGGCCGGCCTTCAACAACCTGTACCTGGGCATCGACATGAAGAACAACAAGGCCCTGCAGGATCTGCGGGTCCGTCAGGCGATCGCCTATGCGATGAACCGCAAGGACTTCGTCGCCTCTCAGCTGCCAGAAGGTGCAGAGGTGGCCCTGGAGTACTACCCCAAGACGGTCACCGGCTGGACCGACCAGGTCCAGCAGTACCCGTACAACCCGGGCAAGGCCAAGCAGCTGTTGCAGGCCGCCGGAGCCACCAATCTGACCCTGAACTTCTGGTGGCCAACGGAGGTTTCCCGGCCCTACATGCCGGATCCGAAGAGCGTTTTCACCGCGTTCTCAGCCGATCTGCAGGCTGTCGGTATCAAGCTCAACGTCACCTCCAAGCCGTGGAACGGCGGCTATCTGGACGGCGTCGAGGCCAACAAGCCCGACCTGTTCTTCCTCGGCTGGACCGGCGACTACAACACCCCGGATAACTTCCTGTCCGGCAGCCTCGCGCTGCAGAGCCCGGCCAACCGGTTCGACACCGGCGCTGCCCCGTGGGGTAAGAAACTGGCCGCCGATCTGGCTGCCGCCGACAGCCAGCCGGATGCCACCAAGCGCAACGCCATGTACGTTCAGCTGAACAAGGATCTGCTCGGCAAGTACCTGCCCGCCATTCCGATTTCGAGCTCGCCGCCGGCCCTGGTGCTGGCCAAGAACGTCACCGGGGTGGTTGCCTCTCCGTTGACCGACGAGGACTATGCGCACGTGATCATCGGTAAGAAGTAGTCCACGGACAGCGGCGGACACCGGCAAGCGCCGGTGTCCGC
>JALYVF010000284.1 GCA_030853385.1 Actinomycetota bacterium | reverse complement strand
GCTGCGGGCCCTGTTGCGGATCGGTCAGCCGGGCCGCCGCGAGTTGGCTGCCGCGCTGCGGGCGATGGCCGCCGAGCGCTCTGCCCGCAAGGGCGCTGTGCCGCCGCGCATCCAGATCGACCCGGTGGATGCACTCTGACTGAGTCGTCAGTCGGCGGCGATGCGGGCGCGCAAACCGTCGGCGACCCTCGGCCATTCGTCGACGAGCACCGAGAACACCACGGTGTCGCGCCAGCTGCCGTCCGGTTTTGCCATGTGCCGGCGCAGCACGCCCTCGCGCTGGGCGCCCAGCTTGGCGATCGCCGCCTGCGAGCGGGTGTTGATGGTATCGGTCTGGATCTTCACCCTGCCGAACCCGCAGTCGTCGAAACAGTGCCCCAGCAACAGCAGCTTGCAGGCCGGGTTCACCGCGGTGCCCCAGACCGCCGGCGCATACGCGGTCCAGCCGAGGTGGGCCCGCTCGTCGACCAGCGAGAAGTCGCCGAGGCTGGAGGTGCCGACGACGGTGCCGGCGCCCCCCAATGGCGAGTCGGCGATCAACCGGGCGACGTACTGAATCCGCTCGGCGCGGTCGGGGATGCGTTCGGCACACTGCGCCGGAGACGTCGGCTTATTGGCCGGTCCGCCGCTGTAGTCGGCGGCCCAGATTCGCTCGTCATCCAGCAGAGTGAACAGCTCGTCGGCATCGTTCGCGGTGGCCGGGTCCAGCCGGAGGATCGGCCCGACCAGCGGTCTGCCGTCCGGCATCCGTGCGGTCATGGCTTTGGTCCTTTCGGTCGGCGTTGGTATCCTTCTGGTCGTCGGCGGCCGGCCGTCACCCGACGCTGTTTCACCACGGACTGGGCCGATAGTCCTTGAGGAAGCAGCCGTACAGATCGGTGCCGGCCTCGCCCATCACGATTGGGTCGTAGACCCGTGCCGCCCCGTCGACCAGGTCGAGCGGCGCGTGGAATCCCTCGTCGGCCAGCCGGACCTTGGTGTGATGTGGCCGCTCGTCGGTGATCCAACCGGTGTCCACCGCCATCATCAGAATGCCGTCGCTGTCGAGCATCTCGGCAGCGCTGGTCCTGGTCATCATGTTCAGCGCTGCCTTGGCCATGTTGGTATGCGGGTGCCCAGGGCCCTTGTAGGCGCGGGAGAACTGGCCCTCCATCGCCGAGACGTTGACGATGTAGGTGCGCCGGGCGGTGGAGCGACGCAGCGCCGGGCGCAGCCGCGACACCAACAGGAACGGCGCCGTCACGTTGCACAGCTGCACTTCCAGCATCTCCAACGGCTCGACCTGCTCCACCACCTGCGTCCAGGAATTGATGTGCGTCTGGTCGGGGACAAGGCCACCGGCATCGATCGCGGTGCCGGCGGTGATCCGATCCAGCGACGCCGAACCGGTCTGCATGGCCAGCGAGGTGACGGCGGCTGCCGCCAGTACCGGCTGCTGATTCACCGATCCGGCCAGCGCCAGCGGGTGGGCGTCATGGGCGCGGGCGAAGCTGCGAATGCTGACTCCACGTGCTTCCAACTCGGCCGGCAGCGGCTCGTCCTCGGCCAGCACCAACGGCTGGTAGGCACCGGGACTGCGGCGCACCGTCTGCGCTGCATTGTTGATGATGATGTCCAAATGGCCTGCGGCGTCAAAGGAATCGGTGAGAGCGATCACCTGCGCGGGGTCACGAAGGTCGATCCCGACGATGTCCAGCCGGTGCAACCAGTCCGCCGAATCCGGCATCGCGGCGAACCTGCGGGCAGCGTCCTTTGGGAACCTGGTGGTGATGGTGGTGTGAGCGCCGTCCCGCAGCAGCCGCAGCGCGATGTACATGCCGATCTTCGTCCGACCGCCGGTGAGCAGCGCGCGCCGGCCGGTCAGGTTGGTTCTGGCATCCCGCTTGCGATGGCTGAACGCCGCGCAGTCCGGGCAGAGCTGATGATAGAAGTGGTCGACCTGGGTGTACGGCTGCTTGCAGATGTAGCAGGGGCGGTGCCGTTGCAGGATGCCGGCCACCTCGCCGGTCGCCGACGACTGCAGCTTGTTGCCGCGGGTCTCGTCGTCGATCCGGTCCGGTGCTGCTGTTGCGGTCAGCGCGAAGACTGCCTGGTCGGCGGCGGAGATGGCATCCCGTTTGTTGGTCCGACGATGCCGCTTGAGGGCCTTGAACATCTTGCCGGTGGCGTTGCGGACCGCGACGTACTGCGGATCGTCGGCATCCAGCAGCTGCACCGTGTCAAGCACCCGGATCGCGGCGGCGATCTCCTCGGCGGTCGGCGGCACCGGCGGCACCGGCGGCACCGGCAGCGCTGTCGGCCCGGCGGTTCCTGGATCGGCAGCACCGACAGAGTTGGACACAGATCGATAGTAGGTAACGACTAGAGTTGGTCCGACCACTGTCCAGCCCGTGATGCGGCAACGCCGCTCGCTTCAGAATGAGGATCCGCTGCGCATCGTCTTCGCCGGCACCCCGGCCGCTGCCGTGCCGGCGCTGCGCACCCTGATCGCTGCCCACCGTTCCGGCACCCACGACATCGCTGCGGTCATCACCAGGCCGGACGCCAAGGTGGGCAGGGGACGGGCGCTGCGGGCCTCACCGATTGCTGAGCTGGCAGAGCAGTCCGGGCTGCCGGTGATCAAGGCGGCCGGCGCCAGGGATCCCGAGCTCGCCGCGACGCTGCGCGCGCTGCAACCCGACGCCGGTGCAGTGGTCGCCTACGGCGCCATCCTGCCGCAGCCGGTGCTGGACATTCCCGCCAACGGCTGGGTCAACCTGCACTTCTCGCTGCTGCCGGCCTGGCGCGGCGCGGCGCCGGTGGCCGCCGCCATCTTGAGCGGCGACCAGCAGACCGGCGCCAGCACCTTCCGCCTCGAAGCAGGCCTCGATACCGGGCCGGTGTACGCCACCGTCATCGAGCCCATCGGCCTGCGCGACACCACCGGAGATGTGTTGGGACGGTTGGCGATCAGCGGTGCGGCGCTGCTGGTCCGCACCCTCGACGGCATCGCCGATGGATCGTTGCAGCCGTGGCCACAGCCCGCCGACGGGGTCAGCCACGTCGGCAAGGTGACCATCGACGACGCCCGCATCGACTGGACGGCACCGGCGGCGGTGGTGGACCGGCAGATCCGCGCGATGACGCCGGATCCCGGCGCCTGGACGGACAGTCGTTGGGGCAAAATGGGTCTCGGCCCAGTCGAGCCGCTGGACGGAACTGGCCTGGCGCCCGGTAAGCTGCTCGTCAGCAAGCGTGAGGTGTTCGCCGGAACCGGCAGCGGTGCCGTCAGGCTCGGTCTGCTGACGCTGCCGGGCAAGAAGCCGACACCGGCCGCGGACTGGGCGCGCGGTGCCCGGCCTGGGCAGGGTGAGACGCTCGGCCGGAGCGAAACCCTTAGTGCTGCACAGGATCTCAGCTGATGAACGGCCCACTCGGGTGAGCCGCCCGCCCGGCAAAGGAAACCGCGGATCGACAGGACCGCGGCGCCGCCCGGAGACCAGCCGGCCGCCGGTGGTCGATGCCGCCAGACAGGTCGCCATCGACCTACTGGCAGCGGTCCGGGAGCGCGGCGCTTACGCCAACCTGGCGCTACCCGAGCTGATGCGGGAGGCCGGCATCTCCGGCCGGGACGCCGCGCTGGCCACCGAACTGTCCTACGGCAGCTGCCGTGCCCTCGGCCAACTGGATGCGGTGATCGGCGCCTGCGGAGACAGGGCACTCGGCGAGCTAGACGGACCCGTCCTTGACGCGTTGCGGCTGGGGGCATATCAGTTGCTGCGCACCAGGATTCCCTCGCACGCTGCGGTCTCGGCCACCGTCGATCTGGTGCGAGCCGGCCGGAATCCCGGTGCCGCCGGCTACGTCAACGCGGTGCTGCGGACCATTTCAAGGGCCGACCTGGCGAGTTGGATTGAGCGGCTCGCCCCGGACCGTTCCACCGACCTGATTGGCCACCTGTCGATGGCCACCTCGCATCCGCGCTGGATCGTGTCGGCCATCTCCGACGCGCTCGGATCCGATGCCGACCAGCTCGAGGCGGCGCTGCAGGCAGACGACGTGCCACCCGCCGTGCACCTGGTGGCCAGGCCGGGTCGCATTTCCCGCGACGATCTGGCCGCCGACAGCGAGACAGACCCGGCGCGCTTCTCGCCGGTCGGGGTGTACCTGCGATCAGGCGACCCCGGCGCTATTGCCGCCGTCGCCGACGGCAGGGCAGCCGTGCAGGACGAGGGATCGCAGCTCGTTGCCCTCGCGCTGACCAACGCAGAGATCTCGGGCTCCGACACCCGGTGGCTCGACCTGGCCGCCGGTCCTGGCGGGAAGGCCGGCCTGCTCGGCGCGTTGGCGGCCCAGCGCGGCGCCACTGTCGATGCCGTGGAGGTGTCGGAGCATCGGGCGAGACTGGTGCGGCGCACCACATCCGGGCTGCCGGTGACCGTGCACCTCGCCGACGGCCGCGACCCTGGGCTGCCGGCCGGCAGCGTCGACAGGGTGCTGCTGGACGCACCGTGCACCGGTCTCGGTGCGCTGCGCCGGCGGCCGGACGCCCGCTGGCGGCGCGATCAGTCCGACGTCGGCGACCTGGTCCGGTTGCAACGCGAGCTGCTGGCGTCCGCCGGCCGGTTGGTACGCCCCGGCGGGCTGGTCGGCTATGTCACCTGTTCGCCGCACCTGGCGGAGACGGTCGGCATTGTCGGCCGCCGCCCGGACGATCTTGAGCTGGTCGACGCCCGCCCGTACCTGCCCGGCGTTCCCGACCTCGGTGAAGGGCCAACGGTCCAGCTGTGGCCGCATCGGCACGGCACCGACGCCATGTTCCTGGCCCTGCTCCGCCGCCGCTGAGTGCTGCGACGCCGGGAATAGGGTGATGGCCGTGGCTCCATTGATCGCTCCGAGCATCCTGTCCGCAGACTTCGCCAGGCTTGCCGACGAGGTAGCCCGGGTGCACGGCGCCGATTGGCTGCACATCGATGTGATGGACAACCACTTCGTGCCGAACCTGACGATCGGGCTGCCGGTGGTGAAGGCGCTTAAGCGGGTGACGGACATCCCCCTCGACTGCCACCTGATGATCGACGATCCGGATCGCTGGGCCATCGGCTACGCGGAGGCCGGCGCCTACAACGTGACGGTGCACGCCGAGGCGGCGCACGACCCCATCCGGGTCGCCCGCGACTTGCGAGCGGCCGGCGCCAAGGCGGGCCTGTCGATCAAGCCGGGCACCGCGCTGGACGACTGGGTAGAGGCGCTCCGCAGCTACGACACCCTGCTGGTGATGACGGTGGAACCCGGCTTCGGCGGTCAGAGCTTCATGCCGGAGATGCTGACCAAGGTTCGTGCCGCCAGACGCCTGGTGCAGACCGGTCACCTCACCGTGGTGGTTCAGGTCGACGGCGGGATCGCGGACGACACCATCGCGGCCGCGGCCGAGGCGGGCGCCGACTGCTTCGTCGCCGGGTCGGCCGTCTACGGCGCCGACGATCCGGCAGCAGCGGTGGCCGCCCTGCGGCAGCGAGCAGCGCTGGCAACCGGCTGACCGTCGCCAACCCCACACCCGCTCCGACCAATGCCGGCACGGCAGGGTGGGAGGATGGAGCCATGTTCACCGGGATCGTCGAGGAGATGGGTCGGGTCGCGGCGATCGACGTCAAACCCGGCGGCAGCGACGCATTGCTGCGCATCGACGGGCCACTGGTCACCAGCGACGTCCGCCACGGCGACTCGATCGCCGTCTGCGGGGTATGCCTGACGGTCGTCGCCTCCAACGAACGCGGCTTCACCGTCGACGTGATGGGCGAGACGTTGCAACGCACCACCGTCGGCAGTTGGCAGCCCGGCACCACGGTGAACCTTGAGCGGTCCGTCACCCCCACCAGCAGGCTCGGCGGGCACGTGGTGCAGGGACACGTCGATGGCATCGGCACCCTGGTGAGCCGCGAACGGAACCCCGGCTACGACGTGCTGACATTCGCTGTCCCACCGTCGATCGCTCGCTACATCGCCGAGAAGGGCGCCATCGCCATTGACGGGGTGTCGCTGACCATCGTCGCCGTCACCGACACGGCCGACGGAGCGCAGTTCACCATTGGCGTCATCCCGCAAACGCAGCGGGCCACCAACCTCGGCGCCACCGCCGTCGGCAGCACGGTCAACATCGAGGTGGACGTGATGGCCAAGTACGTCGAACGGCTGCTGGCCAGCAGCGGGGTCGCCGGCAGATGACGAACCTCGCCAGCGAACCAGGCTCGCCCGCACTGTTGGGCGGGTCAGCAACCGCGGAAGCGGAGGCCGGCTTCGACTCGATCGAGAGTGCGATCGCCGACATCGCCGCCGGCAAGGCGGTGATCGTCGTCGACGACGAGGACAGGGAGAACGAAGGCGACCTGGTCTTCGCCGCCGCCATGGCCACCAAGGAGCTGGTGGCCTTCACCGTCCGGTACTCGGCCGGCGTCATCTGCGTACCGCTGACCGCAGCTGACTGCGACAGGCTGGCACTGCCGCAGATGCTGATCGACAACGAAGATCGCAAGGGCACCGCCTTCACCGTGTCGGTGGACGCGAAACATGATGTGACGACAGGGATCTCGGCCGCCGAACGGGCACTGACGATCAGGACGTTGGCCGACCCGGCCACCGTGGCGGCCGACCTCAGCCGGCCTGGCCACGTCTTCCCGCTGCAGGCCCGCGAGGGCGGGGTGCTGGTGCGGCCGGGACATACCGAGGCGGCCGTCGACCTGGCGACGCTGGCCGGGCTGCCGCCGGCCGGCGGGATCTGCGAGATCGTCAACGACGATGGCTCGATGGCCAGGTTGCCGCAGCTGCGGGAGTTCGCGGCGCGGCACCGCCTGACGTTGATCTCCATCGCCGACTTGATCGCCTACCGGCGGACCAGAGAGCGGCAGATCCGCAAGATCGCCGATGCCCGACTTCCGTTGCTGCAGGGCGAGTTCAGGGCGATCGGCTACCTGTCGACGGTCACCGGCCGGGAGCTGATCGCGTTGGTCTACGGCGACCTCGGTGACGGCGAGAACGTACTGACCAGGGTGCATTCGGAGTGCCTGACCGGCGACGTGTTCGGCTCGCTGCGCTGCGATTGCGGCCCGCAGCTGCACGCAGCGTTGGATGCGGTGGTGGCTGAGGGCCGCGGCATCGTGCTGTACATCCGCGGTCACGAGGGCCGCGGGATCGGCCTGCTGGACAAGCTGCGCGCCTACGAACTGCAGGACGAGGGCGCCGACACTGTCGACGCCAACCTGGCCCTCGGCCTGCCCGCCGACTCCCGCGAATACGGCACCGGCGCCCAGGTGCTCGCCGACCTCGGCGTCCGGTCGATGCGGTTGCTCACCAACAACCCGGCCAAGCGCGCCGGTCTGGAGGGCTACGGCCTGCACATCATCGAGCGGCTGCCGCTGGCCGCGTCGGTCAACCCGGAGAACGTGCGCTACCTGACCACCAAGCGCGACCGGATGGGCCACCACCTCGACGGTTTGGGGAGCGACGTATGAGTGGCCAGGGACGTCCGGACCCCGAGCTGCCGAAGGCTGCCGGGCTGAAGGTCGGCATCGTCGTCACCAGGTGGAACTCGGACATCACCGATCAGCTGCTGGCCAGGGCCGTTGCCACCGCTCAGCAGGCCGGCGTCGCCGCACCGACGGTGGTGCGGGTGGCCGGCGCCATTGAGTTGCCGGTCGTTGCCCAACAACTGGCCACCGACCACGACGCGGTGGTCGCCCTCGGTGTAGTGATCCGTGGCGGCACACCGCATTTCGAGTACGTCTGCGACTCGGTGACCGCTGGCCTGACCAGGGTGGCGCTGGACGCCGGCACGCCCGTCGGCAATGGCGTGCTCACCTGCGACACCATCGAGCAGGCGGTAGACCGCAGCGGCACCGACGGTGCGGCCGAGGACAAGGGTGCGGACGCGATGATCGCCGCGTTGAGCACCGCGCTGGTGCTGCGCGAGCTGCGCAGCCCGCGGTCGGGAATGGGGTTCGGGGCGTCATGAGCGAGCCGCCGATCCTGCTGCGGGTCCGGCCACGCCGGATCACCATCTACGCCACCGTCGCCTCCGTGCTGGTGGTCGGCTCGATGATCGTAGTCGGTATCCTGCTGCAGAAGTCCGACGACGGGGTGACGTTCGGCGTCGCCGATCAGATCGGGCTGATCGGCATCGGTTTGATCTTTGGCGCCTTGATCATGATCGCCGCCGCGGGGCCGCTGCTGACGGTCGACGAGAGGGCTCTGACGGTACGCAACATGGTGGGGCGGCGCACTTTCGAATGGGCGTTGATCCACCGCATCACTTTCCCCGAGGGCGCACACTGGCCGCTGCTGATCCTGGCCGACGACGAGACCTATCCGATCGTCGCCATCCAGGCGATGGACAGGAACAACGCCGTCGACGCCCTCAAGACCTTGCGCGGGCTGTTCGATCGCTACGCGACCAACAGGCCGGAGCCGACGCCGGCGGCCAAGGCCGCTCATGAGGCGGAGCTGCGACGCCAGGAACTCGATCGGCCGCTCGGCCGCCTCGAGGTGATGGACCTGCAGCGGGCCCGTCGCCGGCGCCGCTAGCACCGACCGCTAGCGCCGACCCATCCATCGTTCGCACAGTCCCGAACCTCTTGCGCCATCCCGACCCGGATCTCACCACCGGGCCGGGATGGCCTGCGCATTGCAGTGGTCCCGACGCAATCCGCGAGGCAGTCCCGGACGTAATCCTCGCCACGTTCCGCCGCCGGCCCCCCGACAGCGTTGTCAGTTGGCCAGTCTCTGTGCTGGTAATTAGGAAAGCTAAGTAATTGAAGACGACTGCCGGGGAAGGGTTTTGGCGTGAGCCGCAGCATCACATTGGGTTCCGCCGAGCTACCCAGCCCTGATCGGAGTGCTGCTGCTGGGCGGAGTGCTGCGGGTAGTGCCGAGCACCACCGTCCGCGGTGGCGGCCGATTCGACACCGTCGGCGCCATCGGGCTGTCCGCCGCACTGATCTGCCTGCTGTACGGGCTGTCGATGACCAGCGAATGGGGGTGGGGCGATCCTCGGCAGGGCGTTGATCGCCGCCGGCCTCGTCATCGTGGTGATCTGGGCCCGATTCGAGAAGCGCAAGCACGATCCGCTGGTGAACATCACCAGCACCCTGCGGCGGCCGGTGCTGCTGACCAATCTGGCCTCGATCATGGCCGGGCTGGCCATGTATGCGGTGAACCTGTCGATGACCCAGGAGATCCAGGCACCCGTCGCAACCGGCTGGGGATTCGGCAAGTCGATGGTGGTCGCCGCCATGTGTTCGGTGCCGATGGGGGTACTGATGCTGGTCTCTCGCCCGTATCGGCGAAGATCATCCGCAGATATGGCCCGAAGGTGGCGCTCGGTGGTGGGCTGGGCGTCATGGCGGTCGGGTTCGGCTATGCCTTCGCATTCCCGCACGCGGTGTGGGCGGCGCCGATCCTGGCCGGCATCGTCGGCATCGGGCTGGCCATCGCCTACGCGGCGATGCCGACGATGATCATGGCCTCCGTCCCGCGGTCCGAGACCGCATCGGCCAACAGCGTCAACACGTTGTCCAGGTCACTGGGCACCTCGATCGGAGCAGCGCTCTACGGAACCATCATCGCCGCCGGCTTGAACGCCTTCGCCGCCCATCCGGTCGCCCAGAGCAGCGGCCTCTCGCCGTTCGACAAGTGTTTCTTGATCGGCGCGGTCGCCTGTCTGCTCGGCATCATCATTACCGCGTTCATCCCGAAAATCATCGTGACCGGTGGCCGCGGTGCGATGCACAAGGCCGGGGATGATGACCTGCGTCGACAGCACGAGCTGCAACGCCTGGACGACATCGAGGCACTTGCCGAAGTGGCCGGCGCCGCTGATCCAGCGGTGTTCGAAGAACTCGAGCGGCTGACGAACGACCGGGTCGGCGGCCGGGAGCTGGACAGCAGGCCGGGCGGCGGGTAGTCCGCGACGGTCGACCGGGCTCACTTGGCCATGTAAGATTGGTTCCGCGACCAGCCTCTGCCCGCTCAGCCGAGCGGGCGGAGGGTTCAAGTGGAGTCCCGAACTCCCACCCGCGTTACCGCCACTAGCAGTGCAGAGTCACCAGCGCACCACAGTGTCACCGGTGCAGTACAGCAGCTTCAGGCGGCCGGGTTCCGGTCATCGGCGAATCAGCCGATGTGGCGCGCCTTGTGGCGCGTCTACGGAGTCGTTCGGGTGTCCGCGTGTTCGTGCCGCGGCAGCCGTCACACGATCATCATGTTCGCGGCGTCGCCGGCACCGGCTGCACACCGCTACCCGCCGTCTCCTGGAGGACTCAATCAGCGTCGAACCACGTATCAACGACAGGATCCGTGTGCCAGAGGTCCGGCTCGTCGGTGCCGAGGGTGAGCAGATCGGCATTGTGCCGATCGCCGAAGCTCTGCGGCTCGCGCAGCAGGGCGACCTTGACCTTGTCGAGGTTGCGCCGGAGGCTCGTCCGCCTGTCTGCAAGCTCATGGACTACGGCAAGTTCAAGTACGAGAGCGCGCAGAAGGCTCGCGAGGCCCGCCGCAACCAGGTGCTCACCGTCATCAAAGAGATGAAGCTCCGGCCGAAGATCGATGCCCACGACTACGAGACCAAGAAGGGTCACGTCGTGCGGTTCCTCAAGGCGGGGGACAAGGTCAAGGTGACGATCATGTTCCGCGGTCGCGAACAGTCCCGCCCTGAACTCGGGTACCGGCTGCTGCAGCGACTGGCCGACGACGTCACCGAATTGGGTGTCGTTGAGAGCTCGCCCAAGCAGGACGGTCGCAACATGATCATGGTGTTGGCGCCGCACCGGCAGCCGACCAAGCCGCGAGTGGCCTCGCACCCGTCGCACGCTTCGGGTCCGGCCGCTCCGGTGGCCGCTGCCCCAGCAGCAGCAGCCGCTCGGGTGGCAGCTGCGCCCGCCGCAGCTACCTCGGTGGAGGAGCCGACCGTTGCTGCGGTGGCGGCTCCGGTCGCCGAAGCTTCCCCGCCTGCACCAGCGTCTGCGCCAGCAGAAAGCGCGGCACCAACTCCGGCCGCGGAACCGGCTCCGGCCGCAGAACCGGCACCGGCTCCGGCTCCGGCCGCGGCAGCTGCTCCCGCCGCTGCCAAGCAGGCACCAGCAGCTGCCAAACCAGCGCCACCCGCCGCCAAGCCGACACCGGCCGCCGCCAAGCCGGCACCGGCCGCCGTCAAACCGGCATCGCCGGCTCCTCGGCCCGCTGCCAAGCCTGCTTCACCGGCCGGCAAGCCGTCCGCACCGACCGGCAAACCCGCGTCAGCCGCGGGCAAGCCGACCGGCAAGCCGGGCGCACCAGCAGCAAAACCAGCGGCGGCCGCCGAGCCGGTCACCACGCCGGATACCGCAGAACCGGAATCCGCCGAATAAACCGAATACGCACAACCGACCACCACGGCGCCCAACCCGGGCGCCAGGCGGAGTTCGTACGAGCCCGCCACCGATAGCGAGGAAATAGTCATGCCCAAGCAGAAGTCCCACTCCGGGATGAAGAAGAAGGTCCGGGTCACCGGGTCCGGCAAGATCGTTCATGCCGGTTCAGGCAAGCGCCACCACCTGGAGCGGCAGCCGACCAGGCAGACCCGCCGCGCCGACGGCATGCATGTGCTGGCCAAGGCCGATGTCCCTCGCGTCAAGCGGATGCTCGGCATCTGATCCAGTTCTGGATCCGCACGTCCGACCCACGCAGCAGGTGTCCATGTCAACAACCAGCACGTCTGGCGAGCCGATCGCCGCAGTGAACAGAAAGACAGGTGTCCCGTGGCACGCGTCAAAAGGGCGGTCAATGCCCATAAGAAGCGCCGCACAATTCTCGAGCACGCCTCCGGCTACCGCGGCCAGCGCTCCCGGCTGTACCGCAAGGCCAAGGAGCAGGTGCTGCACTCGCTCAACTACGCCTACAACGACAGGCGTAAGCGCAAGAACGACTTCCGTCAGCTGTGGATCACCAGGATCAACGCCGGTGCCCGCGCCCACGGGATGACGTACAACCGCTTCATCCAGGGTCTGAAGATCGCCGGCGTCGAGGTCGACCGCAAGGTGATGGCCGAGCTCGCGGTGCACGACGAGCCGGCGTTCGCCGCGTTGGTCAAGATCGCCAGGGAAGCCAATCCTGTCCAGTCGGAAAGCGCTGCCGCCGGCACGGCTTCCGCAGGAGATGCGGCCTGAGCCGCCGATCGGTGCCGTCACGCCCGGCTGGGGAGAACCCGGCCGGGCCGTTTTCGGAGCAGTCCGCCGCCGCCGAGGCGGCGCCGGAGTCCGGTCCGCTGTCGGAGAAATCCGCCCGCATCGCCGCCTCCCACCGGCTGCTGCGGCGGGTCAGAAGGACCGAGTCCGGCGAGTTCCTGGTCGAGGGCGTCCAGGCAGTAGCCGAGGCCGTCGGTTATGAGGCCGACAACCCCGGCTGTGTGCTGGAGCTCTACATCACCGAGTCGGCTGCCGGGCGGCAGCCGACTGTTGTTCGCCGGGCCTTTGGTGCCGGCATCGAAGTGACCCAGGTGACGGATCGGGCGGCGGCGCTGCTGTCCGATACCCAGGCACCGCAGGGCATCTTCGCCCGCTGCCGGATGATCGACGTTTCGGTGCAGACGGCGCTAGCCGGTTCGCCGAAGCTGGTCGTGGTTCTCATCGAAACCAACGATCCCGGTAACGCCGGCACCATCATTCGGCTGGCCGATGCGGTGGGCGCCGACGCGGTGATCGTCGCCGGTGACGCCGTCGATCCGTTCAACCCGAAGGTGGTCAGGGCCACAACGGGCAGTCTGTTCCACCTGCCGATCGCGCGTGCCGACGATCCGGCCGCGCTGCTGGAAGTCCTTGCCGCGGCGGGGTTGTCGACGATGGCGACCACCGGTTCCGCCGAACTCGATCTTGACGTCGCCGGCCGGGACGGACTGCTTGAGCTGCCGACAGCGTGGCTCTTCGGATCCGAGGCGCACGGGCTGCCCGCCGAGATCATCGCCGCCGCCGACGCCGCCGTCCGGGTGCCGATCCACGGCCGCGCCGAGTCGCTGAACCTGGCCACCGCCGCGGCGGTCTGTCTCTACGCCAGCGCTTCGGTGCAGCGTCGCCAGCAATGATCAAGGCACCGCCCATTGTGAGCGGTTGAGCTGTCTGACAGCGGGGATTCGCGGCGGTGTCAGCCCAGTCGCTACCGATTCGGGTGAGCTGACTCGCTCCAGCCGTAGCGCTGCCGAAGCCGGTCGGTCACCTCGGCGAACTCGCGTCGTCCCAGGGCCGTGCCCTCCCGCCGCATGCCGGCTGTGCACACTCGGATGATCCGGTCGATGTGGGCCCACGACGGCCGTTGCTCGCCGTCCCAGCCGCCGGACCCGACGGCGATGTAGTCGGCGCCGGTGTGTCGCTTGCTGGTGAGTTGCACCCCGAGGAACGTCCCGGTTCGTTCGGCGGCGACCAGCAGTACCGGGCGGTCCTTGCCGCGTCCGTCGTGCTCCTGGTACGGAACCCAGGTCCAGATCACCTCGCCGGGATCCGGCTCGCCGTCGGTATGCGGCGAGTAGGACATCGCCACGGTGCCGATAGCAGCGGGATCGACGTCGGTGGTGGCATCGCTGCCGGATCGGCCGGGGGAGTCGACGTGCGGCGGTGCGGTCGCGGCCGGCGCTCTGACGGCCGGCCGGTCCGGTGAGCGGCGGACAAATCGACGCCACCCGTCGATCGCGCCGGTGAGCAGGTCGGAGAGTCGGGCCACGCTGGTCAGGGTAGGGCCTCGATTCGGCGGACGACGTCGCGCACGGCCCGGGGTTGCCGGGAAAACGATCTCGCCGGCCCCATTAGACTTCGAGGCTGTCAGCGCGCACGGAAGGCCTTCATG
>JALYVF010000168.1 GCA_030853385.1 Actinomycetota bacterium | reverse complement strand
GGTGGGTGCGGTGGTCGGTGTCGTCGCGGTGGTGGGCGGTGGTGGTGGTGGCGGCGTGTAGGTCTTGTAATAGTGAATCGTGATCGGGTCGAGAATCTTGATCTTCTGTCCCTGAATCGGTTCGATGTCAATCACTTTGCCGTTGTTAGCCACGTCGGTGTTGTCCACAGCGAGGGCGGTCTCTGGACCCTGCCAGCCGAGGCTATGCAATGCGTTTTCCGCATCTAACAGCAGCGATCCTTGAACGTTCGGGATGATGAATGTCGGCTCGGCGCCGACCGTCACCTTGATAGCGCCGGTGCGGCTGAAGGGGGTAGTCGGCGGCGGCGTCTGGGCGATGATCCTTCCCCACTGAGCCTGGTCGGGGACCTCTTGCGGTGTCTGGGTCAGGGTGGTGATGTCGCCCAACCACTTGGCCAGCTTGAGCTGGGTGACGGCGACCTCTGGGGTCGGATGCTCGCTCGTCACGTCGGGCATGAGGAACTGACTCTGGTTGGACAGCGTGAGGGGGATCGGGCTGCCCTCGGCCACCTTGTCGCCGGCCTTGTGCCCCGGAATCGCCAGCACCTGATCCTTCGGCAGCGGCGAGTCCTTGTACTGCGGGGTGACACCCAGCTTGACCGCCTTGAGCGCGGCGGTCGCATCGGTCAACGACTTACCGACCAACCCGTCCGGTATTTGCACCAGGTTAGGCCCGTTTCCGATGTAGACCTTGACGACGGTGTTCGGCGTGACCGACGCATCGGCAGCCGGATCCTGCTTCAGCACCAGGCCCTGCTGGCCTGGTACGGACTCGGTGGGGATGGGCTGCATCTGCAACCCGAGCGAGGTCAGCTTGGCCTTCGCATCCCCCTCCTTCAGGCTGGCCAGGTTCGGCACCGTGACCTGTTGGACGCCTTGGCCGATCGAGACGGCGATCTTGGTGCCCGGCGGTTCCGGCGTGTTACCTGACGGGTTCTGGTCGACGATCTTGTTCTTGTCGGCGTTGGAGGACTCCACCCTGGTGATTTTGCCCAGCTGCAGCTGCAGAGAGGTGAGTTTCGCGGTGGCCTGCTCCTGCGTCATGCCTGCCAGGCTCGGGACGGGGATATCCGGCGGTGGCGGTCCCTTGGAGATAAACTTGATGGTCAGGAAGATCGCGCCGGCCAGCAGCGCCAGACAGATGACGCCGATCCCGAGGTAACCCCACACCTTCTTGGCGCGGCTGTTCTCCTGCTCCTCCTGCCAGTGCTGCTCCGGCATGATGCGCTGCGGCGGCGCCAGGATCGGCGGGGTGGCGCTCGGACCGCCACCGCTGACGCCGGCCGGGGCGGGCGCGGCCGGCCTGTTCGGGCCCATCAGCTCGGTGCGTTCGTTATCGTCCATCACCCGCGGTGCGTGGACGGCCTGGCCGGACAGCGCGCGGACCAGGTCGGAGCGCATCTCGGCGGCGCTCTGGTAGCGATTCAGCGGGTTCTTGTTCAGCGCTTTCAGCACGATGGCGTCCAACTCGCGGGCCAGGCCCGGTCTGGTCGCCGACGGCGCCTTCGGCTCTTCCCGGACGTGCTGATAGGCCACCGCGACCGGCGAATCGCCGGTGAAAGGTGGTTGGCCGGTGAGCAGCTCATACAGCACGCAGCCGGTGGAGTACACGTCGGAGCGGGCGTCGACCGCCTCACCGCGGGCCTGCTCGGGCGACAGGTACTGCGCGGTGCCGATGACGGCGGAGGTGGCCGTCATCGTCGACTGGCCGTCGGCAACGGCGCGGGCGATGCCGAAATCCATCACCTTCACCGCGCCGGCCCTGGTGAGCATCACGTTGGCCGGCTTGATGTCGCGGTGCACGATGCCGTGCCGGTGCGAGAAGTCCAGCGCCGCGCAGACATCGGCGACGATCTCCATCGCCCGCTTCGGGTCCAGCGGGCCCTCGCGTTTGAGCAGGTCGCGCAGCGTCTCGCCGTCGACGTACTCCATCACGATGTACGGGACGGTGCCACCGTCACCGGTCGCGGACGCCGTCTCGCCGGTGTCGTAGACGGCGACGATGGCCGGGTGGTTCAGCGACGCGGCGTTCTGCGCCTCCCGCCGGAACCTGGTCTGGAACGACGGGTCGCGGGCCAGGTCGGCGCGCAGCACCTTGATCGCCACGTCGCGGCCCAGGCGCAGGTCGCGGCCACGATGCACCTCGGACATGCCGCCGAAGCCGAGCGTGTCGCCGACCTGATAGCGGTCGCCGAACAGTTGTCCCGTCATCGCCTGATCTTGCCCATCTGTGTTCGCCGAATTGTTTGCGGTGGCTGTATCGCCCGCGCCGTGCCCCTCACCAGCATGAATGCGGCCACGTCGGCCGCATTGCCGGTGCCCCCGTTGGGCACACCGGGCCATTGTCGCAGGTCCACGCCGCTGCCAGCGGACACCGTCTGCCTCTGGTGGGTGGTCGGCGGCCATCCGGCTACCGTCGCGGCGGCGGTGGCACCGTTGGTGCTGCTCTTGGCCACCGTCGACAGATACCAGCCGGCAGCCACCGCCAGCATCAACACCAGCACCCCGATCAGCCAGGCCAACCCGGTATGACGGACGGGCCGCGGCGCGATCAACACCTGGGCAGCCGGGTAACCGGCGCCGGCCCTGGCCTGTGCGGCCTGCACCGCCTCGGCGGCATCCGCCGCCTGCGCGGCGTGCACCGACAGCGGGTGGCCGGCGCTGGCCACCGGGTGACCGGCCGACACCGCCCGACCGGCCCTAACGGCGGCCACCGCTTCGGCGACGGCGGCGCCGTCCTCGAACCGGTTCCGCGGATCCTTGTCGAGCATCCGCACCACCAGCGCCGTCACCGGCGGCGGGATGTCCAGCGGCAGCGGCGGCGGCGCGCTGTTGACCTGCGCCATCGCCACCGCGATCGGGCTCTCGGCGTTGAACGGGCGCTTGCCGGCCAGACATTCGTAGGCGACGACGCCCAACCCGTAGACGTCGGACGCCGGCACCGCTGCATGCCCGGCCGCCTGCTCCGGCGAGAGATACTG
>JALYVF010000221.1 GCA_030853385.1 Actinomycetota bacterium | reverse complement strand
GCTGCTCACCGTGCTCGCGTTCAACCTGGTCGGCGACGGCCTGTTGGATGCGCTCAACCCCCGGGGGGAGTCGCGATGAGCGACGCACGTCCGACCATCGCGGCGGGCGTGGGCTCGCCGCTTCCGACAAGGAGATGTTCCATGCCCGCAGTTGCCCGCAGCCTGGCCGCGGTGGCGGCCACGGGGTTGCTCGCCGTCTCGGTTGCCGCCTGCGGCGGCTCGACCGGCTCCACGAGCTCGCCTTCTGGCGGCTCAACGTCGAGTGCCGGTAGCGCTCAGATCCCGCTCAAAGCCGGAGAGAACGCGGCCGGCCAGACGCTCGGTCAAGGCAAGAAGGGTGGCACGCTGACCGTCTACTCCAGCGAAGACTTTCAGCACCTCGATTCCGGCCAGACCTACTTCGCCAACGACTACGCGGTGATGTACGACATTCAGCGGCCGCTGTTCATCTACTCACCCAATTCGCTCACCCGGCTCGAGCCCGATCTCGCCACCACCATCCCGACGATCGCCAACGGCGGCATCACCGACGGCGGCAAGACCGTGACCGTCCACATCCAGAAGGACGTGCACTACGCACCCCCGGTCAACCGTGAGGTGACCTCCGCCGACGTCGCGTTCGCGATCGAGCGTGGAGCAAATCCCAACGTCGGCAACCCCTATTTCCCGTCCTACTTTGGCTCGGGCAGCACGGCCCCGCTGATTGGAGCCCAGAGCACCGCCTACAAGGGCGGCCCGATCCCAGGGATCCAGACCCCGAACACGTACACGATCGTCTTCCACATGACCAAGCCGGGCGCGCCGACCCTGATCCAGGCGCTGTTCCTGCCCCTGTCGGCGCCGGTCCCGCCCGAGTTCGTCAAGCCCTTGGACAAGAAGACTCCGACCACCTACGGCGCTCAGTACCTGACCGCCACGGGCCCCTACCTGATCAAGGAGATCACGAAGTCCGGACTCTTTCAGGGCATCGGCTACCAGACCGGCAAGTCCCTGAGTCTGGTCCGCAACCCGAACTGGAACCCGAGCGCCTACAGCGCCGGATACAAGCCACCAGCCTACCTGGACGCGATCAACGTCAACATCGGCGGCGACGCGACGGTAATTGGTCAGCAGGTGCTCAAAGGATCGCACACGGTCCAGCTCGACACTCCCGCGCAGTCGATCGTCAAGCTGGCCTACCAGCAGTACCCGAGCCAGATCACTTTCACGCCGGGTGCCGGTGACCATTACGTCACGATCGACAACCACAGCGGCGTGTTCACCAACGAGAACCTCCGCAAGGCATTCTGGGCCAACCTGAACCGGGCGGCGATCGTTAAGGCTCGCGGCGGCTCGATCACCGCCCAGCCGATGACGCACTTCCTGTACCCCGGCGTCCAAGGCTTCGATCAAGCCGGCGGCTATCCCGGACCCCAGGTCGACTTCAACGCCAACGTCAACGGAGATCACACGGTGGCCTGCAAGTACATGAAGCTCGCCGGCTACCCGAGCTGCAAGTACACCGACGGCAAGACCGTCCAGGTGGTCAGCTCGAGCAACGGCAACGTTCCGGCCATCACCCAGATCGTCAACTCGGCGCTGACCGGGCTGGGCTTCACCACGCACGTGTCCGAGGTCGACCAGTCGGTCATGTACACCAAGTACTGCCAGGTGCCCAAGCAGGAGATCGACGCCTGCCCGGCGCAGGGTTGGATCCGGGACTTCGCCGACCCGCTGTCGGTGCTCTACGCGACGTTCTACGGGCCGTCGATCACCCCCAACGGGAACCCCAACCAGGGTCAGGTCAACGACCCACAGATCAATGCCGCCATCAAGGCGGCGGCGTTGACCGTCGATCCCGTCGCTCGCGTCCAAGCGTGGGCCGACGTCGACAAGCAGCTGGTCGCCAAAGCCGTCGCCATTCCCGAAGAGTTCGACAACCAGCCCAACGTCCGCAGCCAGGACGTGATCGGCATCAACGACCTCTGGAACGAAGGCACCTGGGACTTCGCCTTCTCGTCCCTGAAGTAACCCGGCGGCTGATCGCCACCCTCGCCCGCCCGTGGCCCGGGTCGCTCTGAGCCAGCGACCCGGGTGCCGAAGCCATCTCCCGACCCAGTCCCCCCAACCGACATGACCGCCTACATCATCCGACGCATCCTGTGGGGCGTCGTGCTGCTCGTGCTGGTCAGCGCGCTCACCTTCGTCTTCTTCACGATCTTCCCGTCCGCCGACCCCGCCGTCCTCCGGGCCGGGCGCAACGCGAGTCCGATTCAGATCGCCTACATCCGGCACGAGCTCGGGCTCGACCAGCCTGTCTACACCCAGTTCTGGGTCTACATGAAGCGCATCT
The DNA here is from genome assembly GCA_030853385.1 of Actinomycetota bacterium. Lineage (GTDB taxonomy): Bacteria > Actinomycetota > Actinomycetes > Mycobacteriales > Nakamurellaceae > Nakamurella. The sequence continues at coordinate 1,350 of JALYVF010000221.1, read as the reverse complement.
TTCTGCACTTCGACCTCGGCACCAGCTACTACTCCGGCGCCTCGGTGCTGGCTTGATCAGCGACCGGCTTCCGGCCACTCTGTCACTGACGGTGGGGGCGGTCGTCCTGTGGCTCGTCGCCGGAGTCCCGGTGGGGATCATCTCGGCGATCAAGCGCCGTACCGCACTGGACCGCGTGGCCATGAGCGGCGCGCTGGTCGCGGTCTCGATGCCGACCTTTTGGTTCGGCCTCGTCCTGCTCTTCCTATTCGCCGACGACATCGGCCGCTTTCACGTCTTCCCCGGCGCCGCCAGCTACGTCGGGCTCACAGTCAGCCCCGGGCATTGGTTCACCGCTCTCATCCTGCCGTGGTTCGTCCTCGCCGGAACCCAGGCCGCGGTCTACTCCCGGTTGCTGCGCGGGAGCCTGATCGAGGCAATGGGTGAGGACTACATCCGAACCGCGCGGGCCAAGGGCTTGCCCGAGCGGCGGGTGATCTGGCGCCACGGAGTCCGTTCAGCGATTACGCCGGTCATCACCGTCCTGGGCATCGACATCGGCGGCCTGCTCGGCGGGGCGATCGTCACCGAGACGGTGTTCGACATTCCCGGGATTGGCCGGCTGAACTATGACGCGATCATCCATTCAGATTTTCCCATCGTTCAGGGGACGGTCCTGCTCGCCGCGATGTTCATCGTCGTGGCCAACATCGTCGTTGACATCACCTATGCGTACCTCGACCCGCGGGTGCACTACTCATGAGCGACCGCCTCCGCGCCGGAGCCGGTCACTCAGCCCGGCTCTGATCCGCTGCCCAGGTACGCGGGAACGCGCCTCGCTCCCAGCACCTCACGTTCCTGGTCGGCTGGCCCTCGCCAGATAATGCAGACAGGAGAACCGCGGGCACGGATCGATGGGGGGCGAGAGGAGGACAGGACCAGTCGGTCATACCACGCAGTCCGGGCGCCTCCCGCCTACCCGACCACCCTCCTTCGAGGTTAGGCGGCCGGCGAGGTTTGCGTCCGTGGCGCTGCCCGGAAGTCTGCGCGCTTTAGTATTTCGGCGGCGTCGTTGACCGGTGGGTAGATCGTCTGGTTGATCTTCCGTTTGAGCTGCTTGGCTGGCGGGCCGGTGAGTTTGACTTTGCGGTCCCAGCCAGCGGTCAGAAGTGCTCCTGCCTGACCAAGGTCGAGGCAGGTGACATACGGCTCTGGTTTGAACGGGACGAGTGAGACGCCAGTTATCTCGGCGGCGGCATTGTGTCCGGCGAGTCTGCCCATGGCGTGCGCGTGCTGGCAGCTTTGCATTGTCCGGTGGCCGGATTCGAGCTCGGCGACCGCGGTGTCCCCGGCCGCGAACACTCCGGGGAC
>JALYVF010000165.1 GCA_030853385.1 Actinomycetota bacterium | reverse complement strand
AACCTGTACATCAAGATCCCCGGCACCCCGGAAGGACTGCCAGCGATCGAGGAGTGCACGTTCGCCGGCATCCCGATCAACGTGACGCTGTTGTTCTCCGCCGAGCAATATCAGGCATCGGCCGAGGCATACCTGCGCGGCATCGAACGCCGGGTACGGGCCGGCCTCGACCCGGCCATCGGCTCGGTCGGCTCGGTGTTCGTCAGCCGGTGGGACACCGCCGTGGCCGACCGGGTACCCGCCGAACTCCGGGATCGGCTGGGCATCGCCGAGGCGGGGTTGGCCTATCGGGCCTACCGGGAGCTGCTGGACTCGCCGCGCTGGGGGCGGCTGGCCAACGAAGGTGCTCGACCGCAGCGGCTGCTGTGGGCGAGCACCTCTACCAAGAACCCGCAGGCGTCCGACCTGCTGTACGTCAACGCTCTGGCGGCCCCGTTCACCATCAACACCATGCCCGAGAATACCCTGCTCGGCTACGCCGACCACGGAGAGCTCGGCCCGCTGATGGCGGCTGGTGGCGGCGACGCCGAGCACACGTTGGCCGCCTTCGACCGGGCCGACATCGACCACCAGGGCGTCGCCGGGCAGCTGCAGCGGGACGGCGCGGCCACCTTCGACGCGTCGTGGCAGAGCCTGCTGGCCAGCATCGCCGGCAAACGCGAACCACGCCCCGATGCCGGCAACGGACACCCGAGCCACCGGTGATGCGGCAGCTGTATCCGCACGCCAACGCCGATGTCGACCCGGCCGAGGCCTACGGCCGGCTGCCGCCGGGCGTCGAGGGCCGGCCCGCGCTGCGGCTGAACATGATCGCCAGCCTGGACGGGGCCGCATCGGTCGCCGGCCACACCGCGCGGCTCGGCGGATCCGCCGATCGCGCACTGTTCGCGGTCTTGCGTTCGCTGTCCGACGTGATTCTCGTCGGTGCCGGTACGGCTCGCGCCGAGGGCTACGGACCGGTCGAGCTGGACGCCGCCGCCAGCGCCCACCGGGCGGTGCTGGGCCTGATCGGCGCCCCCGCCATCGCGGTGCTCACCAGATCGTGTCGGCTGGACTGGCAGTCCCCGCTGTTCGGCAACGCGGACCAGCGGCCGCTGATAGTGACCACCGACAGCGCCGATGCCGCCGACCGGGCCCGCGCCCAGGCGGTCGCCGACGTCATCGTGGCCGGCGACACTGCCGTCAACCTCGCCGTCGCCATGGGCTGCCTGGCCGACAGAGGTGTCACCAACGTGCTCGCCGAGGGCGGCCCACATGTCAGTGCCCAGCTGGCCGCGGCCGGTCTGCTCGACGAGCTCTGCCTGACGCTGGCGCCCCAGCTCATCGCAGGATATGCCGGCCGGATCCTCGACGGTCCGCAGCTCGAGCGGCCCGCTGCCCTGGAACTGGGCCACGTGCTGGAGTCCGACGGTTACCTGTTCCTGCGATACCGCCGACCCCGCTGAACCCGCGGCAGAGCGGCGGATGTTCGCGTCGGCGGACGGTCATCCGGGCGCGCTGGCGTCGTCGAGCAGCTCGGCCAGGTCGGTGACGACGACGTTGGCGCCGGTCGGCAGTTCGATGCCGCGGGCGGCCAGGAAGTGCCGCACGCCGTCGGCCCGCGGTTCACCGTCGACGTACCGCCGGTAGTCGGCCGCCGGGTCGAACGGCGCGAACGTCGTGCCCGACCGTTCGGTTTCGGAGTCGAGGAACTCGTCGAAGGCCTGTTTCCAGGCGGCCGCATGAACGTCGGCGGTCTTGGTCAACACCCCGTCGAGGTCAACAACCAGCCCTGGTAGGCGCGGATGCCACCTCCGCCCGCCGGGAGCGGACCGGCCGCGGACCGGTCATGACCGCAGCAGTTCGGCGAGCACCGTTGCCTCGCTGATGTCGTCCCGTTTGCTGGCCGTCAGCAGCGTCAGCGCACCCTTGCCGGCCAGCTCGCGCAGATGGGCCAGCGCCTCGGCCCGCTCGGGTTCGGTCAGTTCGCTGCGATAGCGGCGGCCGAATTCGGCGAAACGGTCCGGATCGTGGCCGTACCAGCGGCGCAGCGTGGTGGACGGCGCGACCTGCTTGCACCATTCGTCCAGGTCCGCCTTCTCCTTACTCAGGCCGCGCGGCCAGATCCGGTCGACCAGCACTCTGGTGCCGTCCCCACGCTCCCGCGGGTCGTAGGGACGCCCGACCTTTACCGTGTGCTTGGTCGCCATCAGCCTTCGCCCCTCGGTGGTCAAGAATTTCCGTCGTCCGACCGTCCCGGATCATGAGAGCCGAGCGGGACGTATCGCGCCGAGCAGTTCGTCGCCGGCCAGGTAGCGCCGCAGGTTCTCAGTAAACACGCGCACGATCCGTTCCGTCTGCTGCCGGGACAGCGTGCCGCTGTGCGCATTTACCAGCACGTTCGGCACCTCCCACAACGGGTTCTCGACCGGCAGCGGCTCGGCAGCGAACACGTCAAGAGCCGCACCGGCCAGCCTGCCCTGCCGCAAAGCCTGGACCAGGGCCGCCTCGTCGACCACGCCGATCCGGCCGATGGCGACCAGCACAGCGCCGGAATGCATCCGGTCGATGGCCGTCGCATCGATCATGCCGCGGGTCTGGTCGGTCAACGGCACCGTGACGACCACGCCATGGGCCACCGGCAGCAGATCCCCCAGGAAGCGCGGGGTACGGATCTCGTCCACATCCGGGCAATCGGTGCGCCCGGTGCGGTTGACGGCGATCACCCGCATCCCGAACGCCTTCGCCAGCCGGGCCACCTGCTCGCCGAGCGCGCCCAACCCCACCACCAGGACGGTGCCGCCGGCCAGTTCCGCCGTCGGGTGGAGTTCCCATCGTCGGGCCTTCTGGTCGGCGAGCAGTCGCGGCAGACCCTGGGTGAAGGCCAGCAGACCGAACATCGCAAACTCGGCCAGCGGGCCGGCCGGCACACCGCCGGCGCGGGTGATCATCACCCGGCCCCGCTCTTGCTCGGTCAGCCCGGCATCGAGCAGGAGCTGGCCGGCACCCCCGGTTGTCGCCTGGATCCAGCGCAGCCGGCCGCTGCCGCGGATCGCGTCGGCCAGTCCGTCCGCCGAATCGTCGGGGATCCCGAACAGCACCTCGGCCTCGGCCAGCATCGTCCGCCACCGCTGCTGCTGCTCAGCGGTGCGGGACAAGGACGCGCTGCCGCCCGGCGCGCCGCGGGCAGGTGGTGGCCGGAGCAGCTCCGGTTCGTGACAGACCTGCAGCCGGTCGTCGATCGCCGCGATCCGAGCCACCAGCCCAGCATCAAGCTGGCTGGCGATCGTCACGACCGTGCGGGTG
>JALYVF010000199.1 GCA_030853385.1 Actinomycetota bacterium | reverse complement strand
GGATGGGGTCGCCGCGCGGCGGCTGGGCATATCCGAGCGCACCATGCGACGCCGGGTGTCGGCGGTGATGGAGCTGTTGGGCGCGACCAGCAGGTTCGATGCCGGCGTCAAAGCTGCACGCGCCGGCTGGATCTGACTGGCTGAAGCGGGTAGTAGGGACTCCGGGAGTTACCACTGGGTACCATGACGATGGCTACCCGGTCCGAAAGGGGGTACCCGTGTCCGCTCCCACCACGTCGAGTCCGTCTGCCGTTGAACCTTTGAACGATCGGCGCGCCATCGGTCAAGCGCTGCAGCGACTTATGACAAGGACGAAGTACGAGTTCCTGAGCGTGCTGCCCGACGGTCAATATGATGTCACTCAACTGCGGGGCAGCTGGGACTCCGACATCGACATGATGGACCGCGGCATCGATCTAAGGGTGATCTATCCAGCGCAAGCGGCCCGCCGTCCCGAAATCATGGAGTACATCAGTCAGTTTGCTGCCCGAGGGGCCAAAGCGCGGGTGCTCGGATCGGTTCCCAACAGACTGGTGGTATCGGATCGCGTCAATGCGGTTGTTCCCGAATCGCCGGAAGCACCCACCGGTCGGGCGTTGCTCGTCAGCGGAAAGGTTCTCGTTCGGGCGCTGTACACCGAATTCCTCGGCCTGTGGCGAGCTTCGCTACCGGTGGGATTCTCGACCGGCGGCCTCGATGTCGAAATGGTCAGGGAGACCCTGGTCGCGCTGTCACAGGGGCAGACCGACGAGGCTGCTGCCAGGCATAACGGATGGTCGCTGCGTACCTATCGCCGGCGGGTGGCGGCAGTGATGGACTTGTTGGGTACGACGAGCAGGTTTGAGGCAGGATCTCTTGCCCGCGAGCAGGGCTGGATTTAACTTCCGCCACCGTAGCTAATCGACGACTCATCGATCAGCGAGCGCTATCGACCAGCTCCGGTGCGTCGGCAGCCAGCTCGTTGAGCTGACGATCGAGGTAGGCCGCCGAATCGTGTAGTTCCAGCAGCACCCGAATGATGGTGGTGCGTCCCGTGGCGATCATGTCGGCAGCCGGTCCGTAGGCAACCAGGAACGCATCGCGACAAGCGGTGATGACCTTGAGCTGTTCGGCGGCGGTGGCTGGGTGCGCCAGCGTCGTCATGTGCTCTCCGACCAGCAGATCACCCAGGACCCAGGAGAGGTCGAAATCTCTTGGCCCGTAGGCGATCTCGTCGCCGATCAGCACCGCGGGAGCCGCGTCGGACTCCGGAACGACGGTGGCGCCGAAACCTGCCCGGCCGTGCACGAGAGATTCTTGGGGCATTTCGTCGATCCAGCCCACGATCTCGTCGATGCGGCTCCGTCCGAGTAGGGGCGTCAGTGTGTCGTGCATGACAGCCGCCCCCCACGGACCCTCACCTGTCTTGAGCCAGCTGCCAAGCCGTTGTGGTCCGCCCGGCGGTGGCAGCTCGTCCGCGCTCGCCGGATCGATCTCGGCAAGTTGCCTCAGCACTGAACCGAGCGCAGAAGCCGACTGCGTGAGCGGTTGGATCGGCTCCGACGGCCGACGGCGAGCGATGTGCGAGGAGAGGCTGGCCCGCCCCGGTGCCAGATGATGACGGCGTTCGCCGTCGATCCAACCGAGGGACAGCCGGCCGGTGAGAGTCGAAGGCAGATCGGCGATGGCCGCACGGACCGCTGCCGGCGTTGACCGCAATTGACCGGTCCGATCGATTCCTGGCCCGAAGCTCCAGCGGAACCTGTCCGCCGCGGACGATGCCGGAAACCGCAAGCGAATCTCGGCATCGAGATAGCCGGTGAGCAGCAACCCGACGAGGCCAGGTTCTTGGGATTGTGCCGGCCGGGCAAGCGCTGCCGGATCGACATCCGACCACTCCGGTTGACGCGCGGTCGCCCCATACGCGGTGGGCAGCTCCCAGCGAGCGCTGGGATCCCATCGGGTAGCGGTTGGCCGTTCGGTCATCGGAGCGAGCCTTCTTGTCAGGTGTTTCGAGCTGCCGGAACTACCGGAGGGTGAGAGCTAAAAGCCGACGTTGCAGCCGCCGCACGCTGCATGCACTCCGCCGGAGGTGGAGCCCGAGTGCACTCCACCAAGCGCAGAAGCGCTGGTGGCCGGCGCAACCATCAGAACGATGGCGGCGATGGTGCCGGTGACGCCGACGAGGATCTTGCGCATGGTGTTCTCCGTTTCGCTGTGGCCGGGGGAGGGCATGCAGCCCGGTGGGCGCACTGTGATGCCCCGGCAGGAACAACATTGCGAGATGAGCACTGTATATAGGCGCTGTTTGGCAGGAAGCTGCCAGTGGCCTACGGCGTGATCCCCTCGTCGGCGACTCTGTGGTCCGGGCTACATCGTTGCTTGCGTCCGAACGGCCGTCATACCGCCAGTCGGGTGTCCGATGAGGCCCCACAGCGAAGACAGTCAGCAAGCGACGGGGCATGTCCGGTGAACGGGCAATGTCCCACTCTGCAAAGGAATCGACGTCATGGGCGTTCTCTCTCTCCAGCCTCGCAGCCTCACGGCTGCCTCTGCGGTTACTGCCCTTCGCCAGGAGTGGTTCGACCTGCACGTTCCTTGGCATCGGGTCGGCACCGTCGTCGACATCACCGACGACTCCGGTCTTCTGCTCTCCCAGGTGCTGGACGATTTCGCAGCGACGACGGCGGTGGTCATCGACCTGACCGGCAACGCGCGCGAGGCCCGCAGCCGGCTGGCGGAGTTCTCCGAAAGGGTCGACGTCCGGAGCGGCGGGATCCTTGATCCGTTGCCCACCGGAGCCGACTACTACCTGCTTCCCGACGGCATCGAGGATCTCGACGCAGGTCGGTTGCGCCGGCTGATGCAGTCGGTCGCCAGGGCCTGCCTGCCGAACGGCCGGGCGATCGCCTGCCTTCCCACCGCGGATGTCGCGCGGTTGGCGCTTGCGGCTGATCGTTCCGGGTTGGAAATCACCAGGCAGAGCGGCGAGGGCGCCGTTTCGCTGATCGAGTTTGGCTCGGGATTCCTGAAGGCGCTTCCGAGCGAGTGACGGACGTATCGGCGCTGGCGGGGCGGCGACCGGTCCGTGCGGTTCGTGGTGGACGGCCGGGATAGAAACCGTGCCGGCGTTCCTGTTGTGCTCCGGTCGGGGTTCTCCCGGCCGTCTGCCACGATGATCTTATGGTTTCGCCGTCGATTCCCATTCCGCCCGCAGGAACTGCGGTGATCGGCGTCGGCATCGATGTGGTGGGCGTCGAACGGTTCACCGAATCCCTCGCCAGAACGCCCGGCCTCGTCGATCGGTTGTTCACTGCCGCCGAACGCGTGACGGCCATCGGCCACCAACGCCCCGCCAGTTCATTGGCCGCTAGGTTTGCCGCCAAGGAAGCAGTCGCCAAGGCCCTGGGGGTGCCAGCGGGTATGAAGTGGCACGATTGCTGGGTTCAATCCACGGAGGCCGGCCGGCCGGAGCTGGTGATTGTCGATACCGTGGCCATAGCTGCTGCGGCACAAGGGATCTCGAGCTGGAGACTGTCGCTGTCGCACGATGCGGGACTCGCCGCGGCAGTCGTACTGGCCCTCCGGTAGACCATGATCGTCGCCTACACCGTCGAACAACTCCGCGCCGCGGAAACTGTGGCGCTTGGCCTTACTCCCGACGGCACCCTGATGCAGCGGGCGGCCACAGTGGTTGCTGTCACGGCGCTCTCGCGGCTACCGAGTCCGGTACCCGGCAGCAGGGTGGTGCTGCTCGTCGGCACCGGGAACAACGGCGGAGACGCCCTGTATGCCGGGGCGATGCTGCGCAGCCGCGGGGTTGTCGTCACCGCCGTGTTGGTCTCCCCGGACCGGGCCCACGCCGGCGCGCTGGTGGCGTTCCGTAGAGCGGGCGGACGAATCGTCGAGTTCGTCGGCGATGGCGGCGATGCCGGGGACAGCGTGCTGGCCCCGGTGATGTCGGCAGCAGCGTTGGTGATCGACGGGCTGGTGGGGATTGGCGGGCGACCGCCGCTGCGGCCGGCGGCGGCGCGCCTCGTCGGGCTGGTCAATGCGTCGGAGATACCCGTTCTGGCAGTGGACGTTCCGAGCGGGATCGACCCTGACCTTGGCGACGCGACCGAGGGCGGATCACCGTCCGGCGCCTCCATCAGGGCGGCGATTACGGTCACCTTCGGCGCACCGAGTACCGGGCTGCTGGCCACTCGGTCGACCGGCAAGTTGGTAGTGGCCGACCTCGGGCTGGCGCCGCCGGCCACTGTGCCGCCGGATGCGGTGGCGTTCGACGACGTCGATGTCGAGCTGCTGCGGCCACGGCCAGGACTCGGCGCGGACAAGTATTCCGGTGGCGTGCTCGGCGTGGTCGCCGGGTCGGACCGCTACCCGGGCGCAGCCGTGCTGGCCGTCGGGGCTGCGGTGCGGCTGCGGCCTGGACTGGTGCGGTACGCAGGTCCGGGTGCGGCGGCGGTGCTCGATCGCTGGCCAGAGGTAGTGGCTGCCGCCGATCCGGCCGAGGCCGGCCGGGTGCAGGCCTGGTTGGCCGGCCCCGGAATGGGCACCGACGGTGCGGCGCTGGCCCGGCTCGGGACGGTGTTGCAGGCCGATGTTCCGGCCGTCATCGACGCCGATGCGCTGACCATGCTGGCGGCCAACCCGACGCTGCTGTCCCGCCGCACCCGACCCGCAGGCAATTCGGAAGATGGGCCGGCCGACACCGTGTTGACGCCGCACGCCGGCGAATTCGGCAGGCTGTGGCCCGACCTCGACCCAGCGGACCGGGTGACCTCCGCGCGGTCGGCGGCCCGGCAAAGTGATGCCGTGGTGTTGTTGAAGGGGGATCGCACGGTGATCGCGGCGCCGGACGGCCGGACAGCGGTAAATCTGTCGGGTTCCGGTTGGCTGGCCACCGCCGGTTCCGGCGACGTGCTGTCCGGGATCATCGGATCCTTGCTCGCTGCCGGGCTGGACCCGTTCGCCGCAGCAGCAGTCGGCGCGCAGCTGCACGGCCGGGCAGGGGAGCGTGCGCAGGCGGCCGGCCGCGCCGGCGCCCAGGCGCTGTGGGACTACCTCAACTGATGGCTTTCGGTTGCCGCAGAGCACGGCTTGCCGTGGCGATTGGCACCGCACTGCGATGGTGCCGATCTCGAAGGCCGGCCAGGGCGGGACCGACCTGCTGACGGCGTTCTTCCAGGCCGCCAGTTCGATCTGCGTCGTCGGCCTGAGCACGGTGGACACCGGCCAGCTACTCGTCCGGATTCGGGCAGGCGGTGATCCTGCTGACTACCGGCTTGACGACGGGCATCACCGGCCAGCTGCCGGGCGCCGGACTGATCATCCTGACGGTGCTGATGTTCCTCGGCCGGCTCGGACCCGGCACGCTGGTGTCCGCGCTGGCCCTGCGGGACAGCCAGCGCCGCTATGAATTCGCCGGAGGCAGGCCGCTGATCGGCTGAGCCACCGGCGCGGCCGCAGGTCCGTTGCCTGGCTGGGTGTCTGATGGTGCACATGTTGGACTATGACGACGAGGCAGCAGGGTACGACGAGTCCCGCGGCGGCCTGCCGCGCGCCGCGGCCGCCGCCCAGGCAGTGCACCGGCTACTCGGCGACGGGCTGGGGCCGGTGATCGACATCGCCGGCGGCACCGGGATTGTGACTGCCGAGCTGTCGGCGGCGGGGCATCAGGTCGTGGTGGCCGACCTCTCGCACGGCATGCTGCGGATCGCCGAGACCAGGCTTCCAGGCCGGGCGGTGCAGGCAGACGCCGGCCGGCTGCCGCTCCGCGACGGTGCGGTGGGCGCGGTGATGTCGATCTGGTTGTTGCACCTGCTCGAGCCGGCCATCGTCGCCGGCGTGGTGGCCGAGGCGAGACGAGTGCTCCGGCCGGCTGGTCGCTACCTGACGACGGTTGACAAGGACGCAGCGCAAGGCCGACAGCGACAGCACGCCACCGACCGGCGGGACCGCATCGAGCAGCTGTGCGCGGCGTCGGGGCTGCGGCCGACAGACGAGACCATCTTCGTCGGCCACGGCCAGGGCGGCGGCGTCCGACCCGATCCGGTCTACACCCTGTTAGCCTTCGCCCGCTGAGCTCACCGGATCCGAAGGCAGGCCAGAAGAGATCACCAGGTGCGCCGCTGGCTCATGGCGACGCCGACGCCAAGATCCTGTCCAAGCTTGGCGTGCATCACGTGGTGCGCCCCGAGTACGACATGGGCCCGCGGGTGGCCACCCTGCTGCGCGGCCGGATGCTCGACTACATCGAGTGCGAGGACGGACGGCTATGCGGTGGGGGACACCTCACCCGCCGGCGGCGATGGTCGGCCAGTCGCTGGGCGGTGTTCGGATGGGGCGGTGTTCGGATGGGGCAGCGTTCGAATGGGGAGGCGTTCGAATGGGACAGTGGAGCCGTGACGAACCAGGTGCGCTGCGAGGCGATCGTCGATCTGGCGGCGATCCGGGCGAACCTGACCGCGCTGCGGGCGCTGATCGGTCCGGCGACAGCGGTGATGGCCGTGGTGAAGGCCGACGGCTACGGTCACGGCGCCGCTGCAGTGGCCCGCGCCGCCGTTTCGGCGGGGGCCGACGCGTTGGGCGTGGCGACTCTGGACGAGGCCGTTGCACTCCGGCAGGCCGGGCTGACGGCGCCGCTGGTCGCCTGGCTGTGGGTGCCCACCGAGGACCCCGGCCCGGCACTGGCCACCGGGGTGCAGATCGGCGTCAGCTCGCTGGCCCAGCTGGATGCGGTGCTGGCCGCCGATCAATACCTCGGCAGCGTTGGAGGCCGCCC
>JALYVF010000186.1 GCA_030853385.1 Actinomycetota bacterium | reverse complement strand
TGACCGCGTTCCTGATCGCGGTGGTGATCTTCATCGATCGGATGCTGGGGACCTGGCAGGTGTATTCCCAGCTGGTGGGCGGTCGCCCGCTGCCTACCCAGGGCCAGGTGACGCCGAACCTGGTCGGCGATTTCTGGATCAACCTGACCGACGTGGCGACGCACCTGCTGCTGCCGACCATCACCCTGATGATCATCTCGCTGGCCACTCACTCGCGGTTCGCCAGGTCCAGCATGCTGGAGGTGCTGAACCAGGACTACATCAGGACGGCGCGGGCCAAGGGCCTCACCGAGCGCACGGTGATCATGCGGCACGCCTTCCGCAACTCGCTGATCCCGATCACCACCATCATCGCCTTCGACATCTCCGGGCTGCTCGGCGGCGCCGTGCTCACCGAGACGGTGTTCAGCTACAAAGCCATGGGCCGGATGTTCCAACAGGGACTACTGAACGCTGACCCGAACCCGGTGATGGCCTTTTTCCTGGTGAACGCGGTGATCGTGGTGATCATGAACATGGTGGCCGACATCGCTTATGCGTTGCTCGATCCTCGAATCAGAGTGGGTTCCTCATGACCAACGCACTGTCGCAGATCCCGGCGGGCTCGCCCGCTCCCGACGAGGGCAGCCTGGAGCAGAAGGAGACAGCCGGGCTGTCCCAGGGGCAGATCGTCCGTAAGCGCTTCTTCCGGCACAAGGGCGCGATGATCTCGCTGGTGGTGCTGGTCGCGATTCTGCTGCTGGCCACCACCAGCATCGGTTGGGGGATCATCCCCGGCTGGTACCACTGGAACTACTTCGAACAACCAGATGTGATGAACATCAACGGCGGCCCGGATCTGATGGTCTGGCCGTTCAGCAGCCGGTTCCATTGGGGGCTGCACCCGTTCGGCCAGGACGAGCTTGGCGTCGACCTGTTCGCCGAGACCATGCGCGGCATCCAGCAGACCACCGTGGTGATCGTGGTGATGGGCATACTGTCGACGGCGATCGGTGTCCTGCTCGGCGCGCTGTCCGGCTACTACCGTGGCTGGGTCGATTCGGTGCTGATGCGCTTCACCGATCTGATGCTGACGCTGCCCATCATCCTGATCACCGCGGTGCTCGGCTATGTGTTCGGCGTCCGAGGCATCTGGCCGGTGGCCTTCGCCCTCGGCCTGCTGGCCTGGACCGGGCTGGCCCGACTGGTCCGCGGCGAATTCCTGGCGCTGCGGGAGCGGGAGTTCGTCGACGCGGCCAAGGTGGCCGGCGCATCCGATGCCAGGATCATCTTCAAGCACATCCTGCCGAACTCGGTCGGCGTCATCGTGGTGAACGTGACGCTGTTGATGGCCGGCGGCATTCTGCTCGAGGCGGCGCTGAGCTTCTTGGGGTTCGGAATTCAGTTCCCCGACGTGTCGCTGGGCTCGCTGATCAGCAACTACGCCACGTCCTTCGGCACCAAGCCGTGGCTGTTCCTGTGGCCTGGCGTCTCCATCATCGTGATCGTGCTGTGCATCAACTTCATCGGTGACGGCCTTCGCGACGCCTTCGATCCGCGGCAGAAGCGCATCCCCAAGCAGAAGGATCTTCGGCAGTCACCATCCGCCGCTGCCGCGAATGCGGCCACGGTGACGGATGGGTGACCAGGTGCGGCCGATCGGGCCTGGCTCGGGAGCCGGGTCAGGCGACGCTGCCGAGGAATCCCAGCGCCAGCAGTGCGATCCCGACTCCGATCGTGGTCAGATGCCAGCGCACCGGCGGCCTGTCGAACTCCAGTCGCGGATTGTCCAGGTGACCGGCGTCGCGGAGATCTTCCCAGTGCCGGCGGATCACCATCGCGGCCTGGCCGGACGGTGCCAGCGGCGAGTCGCCCGGACGAATGGACATACCTGGGCCGAAGGTGGACGACGGCAGCTTCTTCAGATCTCCGGGAGGGATCTCTCTGCCGCTCAGCCGGCTGGAGGTCGGCGCTGCCCAGGCGGTGAAGGTGCCGTACGGGGTGGTCAACGCCAGCGCCCACTTGGTGTCCACCCGCTGGATCGCCGGCCACGGCAGGTCGATGGAGCGCAGTACGTTGCACAGATGCACCCCGGCGTCGTCGACCAGTACCTCCGGCCGCCAGAAGATGGCCCAGCAACCTCCGCCGATGAACGCCAGCCACGGCAGCCAACGCAGTGCGGCGGCCGGGCCGTCGTGCACCACGGTGACCACCAGGGCGAACACGCAGAGGCAGCCGACCAGAATTGTCAGCACGCGCCCGAAACCAGGGCGGAAGCGGTAGTCCATCCCGTCATCGTCCCATCCGCGGGACGGCGGCACACCGCGCCGCACAGCAACACCGCCGGTAGTGAAGGAAGGGACCAGACATCGTGACCACTCTCGAGAAGCCGTCTGTCGATCGCGGTACGCCGATTTTGAAAGTCAACGACCTGGATATCGACTTCTGGGTGGATGGCACCTGGTATCCGGCCGTGGTCGGCGCTGCTTTCGAGTTGTACCGGGGTGAGGTGCTGGCGATCGTCGGCGAGTCCGGGTCCGGTAAGTCGACCACCGCGATGTCGATGCTGGGTTTGCTGCCGAAGAACTCCCATGTGCGTGGCTCGATCGAGCTGGCCGGCAAGGAGTTGGTGGGGGCGTCCGAGCGGACCCTTCGGCGGGTCCGCGGGCGGGAGATCTCGGTGATCTTCCAGGAGCCGATGACGGCGCTGAACCCGGTGTACACCGTAGGTTTCCAGATCGCCGAGATGCTGCGCAGCCACCAGGCGATGTCGCCGGCTGCCGCCAGGGCCCGCGCCATCGAGCTGCTGACACTGGTGGAGATCCCGGATCCGGAGCGGCGCATCGACTCCTACCCGCATCAGTTGTCCGGTGGTCAGCGGCAGCGGGTGATGATCGCGCAGTCGCTGGCTCTTGACCCCGAGTTGTTGGTCGCCGACGAGCCGACCACCGCTCTGGACGTCACCGTGCAGGCGGAGATCCTGCGGCTGATGCGCAACCTGAAGGACAGGGTGGATGCCGGCATCGTGCTGATCACCCACGATATGGGCGTGGTGGCCGATATGGCCGACCGCATCATCGTGATGAAGGACGGCAAGTTCGTCGAGACCGGCACCGCCAGGGAGATCTTCAAAAGCCCGCAGCATCCGTACACCAGGGAGTTGCTGGCGGCGGTGCCGCACCTGGGCGGACAGGTCGGTGGTGCTGCTGCCGCCATCGACAGCGGCGGTGCTGCGCCCGTCGAAACCGAAGAGGCGGCGGCGTCCACCGAGCCGGTGGTGGTGAGCCTGTCCGCGGTGGCGGTGGAATACCCCAAGCATGGCAGGACGCCCGCGTTCCGGGCGGTCGACGACTTCAGCCTGGACATCCACCGCGGTGAGGTGGTCGGGCTGGTCGGTGAGTCCGGATCGGGTAAGACCACCGTCGGGCGGGCGCTGGTCGGGCTGTTGCCGTTCGTGGAGGGCACCGCCAGTGTGGTCGGCACCCAGATGGTGGGCGTGCGCAAGCACGATCTGCTGGCGCTGCGCCGCAAGGTGTCCTTCGTCTTCCAGGATCCTGGGTCGTCGCTGAACCCGCGGATGCCGGTCGGTGAGTCCATCGGCGAGCCGCTGCTGTTGCACAAGATTGCCAAGGGCGCCGATCTGTCCAAGCGCACCGAGACGCTGCTGGACCAGGTTCACCTGTCCCGCACCATGCGGAACCGCTATCCGCACGAGTTGTCGGGCGGTCAACGCCAGCGGGTCGGCATCGCGCGTTCGTTGGCGCTGGATCCTGAGCTGCTGATCGCCGACGAACCGACATCGGCGTTGGACGTGTCGGTGCAGGCCAGGGTGCTGGAGCTGTTCCAGGACCTGCAGCGGGAGAAGGGCTTCGCCTGCCTGTTCATCTCTCACGACCTGGCCGTTGTCGAGTTGCTGTCGGCCAGGATCGCCGTGCTGCACCACGGACATCTGGTCGAGCTGGGTAGTCGTCAGCAGA
>JALYVF010000184.1 GCA_030853385.1 Actinomycetota bacterium | reverse complement strand
CGTCCTTGGCTGTCAACGGTTGTCCGTCGCTCCACTTCACTCCCTGGCGGATGACGAAGACGATGGAGTTGTGGTCCGCCGACCATTTGTACGAACTGGCCAGCATCGGCGTCTCCTGCTGATTCTTTAGCAGGTTGACGTAGACCAGCGGCTCGTAGATCACCCGAGCCGCCCACCGTGCCGGCCTGGGCCATGGGCTGTCGTCGCGAGAGGTGTTCGCAGCAGCCGACAACGGCAACCTGCGCGCCATGGAGGTGGTCGCCGCGGAGGCACTGCTGGTCGCCAGGGCCATCTGCACAGTGGTCGCCGTCGCCGATCCAGAGTTGGTAGTACTTGGCGGCGGGATCGGCCGGGCGGCCGGCTTCGTCGATGCGGTACGCACCGAGTTGGAGCGCATCGCCCCCGTCTTGCCGGAGCTCCAAGTGAGCGCCGTTGGTGACGCTGCGGTGATCGACGGCTGCCTGGCTGCCGGACTGGAGCGCGCCTGGGAACGACTGACCTCGGCGTTGCCAGGACAGCCGACCGACTACCCGCCGGCGACGACCGCGACCACCAGTGCGATCTCGACCGCCACCACGCACACCAGATAACGCAGAGCTGCCGGCTTCAGCACTACGAGGTCGACTCGGCTGCGCAACGGAATTCCGGCGCAGATGCCGGACAGCTGATGTACCAACGGAATTAGCGCCACCAGCAGGCCGACACCGATGTCAAACGTCGAGGTGTCCAGCGTCAAATGGGCGAACATCGCACCCACCAGCAGGAAGGTCGATGCCGACGATCCCGGGTGCGTCACGGTGAGCACCGCGATCGCCATCAAGACCAGCCCGACGGCAGACAACGCGCCGATGTCGTCGCCGCCGAACAGGCTGATGATCACGACGACTACCGACGACGCGGCTAGGGTCACCCGCACCATCCAGCCGCTGACGGTTCGCCCGGCAGGGCGCGGCGCCGACTGTTCCTCCGAGTTGTCCTGGTGCCCGAAAACGTCTGGGGTCGCCGTCATCTGCGTGCCCTCGATGCCTTCAGCGCCCTCGCCAACTCCAGGTCGATGGACCCGGATTCCCAGCTGAGCACCGGGATCCCCGACCTGCGGATCGTCTCGATCCGCAACTCGCGTTGGATGCTCAAGACCCGCAGATGCTCCGCATCGGTGCCGACCGCCGCCCGCAGGATCTCCCTGGCCGGCAACGTGTCGATCACCACCACCTGATGTCCGCGACTGCCACAGTCCACCGCTGCCTGCGCGGCCAGGTCGTCGGCCAACGGGCTGCACAGCACCACCACCGCGCCCGGCCGCAGGCCCCAGTAGGCCACCGGGGTCATCCGATGCGATGATGACGTCATCTTTGCCAGTAGGTAGCGAATCCGTTGCAGGTGACGAGTTCCGGTACCTGGCCGCAGCGCCTTGTGATCACCCGTCACCGACATCACACCAACCCGATCGCCGACGCCCAGCTGCGCAGAGGCGATGGCGCTGGCGGCATGCACCGTGTGGTCCAGGCTGGAATACCGCGACTTCTCCATCGCATCCAGCCGGTCGCGGGCGCTGGGTCCGCCGGCCCGCGCCGATCGGGCGTCGTTCAGTAGTCGGATGCTGTCAGTGATGGCTTTGATGGTTCTGTCCACCAACTGCACTGGCGGAACCGGTACTTTTGGCCCGATGTTCTGCCGCACATCAAGGCAGATCGTCAGGTCGGCGTCGGCATCGGACAGGGTTCTTCGAGTGTACATTTTTCCCAGCCGGGCATAGGCCCGCCAGTGCACAGAACGCATCCGATCGCCGGGCGCGTAATCGCGAAGATCGACGAGATCGCTGCCCTGCCCCGGGCGCCGGCTGGTGTGGGCGCCGGCCCAGCCACCGTTGATCGGCGGCAGCTGCAACGGCTGAATCCTCGGCACCGCAGGCAATACCAGCTCCCACGTCTCGTTTGCAGCGATCGGTCCGGCGATGAATAGTCCGTCGGCGCTCACCGCCATCAGGTCCGGCCTGGCGAGCATGGTCGGACCCCAGCTACGACTGTCGACGGCCGTATCCAGCTCACGGTCGGTCCCGCCGGCGACGGTCCTGGCCGATCCGGTGGGACGTGCGGTGGTATCCGGCAACATCACCGTGACGAGTTCGGCGTCGGCCAGTCCGTCCAGCGTCGCCCGTACGCCGACGGTCGATCCTGAGACGATCCCGGCGCCGACCATGGCCGCGGACTGCGGTTCCGCCATCAGGTGCGGCCGGAGTCGCCGGCCGAACAGTGCCAGCAACAGCCCGAGGGCCACCGGCGCGGCCAGCACCACCAGATCGGCCCTACCGGTCACCAGCCCCATACCTACCCCGAACACCACGATCGCCGCAGCTCGGTAGAGGGCGACCGTGGGGGCCCAGCCCGCCGTCACCGAACCGGGCCTGGCACAGATCCCGGGCCTGCCGCAGTGCTGGCCGCCGGTTGCCTGTTCGGATCCGTCATCTCCACCATCGCCGCCCGACGGCTCGGCGGCGTCGGCACCGAGGACAGCAAGCTTCGAACCACGTCCTCACCGGACAGCGCGTCGGCATAGGCCTGCAGCTTGAGCACCATCCGATGGCCAAGAGCAGCCACTGCAACGGCTTTCACGTCCTCAGGCAACACGTACGAGCGGCCGTCGAGCACCGCCCAGGCCCTGGACAGCAGCAGCAGCGTCTGGGTACCGCGCGGCGAGACGCCGGCCTCGACCGAGTCGTGATTGCGGCTGGCCCTGGCCAGGTCGACGCAATAGCCGAGGACGTCGGTGTCCACCTCGATGGCTTCGACACCCAGC
The DNA here is from genome assembly GCA_030853385.1 of Actinomycetota bacterium. Lineage (GTDB taxonomy): Bacteria > Actinomycetota > Actinomycetes > Mycobacteriales > Nakamurellaceae > Nakamurella. Next base: position 26,743 of record JALYVF010000184.1, on the reverse strand, counting down.
TGCAGCGCACGCAGTCCTGCCGCGTCGATCACCGGCTCGACGGTCGGGTCGCCGGCGGCCCTGGCCAGCCGGCGCCGCAGCATCTCCATCTCCGACTCCGCCGACGGATAGCCCAACCTGATCCGCACGGCGAACCGGTCGAGCTGCGCCTCCGGCAACGCATAGGTGCCCTCGTACTCGATCTGATTCGCGGTGGCGATCACGTGGAACGGTTGGGGCAACTTGTGAGTGGTGCCCTCGACACTCACCTGGCCCTCCTGCATGGCCTCCAGTAATGCCGACTGGGTCTTCGGCGGCGTCCTGTTCAGCTCGTCGGCCAGCAGCAGCCCGGCGAAAACCGGGCCGGGCTGGAAGGTGAACTCGGTCTTGCCAGGGTTGTACAAGTACGACCCGGTGATGTCGGCCGGCAACAGGTCGGGGGTGAATTGCAGGCGGCGGAACTCAAGCCCCAAAGCACCCGCGATGCTGCGGGCCATCAGAGTTTTGCCGAGCCCAGGGTTGTCTTCGACGAGCACATGCCCGCCGGCCAGGATCGCCGCCAGCGACATCCGCAGGGCGGGCGCATTGCCCACCATGGCGCCGCCAACTGCCCTGGCGATCCGTCCGGCCTGGGTCGCAATATCGGTCGCCGACCCGGTGGCATTGTTGGTGCCCGTCATCGGGTTTCCCTCCTGTTGGTACTGCTCGGGGAGTGCGGTCATGTCGTTCGCTGTGCTGTTGAAATGCTCTTGGCGACCGCCCGGCGACCGAACAACGATTGCCGGTGTTGCTGCCCGACGACCAGCGCAGCGGGGATCGGCAACGGCCGCGCACCGCCACTGTCGTCGGCGGCCAGCCGGGTGCACATGCCGATGATGGCGGTCAGCTCATTCCGGCTGGCCGGCCGCGTCTCCGGGTCGGTGAGCAGGCTGATCGTCCTGTCGCCCAACAGCTCTCGCGCCTGCGGTGAGTCGATAGCGTCGCCACGGCGAGCCAACAGGTCGGCGACCAGTTGATGCAGTTGCAACAACACCCGCCGGGACATGAATTGCGGACGGTCTAACGCGGATTGCAGACCTGGCAACTCCCACTGCCGCGGCGTGCGCCCCCATTCCCTCCCGGTCTCCGGCGGTTCCGGCCACAACGGCGCGCCGATCGTCATTGACTTGACCAGCAGCCACGTCACGATGCCGAAGACCAGTCCGACGCCGACGGCTCTGGAAACCGGGGCCCCGGTGGCGTAGGGGGCGATGCCGGTGGCGATGCCCACCAGAATCGGCGCACCCAGCAGTCGGTACCAGGCATTCTCCTGAGCAGGATTGCGAATCCGCGCCGGTGGCCGTGCCGATTTCTGCTCGTCCGGCGGTACCGCTGACGGCGCCGTCATGGCCCGTCCTGCTGCAGCCCGGCCTCTTGCGGTGGCCCGGCTCGCGCCACTCTGGCCGCCGCGCCGCGACCGGCGGCGCACAACGTCTCGGCCGCGGATCGCGCGGTGAGCGCGGCATCCTCGGTGAGCGCCACATGATCGAACCTGGCTCGCTGGTACAGCGGGAGCAACACCTCTGCTGCCGCCTCAGCGCCCTCGCCCCCGGAATCCGCTGCAGAATCCGGCCCGGAATCCGGGTCGGCGGCTGGCGCTCGGTCGTCGGCGTCGTCACGACCGCGACGGACAAAACGCTGCAAGAACTCTGTGGGGGTGTCCTGCTGCCTGCGGGCGAAACCCTGTGCGGAGGCAGCACTCTCGACCCACAGCCAGCAGGAGATGATGGCATCTGCGGCCGCCCGCGGGTCGAAGTCGCGTCCGGACGCACGTTCGGAGATCCGGGGGGGCGCCTCCATGCCGACCTGCATCGGCAAGGCGTCCCCGCCGACACGCTCTCCGCGGTCCTCGGCCAGCTCCTTGATCTTGCGGACCAACCAGATCGCCACCAACACGATGAGACCGACGAGCACTCCGATCACCAGCAGCCGTAGACCCCAGTTCACCGCCGACGGGACGTGAATGGTGTCGATCTGCGTCGGACGGGTAACGGTCGGTGCGCTGGCAGTGTCCGGCGGCAGCGTACGGGGCTTCGACGGCGACGCGCTGATGTCGCGGTCCGTCCATGGTCCGACGCCGCCGGCGACCAACGCCAGCCCGAGCAACGCCAGTGCCGCTACCGCGAAAATCGTTGCCCGCGGCCCTGATCCGAGCCCCTGTCGTACACCAGCGTTCTCGTTCTCCCCCACCATCGGCTCAGGCTACCGGCGACACGAGTAGGTCGCGGATCTCCGGCGCCTGCAGCCGTACAGCGTCCGCGGACGAGTCGTCCGGTTCGGTCTGGGACTTGCGTTCGGCGGCCACCCTGGCGACGTAGCCGTCCACCTCTGCGCGTTGTTCCTCCTGCGACCAGCCGAGCACCGGCCCGATCAGTTCCGCGACCCGGTCGGCGGACTCGGTGCCCCGATGTGCGGTCTCGATGGAGATCCTGGTCCGTCTGGCCAGCACGTCCTCGAGATGAAGCGCACCCTCGTGCGTCACCGCGTACAACGCCTCGACCTGAAGGTAGGAGTCAGCACCCGGAATCGGTTGCAGCAGTTCGGGTTTGCCGTCGGCAAGGCCGAGTAGCTCGTGGATCCGGGACCCGTAACGGTCCAGCAGATGGCGGATCCGGTAGGGGTGAACCTCGTGCTGCTCGCCGAGCCGGTCAGCTTGGTTCACCAGCGCCTGGTAACCGCTTGCCCCGACCAGCGGGATGTCGGCGGTGCAGGACGCGTTGACCCTGCCTGGCAGGTCCTCAGCGGCGGCCTCGACGGCGTCGGCGCCCATCACCCGGTAGGTGGTGTACTTGCCGCCGGCGATGGCGATCAGCCCTGGCGCCACCCTGGCCACCGCATGTTCACGGGACAGCTTGGACGACTGGTCGCTCTCGCCGGCCAGCAAGGGACGCAGGCCCGCGTAGACGCCCTCGATGTCGTCGTGAGTGATCGGGACGGCCAGCACCTTGTTGACGTGGTCGAGGATGTAGTCGATGTCGGCCTTGGTGGCAGCAGGGTGGGCAAGGTCGAGATTCCAGTCGGTGTCGGTGGTCCCGACGATCCAATGCGACTTCCACGGAATGACGAACAGCACCGACTTCTCGGTCTTCAGGATGATCCCCGACTCCGACGGGATCTTGTCGCGGGGCACCACCAGATGCACGCCCTTGGAGGCCCGCACCTTGAATCGGCCACGGCCACCGGACAGCCGCTGCAGCTCGTCGGTCCAGACGCCGGTCGCATTGATCACCACCCGGGCCTTGACGGTGGTCTCGTCGCCGGACTCGACGTCGCGCACCTTCACCCCAGCGACCCTGTCAGATTCTTTGATGAACGCCACTACCTGCGTCGAGGTTCGGACAACGGCGCCGTAAGCCGCGGCGGTCCTGGCCACCGTCATGGTGTGCCTGGCATCGTCGACCTGGCCGTCGTAGTAGCGGATGCCGCCGATCAGCGAGTCCTTGGCCAGCGCCGGCACCAGCCGGAGCGCCCCCGCCCTGGTCAGATGCTTGTGTCGCGGCACCGAACTCCGGCCGGCCATCGTGTCGTACAGGATCAAGCCGGCGCCGACGTACGGCCGCTCGATCACATGCTTGGACAGCGGGTACAGGAACGGCACCGGTTTGGCCAGGTGCGGGCAGATCTTGGTGAGCATCAGCTCACGCTCCCGCAGCGCCTCGTGCACCAGGCCGAACTCGAACATCTCCAAGTAGCGAAGGCCACCGTGGAACAGCTTTGACGACCGCGAGGAGGTGCCGGAGGCGAGATCGCGCGCTTCGATCAGCGCCACCGACAGACCACGGGTCACCGCGTCGAGTGCGGCACCGGCGCCGACGACACCGCCGCCGATGATCACCACGTCGAACGTCTCCGCGCCGAGTCGGCGGAAGTTCTCCGCCCGCTCTTCGGGTCCGAGCCTCGCGCCCGAGGTGTGCGGTGCCGATGAGGCGGCCGGTGGAGTGGGCTTCGTCATCGCTGTCTCCATTGCCACTGTCTGGTTGCCACATTGAGGATGGAAAGTGAGCCTCACGCTACCGCCGAGTGCTTTGCCACCACATTCGATCCGGTGATCTGTTGCTGGCGCCAAGAGTTGTGACCGCCTGCGAAGCACTGCCGAGCTGCTGCGACCGCCGAAGGGAACGAGGCTGGCGCTGCTCACGCAGCAATTCTGGCCATTGTCGGGGAGCTGCTTCGCGACACGCCGAACGCAATATCTGGGGCTACCCGACTGTCCGGATCGCTACATGTATGGTCTGGACACTGAAGGTTCCGCCCGGTCTGCCGGACGGAGGTAACAGGGAATCCGGTGCAAAACCGGAACTGCCCCGCAGCGGTGAGTAGGAACGACAGCAGCCCCGGCGAGACCGTACGGTCCCGCCGGACAGCACTGGGTACGGCCGATGTGCACATCGAACCGACCTGGGAAGCGGCTGCCAGTAGGTCCATGACGCGATGTCGCGTCACGCCCACGAGTCCGAAGACCTGCCCGATGTGCGCATGCCTCCGGCATGCGCTGCGGCGCACCCCGAGGGACGGTGCCCCGAGGTCGCCGGCATCCCCCGGCGCCGTCGGCATCTCCCCGCGGTTCACCGCCTCCACCGGCTCGCGAGGAGAGAGCACATGACCAGCACCCTGCTACCGACGGCAGCTCCGCCGTCAGCAACACCGGCCCCACCCGAAGCCGCCGCCGACGTGCCGGCTGCGGCGCCGACCGGATTGAGCATCCTGCGGCGGGACGGCGACATCGTCGCCTTCGATCCGAGTCGCATCGCCATCGCGATCACCAAGGCCTTCCTGGCCGTCGAGGGCGAATCGACCCACCACTCGGCGCGGCTGCGCGCCCAGGTGCGCGAGCTCACCGATTCGATCGTCGCCACCCTCGACGGCCGGTTCGGCGGCTCCGGGCGGCCCGTCGACCTGGAGGCGATCCAAGACCAGGTCGAGCTGGCGCTGATGCGGGCCGACCAGGCTGCGGTAGCGCGGGCCTACATTCTGTACCGCGAGCAACACCGGCAGGCACGAGAGGCCGGCGGTGGTTCCCGGCCGGCCATCACCGTCGGCTCGCTCTCGGTGACGCAGCCGGACGGCACCCGTCAGCCGCTGGACACCGCGCGGCTGACGACGGTGATCGCCGAGGCCTGCGACGGGCTGGCCGATGTCGACAGCCAGGCAGTGATCGCCGGCACGTTGGCCAACACCTACGACGGCATCACCGTCGCCGAACTTGAGCTGGCGACCGTGATGGCCGCCAGGGCCCTGGTGGAACGCGAGCCGGGATACTCGCGGGTCGCGGCCAGGCTGCTCGCCGACAACCTGCGTACCGAAGCGCTGAGTTTCCTTGCCGGACACCCGGTTCGGGCCACCGCCGCCGAGATGGCCGACCGCTACTCAGGCTACTTCGCCGACTATGTGGCCCGCGGTATCCAGCTCGAGCAGCTCGATCCGGTACTCGCCGAGTTCGACCTTGACCGGCTGGGCGCTGCGCTGGACCCGAACGCCGACCTGCAGTTCTCCTTCCTGGGACTGCAGACCCTCTACGACCGCTACTTCCTGCACCATCGATCGACCAGATACGAGCTGCCGCAGTCCTTTTTCATGCGGGTGGCCATGGGCCTGTCGGTGGCAGAAGTGGATCGAGAGGCCAGGGCCATCGAGTTCTACCGGCTGCTGTCCTCATTCGACTTCATGTGTTCGACGCCGACGCTGTTCAATGCCGGTACCACCCGACCGCAGCTGTCGTCCTGCTTCTTGACCACGGTCGACGACGATCTGTCGGCCATCTTCTCCTCGATCCGGGACAACGCCCTGCTGGCCAAGTTCTCCGGCGGCCTGGGCAACGACTGGACCCCGGTTCGCGGCATCGGCGCACACATCAAGGGCACCAACGGGAATTCCTCCGGAGTGGTGCCGTTCCTGAAGATCGCCAACGACACCGCCGTCGCGGTGAACCAGGGCGGCAAGCGCAAGGGCGCCGTCTGCGCGTACCTTTCGACCTGGCACGTGGATATCGAGGAATTCCTCGATCTGCGCAAGAACACCGGCGACGATCGCCGCCGCACCCACGACATGAACACCGCCAACTGGGTGCCAGACGAGTTCGTCCGCCGGGTGGAGACGGACGCCGACTGGACCCTGTTCTCGCCCAACGAGGTGTCGGACCTGCACGATCTGTACGGGGCGGCGTTCGCCGAGCGGTACGCCCACTACGAGCAGGCCGCCGATCGCGGTGAGCTGCAAGTGTTCCGCAAGGTCCGGGCGCTCGAGTTGTGGCGCAAGATGCTGACGTCGCTGTTCGAAACCGGGCATCCGTGGATCACCTTCAAGGACGCCTGCAACCTGCGCTCGCCGCAGCAGCATGCCGGGGTGGTGCACTCGTCCAACCTGTGCACCGAGATCACCCTGAACACCCGCGCGGCCGGCGGCTCGGCGGACAGCTCGGAGACGGCCGTCTGCAACCTCGGTTCGGTGAACCTGGCCGCCCACGTCACCGCGGATGGATTGGACGCCGAGAAGCTGCGGCGGACGGTGACGACGGCCGTCCGGATGCTGGACAACGTCATCGACATCAATATGTACACGATCCCGGCGGCGCGTCGGTCGAACCTGCGGCACCGTCCCGTCGGTCTCGGGCTGATGGGCTTCGCGGATTGCCTGTACACGCTCGGCATCCCGTACGCCTCGCAGACCGCTGTCGATTTCGCCGACGAGTCGATGGAAGCGCTGTCCTACTGGGCGATCTCGGCCTCCAGCGGGCTAGCCGCCGAGCGCGGACGGTACCCGTCTTTCGACGGCTCGCTGTGGAGCAAGGGGATTCTGCCGATCGACTCGATCGAGCTGCTGGCCGACGCCCGTGGCGGCGACCTGGATCAGGACCGGACGACGCGGCTGGATTGGAATGCGTTGCGGGACACCGTCCGTGCGGTCGGTATGCGCAACTCGAACGTGATGGCGATCGCGCCGACGGCGACCATCTCCAACATCGTCGGCGTCGCTCAGTCGATCGAGCCGACCTACCGGAACCTGTTCGTGAAGTCGAACATGAGTGGCGACTTCACCGTGATCAACGAACATCTGGTGCGGGTGCTCAAGCAGCGCGGCCTGTGGGACGAGGTGATGATCGGCGACCTGAAGTACTTCGACGGCTCGTTGTGGGAGATCGATAGGGTTCCGCAGGACGTCAAGGAACTGTTCGCGACGGCCTTCGAAGTGGACGGTTCCTGGCTGATCCGGGCGGCCTCCCGCCGGCAGAAGTGGATCGACCAATCCCAGTCGCTGAATCTGTATGTGGCGGCGCCGAACGGCAAGGACCTGGACGAGCTGTACCGGTTGGCCTGGCGCACCGGCTGCAAGACCACCTATTACCTGCGGTCGACCTCTGCTACCCACGTGGAGAAGTCGACACTGCAGGGCACCGACGGTCGACTCAATGCGGTTGTGGCGCCGGCAGTTACGGTGCCAGCGGTTACGGTGCCAGCGGTTACGGTGCCAACGGTTACGGTGCCGGCGGTTACGGTGCCGGCGGTTACGGTGCCAGCGGTCGAGCCTGCCCCGCCGGCGAGCTTCCAGCTCGACACGTCACCCGGCAAGGCCTGCGCGATCGACGATCCGGAATGCGAGGCCTGCCAATGAGGAACGCACAGCCCGGCGCTCCTTCGACGGCCATTACCCCCTCGACGGGTCTTGGCGCGATCGACCGCAGTGTCGGCACCGCGGGCAGGGTGAGCGTCTCCGAGAAGTCGATGATCAATGCCAGGGCAGACGTCAACCAGCTGTTGCCGCTGAAGTACGAGTGGGCGTGGCAGAAGTACCTGGCCGGTTGCAACAACCATTGGATGCCGACAGAGGTCTCCATGCAGGCGGACATCGCGATGTGGCGCCAGACGGATGGCCCGGCCGCGCTCACTGAGTCCGAACGAACCATGTTGAAGCGCAACCTCGGCTTCTTCGCCACCGCAGAGTCGTTGGTGGCCAACAACATTGTGCTCGCGGTGTATCGGCAGCTCACCAATCCTGAGTGCCGGCAGTATCTGCTGCGACAGGCCTTCGAGGAGGCCGTGCACACCCACACCTTCCAGTACATCTGCACCTCGCTGGGGTTGGATTCCGGTGAGTTGTTCAACATGTATCGGGAGGTGCCGTCGATCACCGACAAGGACTCGTGGGCGCTGCAGTTCACCCAGTCGCTGGAGGACCCTGCCTTCAGAACAGGTACTGAAGAATCGGACCAGGCGTTCCTGCGGGACCTGATCGCCTTCTACGTCATCTTCGAAGGCATGTGGTTCTACACCGGCTTCGCGCAGATCCTGTCGCTCGGCCGGCGGAACAAGATGGTCGGCATTGCCGAGCAGTACCAATACATCCTGCGGGACGAGTCGATCCACCTGAACTTCGGCATCGACGTGATCAACCAGATCAAGATCGAGAACCCGCACCTGTGGGATGCCGCGTTCGTCGAGGAAGTGCGCGGAATGCTGTCCACCGCCTGCGAGTTGGAGATCGCCTACGGCAGGGACACCATGCCGACCGGGATGCTCGGACTCACGGCTGAGCAGTGCGAGCGGTATATGTACTTCATCACCAACCGGCGCTGCGCCCAGATCGGGTTGCAGCCGCTCTACCCGGACACCGAGAACCCATTCCCGTGGATGAGCGAAATGATGGACTTGAATAAGGAGAAGAACTTCTTCGAGACCAGGGTGATCGAGTACCAGACCGGCTCCGGGCTGAAATGGTGAGAACCTGGCGCTATCGGCCAGTGGCTGATCGTCCCCTGACGAACGACCAGGCAAGGATGGTCCCCGGGCGGTCAGCATGCCCCTGACCGGATGCGCCGTCAGTCCTTGGGCATAGCTGGCCCACCGCACCGTCATCGGTCGCGGCCGCGATACGTCACCGAAAGGAATCGGCGGCCGGACACACCGGGAGCCGTACGACTGCACCCAGCCGTTCTCGGTGACGGCGAATCCGTCCAGTTGCTCGGCCAAATACTGCACCATGTCGTTGCGTTCCGGTTCGCCGTGCACCAGCACATCCAGCCCGAGGTTCTCTGTAGTTTCCCCACTGAGGCCACTTCGGTGCACATCAGCTGCGGGTAGCGATCCGCAGCGTTCCGCGGAATCTGGCCACAGAAATCATCGCCACCTTCGTGCTGATCTTCGTCATCCTGGTATTCGTCGGCACCCCCACCCAGGTCGGCTCGCTGGCAGTCAGGGTGTTGGTCGTCCCGATCGGCGCGTCTCTCGGTGGTCCGACCGGGTACGCCATCAACCCACTTCGTGACCTCGGTCCGCGCATCGCGCACTTCGTGCTACCGATCAAGGGCAACGGCAGCTGCGACTGGGGATACTCGTGGATCCCGGTCGTCGGCCTGTTGGTCGGCCCGGCGGTTGCGGTGCGGATCTACAAAATCACCGACACGCTGATCAAGGCGATCACCACGGCCGACAGCTGATCGGTCACCTGCTGTCCGCAGCCGGGTCTGGTGCTCACCATGCCCGGCTGCGTACGGTGAACCGACAGCATCCATTTGCAGTTCCGCATTTCCCGTCATCGCTGCCGGGCGAACGTCTGGACCAGCGCTGACGAGCACCGAACCCGTCACCGGAGCGCCCGCGTGCGGGTGATCCACAACCAGGTCCAGAAGGGCAAACCCCATGGCAGACACATACATTGCCGCGATCGATCAGGGCACCACGTCCACCCGCTGCATGATCTTCAACCACGAAGGTCGGGTGGTTGCTGTCGATCAGAAGGAGCACGAGCAGATCTTTCCGCGGGCCGGCTGGGTCGAGCACGATGCCAAGGAGATCTGGGAGAACACCAGAGCGGTGACGGCAGCGGCGCTGGCCAAGGCGGATCTGAAGGCGACCGACATTGCCGCCGTCGGCATCACCAACCAGCGAGAGACGGCGCTGGTATGGGACAAGACCACCGGCGAGCCGGTCTACAACGCGATCGTCTGGCAGGACACCCGCACCGACAAGATCGTTGACGAGCTCGGCAAGCTCGGCGGCGGTCAGGACCGGTACAAGGCCAAGGTCGGGCTGCCGCTGGCCACCTACTTCTCCGGACCCAAGGTCAAGTGGATCCTGGACAATGTCGACGGAGCCAGGGAGAAGGCTGAGTCCGGCGATCTGGTGTTCGGCAACATGGACACCTGGCTGCTGTGGAACATGACCGGCGGTGCTGGGGTGGACGGGCAGCCGGGCCTCCATATCACCGAGCCGACCAACGCCTCCCGCACCATGTTGATGGATCTGGACACCCTGAGCTGGGATGCCGACATCGCCAAGGACATGACGATCCCGCTGTCGATGCTGCCGGAGATCCGCTCGTCGTCCGAGGTCTACGGCAAGGGCAGGGACAAGGGCGCACTCAGCGGCGTACCGATCGCCGGAATCCTGGGTGATCAGCAGGCAGCAACGTTCGGCCAGGCCTGCCTGTCGGTCGGCGAGGCCAAGAACACCTACGGCACCGGCAACTTCATGCTCATCAACACCGGCACCGAGAAGGTACCGAGCAACAACGGACTGCTGACGACTGTCTGCTACAAGATCGGCGACCAGCCGACGGTGTACGCCCTCGAGGGCTCCATCGCGGTCACCGGTTCGCTGGTGCAGTGGATCCGGGACAACCTCGGGATGATCAGCGATGCCGCGCAGATCGAGGATCTGGCCAAGAGCGTCGACGACAACGGCGGCTGCTATTTCGTGCCGGCGTTCTCCGGGTTGTTCGCCCCCTACTGGCGGTCCGATGCTCGGGGCGCGATCGTCGGACTCACCAGGTACGTGAACAAGGGGCACCTGGCCAGGGCGGTGCTGGAAGCCACCGCCTTCCAGACCCGCGAGGTGCTGGACGCGATGAACGCCGACTCCGGCGTCGACCTGACCGCGTTGAAGGTGGACGGCGGCATGGTGGTCAACGAGACGTTGATGCAGTTCCAGGCCGACATCCTCGGCGTTCCGGTGATCAGACCGGTGGTTGCCGAGACCACCGCCCTCGGCGCCGCCTACGCCGCCGGCCTCGCCGTCGGGTACTGGGAGTCCGAGGACGACATTCGCACCAACTGGGCGGAGGACAAGCGCTGGGAGCCGCAGCTGGCCGCCGACGAGCGCGAGCGGCGCTACAAGCAGTGGCGCAAGGCCGTCACCAAGACCTTCGACTGGGTGGACAGCGACGCCGCCGCCGAAGAGGAGCGGGTGGCCAACGAAGAATCGAACACCGAAGAGTCGAAGTAGCGAGCTTCGCCAAAGTTGTTGCAGCGCGCCGATTTCGGTCCGCGGGCCGGTGCTGTGCTGGCAGTGTGCGCTCGCGGTCAGGACGCCGAGGTCGCGGCCTTCTCCGGCTGGCTGTCGTTCCAGAACATCAGTTGCCGGCCAAGCTCGGTGATCGAGCCGGACAGCGACGGGTAGACCGAGAAGCTGTAGGCGAGATCCTTTGCCGTCAAACCGTTCTGCACCGCAATGGCGACCGGCAGGATCAACTCGGACGCCTCCGGAGCCACCACCACCCCGCCGATCACGGTGCCCGTCGGCTTCAGCACGATCAGCTTGACGAAGCCCCGCCGCACCCCGGACATCTTGGCCCTTGGGTTGGTGGCGAGCGGCAGTATCAGGGTGTGTGCGTTGCTCAGGCCGGCATCCACATCGGTCTGGTTGGCACCGACGGTGGCGATCTCCGGGTGAGTGAACACGTTGGCGGACACGGTATTCAGCTTGAGTGGCGGCACGCCCTCACCGAGCGCATGCCACATCGCGATCCGGCCCTGCATGGCGGCCACCGAGGCCAGCATCAGCACCCCGGTGCAGTCGCCGGCGGCGTAAATGCCAGGCACTGAGGTGCGGGAAACCCTGTCGACACCGACGAATCCGCCCTTGTCGGTTTCGATGCCGACCTTTTCCAGACCGATATCCGCGGTGTTGGGCACCGAACCGACCGTCATCAGGCAGTGCGAGCCGCGCACCTCCCCGCCGCCGGTGACGGTGACGACCACCTCCTCACCGTCCCTGCGTACCGACTCCGCCCTCGACTTCTTCACCAGCGTCGATCCGCGTTCGGCGAACACGTCCTCGATCACCGCGGCGGCATCCGCGTCCTCGCCGGGCAACACCCGGTCCCGACTGGATACCAGGGTCACCTTCACGCCCATCTCGGTGTAGGCCGAGGCGAACTCGGCCCCCGTCACCCCCGATCCGACGACGATCAGATGTTCGGGGAAGTCGGGCAGCGAATAGACCTGCCGCCAGGTCAAAATGCGCGTCCCATCCGGCTCACAACCGGCCACCACGCGTGGGGTGGCGCCGGTGGCAATCAGCACCACTTCGGCCGACAGTGACTGAGTGCCGCCGTCGCCCGCGGTCACCTTCACCTGATGCCTGGCCAACCCGGGAGCGGAATCGGCCAGCGCTGCCCTGCCATCGATGATCGTCACCCCTTCGGCCGTCAGCCTGGCCCTGATATCGGCGGACTGGGCCGTCGCGAGCCCCATCACCCTGCCGTGAACGGCGGCCACATTCACCCGGACATCGCCGGCATCGATGTCGATCCCGAGATCGCCTGCCTCGCGGACAGCTGTTCGTCCGCCGGCCGAGGCGATGAACGTCTTGGACGGCACGCAGTCGTACAGCACGCAGCTGCCGCCTGGCCCCGCATCTTCGACCAGGGTCACCTCGGCGCCGTACTGGGTGGCAACAAGGGCCGCCTCGTAGCCGGCAGGGCCGCCGCCGATGATCACGATGCTGGTCATGCCGACAACCGTATCGGCACCACAGGAAGGCGGCCGACTGCCGGGCCGCTACCCTTTCCGACCATGGCCCTGTATGCCGCGTACGGGTCGAACATGGACCCCAGCCAAATGCTCCAACGGTGCCCGTCGTCGCCGTTGGCCGGTACCGGCTGGCTGCCGGGATGGCGGCTGACCTTCGGCGGCGAGGACCTCGGTTGGGAAGGCGCGCTGGCGACGATCGTGCAGGACGACAAGTCCACCGCGGCTACCGAACCCTCTGCGGTGTTCGTGGTGCTCTACGACATGTCGGACGCCGACGAGCGGGCCCTTGATTCCTGGGAGGGCGCCGACCTCGGCGTCTACCAGAAGATCAGGCTGCGGGTGCACACCCTTGAGGGCGACCGGCTGGCCTGGTTGTACGTGCTCGATGCCTTCGAGGGCGGTCTGCCGTCTGCCCGCTACCTGGGGGTGATCGCCGACTCTGCCGAGGCCGCCGACGCACCGACCGAGTACGTCCGGAATCTTCGCACCCGCAACTGCCGTTCGATCGGCAGCTGACTCAACCCTTCGGGGGGCATGCAGTTCCAGTGCGATCTTCTTGCCGGCCGCCCGGAGTTCCTGCTTGGTCCCGGCAGCCGGAACGTCGATTGCGCGCTGCCGATTACCAGCGCGCCGGCGGAGACCAGATCACCACGGCCTTGACCCCCTCTACCCGACTGCGACTCGGGGCGAGAAAAGTACTTCGAAACCTATCTGAGTGAGCTGCCCGTCAGCGCAGCGAGCACGGTGTGCACCAGCACCCTGATGCCGGCCGGTATCGCTCGTTCGTCGGCGGCGAATCCAGCGGAGTGCAGGTCGCACTGTTCACTTTTGCCGTCCCATACCCCGAGCCGGGCCAGCGCCCCCGGCGCGTGCTCAAGCAGCTCGGCGAAATCCTCCGCACCTGTCGACTGCTCGGCCTCCACGACGGCGTCCTCGCCCAGCGCGGCCGCTACCCCGATTCGCAGCAGATCCGTTGCGTGCGAGTCGTTCTCGACCGGCGGCACCCCGCGGTGGACGGTGAGCTCGTAGGTCACCTTGGTCGGCGCCAGCAGAGCGGCGACCAGTTCCCTGATCAGCGCCTCTGCGCCGTCCCAGGCGTCGCGGCGCATCAACCGCAGCGTCCCCCGCAGCATGCCCTCCTGCGGAATCGCGTTGGCCGCCTCGCCGGCCTGCACTGCTCCCCACACCAGCACGGCGGCCGCCCGCGGATCGAGCCGGCGGGTGAGCAGCAACGGCAGTCCGGTGATCACCGTGCCGAGCGCGTTGACGACGTCGGCAGTCAGCTGCGGCCGCGCCGTGTGCCCGCCTGGTCCGGTGACGTGCAGTTCGATCAGGTCGGAGGTCGAGGTGATGGCGCCGACCTTCAGGCCGATGCTGCCGGCCGGGGTCTTCGGGTCGCAGTGCAGCGCGAACAGCGTGTCGACGCCGTCGATGGCGCCGGCGACGATCATCTCGGCGGCACCGCCTGGCATTACTTCTTCGGCCGGCTGGAACAGCAGCCGCACCCTGCCGGCCGGCGCCTGGCCGGCGCGGAAAGCCGTCTGCAGGGCCAGCGCGGCACCCAGCAACACGGTGGTGTGCACGTCGTGCCCGCAGGCGTGCGCAGCACCGGGAACGGTCGAGGCGAACGGCAATCCGCTGGCCTCCCGCAGCGGCAGCGCATCGATGTCGGCGCGCAGCCCGATCACCGGACCACCGGCAGCGTCCGACCCGATCTCGCCGATCAGCCCGGTACCACCAGGCAACCGGTGATGCTCGATGCCGGCTCCGTCCAACCACTGTTCGAGCTGCTCGGTGGTCCTGACCTCGGCGTGCGACAGCTCCGGGTGGGAGTGCACGTCGCGCCGGAACTCCACCAGGTCGTCCATGCGATCGGCGACGAAGTCGTCAAGCCAAAGCGGGCCGCGACCGGCTGCCGAGTCGGCAATCGTGTGGTCGGCTGCGGTAAGGCCGGGATCGATGATGTCGATGGCGGAGCTGGGGGACGTCACACAACTGGATATTACCGAGCCCGCGCGGAGCCGCCGACGCTGAAGGCGCTAGCGCACACCCGGTGTAGCGAGATCGCCGCCTCAGGGACCAGACTCGACCCCAGCAGCACCGACCGCAGTCCCGACTGCCAGGCGATAGAGGTCCGATGGGCGACGACATCTCCTCAGGCACCTTCACCAGAGAGCAGCGCCAGCGTTACCGGCGGAAGGTGCAGCAATGTCTCGACGTGTTCGAGCGGATGCTGGTGGATCACCATTTCGACTTCGAACGGCCACTCACCGGGCTGGAGATCGAACTGAACCTGGTGACCGCCGATATGCAGCCGGCGATGGCCAACGCCGAGGTACTCAAGGCAATCGAAGATCCGGCGTACCAAACGGAACTCGGCCGCTACAACATCGAGCTCAACGTGCCGCCGCGACCGCTGCCAGGCGAATCGGCGATCGAGTTGGAGGCGCTACTGCGCGAATCGCTGGACAGGGCGGAGGGCAAGGCCAACGAGTCCGGGTCGCACATCGTGATGATCGGGATCCTGCCAACGCTGTTCCCACACCACCTCGACGGCGAATGGATGAGCGCCAACCCGCGCTATCAGGCGCTGGACGAGGCCGTCTTTGCCGCCAGACGAGAAGATCTTGAGCTGGAGATCACCGGGGCGGAGACGCTGCGCACGTTTGCCGACACCATCGCTCCCGAGTCGGCGTGCACCTCGGTCCAGCTGCACCTGCAGGTGTCGCCGGCCGACTTCGCGGCGAACTGGAACGCGGCCCAGACACTGGCCGGTCCACAGTTGGCGCTGGGCGCGAACTCGCCGTTCCTGTTCGGTAAACGGCTGTGGGCTGAGACCCGCACCGAGCTGTTCCTGCAGGCCACCGACACCCGCTCCCCCGAGCTGCGGAACCAGGGCGTCCGGCCGCCTGTCTTCTTCGGGGAGCGCTGGATCACTTCGATCTTCGATCTGTTCGAGGAGAACGTGCGCTACTTCCCCGCACTGCTGCCAGAAACCACCGACGAGGATCCGGAAGCCGTGCTGGCGTCCGGAAAGGCGCCGCGGCTGCAGGAGCTGCGACTGCACAACGGAACGGTCTACCGCTGGAACCGGCCCGTCTACGACGTGGTGGACGGCCGTCCGCACCTGCGGGTGGAGAACAGGGTGCTGCCTGCCGGTCCGACCGTCGTCGACGTGATGGCCAACGCCGCCTTCTATTATGGCGCCCTCAAAATGCTGTCCGAGGACGACCGTCCGGTGTGGACGAAGATGTCATTCGATGCGGCCAAGGCGAACTTCGACGCCGGTGCCAGGCGCGGGGTCGTCGCCACGTTCTACTGGCCGGGGTTCGGTGAGGTGCGGTGGGACGAGCTGATCCTGCGTCATCTGCTGCCGCTGGCCGACGAGGGCCTCGCCCGCTGGGGCGTTTCGACGGCGGTTCGGGACAGGTACCTGGGCATTGTTGGCGATCGCTGCCGCACCCAGCGCAACGGTGCGTCCTGGCAGGCCGACGCGGTGGCCGGGCTGGAGGCACGCGGGCTGGACAGGGCGGCGGCGCTGACGAAGATGCTCGAGCTGTACTGCCAGGGCATGCACGCCAACGAGCCGGTGCACACCTGGGAAACCCCCTGACCGGAGCCGGTGCCTACGATCGAGCCATGAGCGACAGGACAGCGGTGTCCGGCCGGCTACGGCTGGAGACCGACGGCGTGACGACCGGCACCCGCGAGCAATGGCTGGCCGCCGCCGCGGGTGTACTGCGCAAGTCCGGCAAGCTCCCCGCAGCCTCCGCCGCCGGCGAGTCGGCGGATGCGGTGCTCAGCCTGCTGACCAGCCACACGGTCGAAGGACTGCCGGTGCCGGCGCTCGGCGCCGCCGACACCGCCGGTTATCCCGCTTCCCGACGGGGGACGGCCACCACCGACGGCTGGGACATCCGGGTTTCGGTCGCGGATCCCGATCGTGACGCCGCCAGGGCCGCGGTGCTCGGCGATCTCCAGGGCGGCTCGAACTCTGTCTGGCTGACGGTCGGGACAGCTGGCACCGCCGCCGCGGATCTCGCGTTCGTCTTGGACGGCGTGCTGCTGGACATCGCCCCGGTGGTGCTACAGGCCACCGCCGACGCCGCCTACGACGCGTTCGGTGTCGTGCTGCGCGACAGCCCGGTCACCCCGGCAGCGGGTACCTCGTTCGGTGCCGATCCGATCGGCGGCGCGCTCCGAGCCGGCACCGCCGCCGAGCTGTCGTCGGTGGCCGACACTGCCGGCCGGGCAGCAGCTCTCGGCATCGGTGCGCTGGTGGCGGACGCCTCTGCTGCGCATGATCTGGGGGCCGGCGATGCCCAAGAGCTCGGCTGGAGCCTGGCCGTCGGGGTGGCCTACCTGCGCGAGCTGGAGGCCGGTGGCATCGACCCGGCCACCGCGGCCGGACTGATCGACTTCCGGTATGCCGTCACCGACGAGCAGTTCGTGTCCATCGCGAAACTCCGTGCGGCGCGCCAACTCTGGGCCCGGGTAGTGGAACTGTCCGGCCTCCCTGCCGATGCCCAGCGGCAGCACGCCGTCACCAGCCGGCCGATGATGACCCGCTACGACCCGTGGGTGAACATGTTGCGGACCACCGTCGCCGCCTTCGCGGCCGGCGCCGGTGGCGCACAGGCGGTGACCGTGCTGCCGTTCGACAGCGCGCTCGGCGTACCGGATGGCTTCGGTCGCCGGATCGCTCGGAACGTCTCGCACCTGTTGATCGGCGAGTCGCAGGTGGCCAGGGTCGCCGACCCGGCAGGCGGGTCGCCGGCCATCGAGCAGCTGACCGCCGAGCTGGCGGCGGCCGGCTGGGACGAGTTCGGCCGGCTCGAGCAGACGGGGGGGGCCACCGCGGCGCTGGCCGACGGATCATTCCTCGACCGCATCGACGCCGTCCGGGCACAGCGGGATAGCCGCATCGCCACCCGCCGGCTGCCGCTCACCGGCGTCAGCGAGTTCCCCCATCTCGGCGAAGCGCTGCCGACCAGGAGCCCGCACCCGGATGACGGCGCCCAGTATTCCTGGGCGGCCGCCTTCGAGGCGCTACGGGACGAACCCGTTGCCACCCCGGTGTTCCTGGCCACCATCGGCCCGTTCGCCGCCCACTCGACCCGCGCCGGATTCGCCGCCAACGCGCTGGCCGCCGGTGGCATCGGGGTGGTGACGGCCGGCGCCACCGTCGGCGTCGAGGATGTCCTTGCCGGCTACCGCAGCGCCGGCACTCCAGTGGTCTGCCTGGCCGGCACCGATGCTGCCTACGCCGAACGCGGGGAGGAGACGATCGCCGCGCTGCGCGCTGCCGGCGCCAGCACCGTGCTGCTGGCGGGCAAGCCGGCGGCCCGGCTGGCCGACCAGGTCGACGACCAGATCGCCATCGGCGCCGACATCCCAGCACTGTGCCGGCGGATCCGCGGCTACCTCGCCGGCGACACGACCGGAGGCATCAGCGGATGACGATCCCGCAGTCCTTCGCCGGCTTGCCACTGGTCGATCCCGGCTCACCTGCAGCCGGCACCGCCCCCGCCGGAGATCCGCACATGTTGCCGGAAGGTATTGCACTGCAACGGCTCTATACCTCAGGCGAGCTGGCAGGGTTGGATGCGCTGAACACCTATCCGGGACTGCCGCCTTTTCTGCGCGGACCGTACCCGACGATGTACACCACTCAGCCGTGGACCATCCGGCAGTACGCGGGCTTCTCCACCGCAGAGGCTTCCAATGCCTTCTACCGGCGCAATCTTGCCGCCGGCCAGAAGGGGCTATCGGTAGCCTTCGATCTGCCCACCCACCGCGGCTACGACTCCGATCATCCCCGGGTAGCCGGCGACGTCGGAATGGCAGGCGTGGCCATCGATTCCATCCTGGACATGCGGCAACTGTTCGACCACATTCCGCTGGACACCATGAGCGTCTCGATGACGATGAACGGGGCCGTTCTTCCGGTATTGGCGCTGTATATCGTGGCCGCCGAGGAGCAGGGGGTGGCGCCAGAGCAACTGGCCGGCACCATCCAGAACGACATCCTCAAGGAGTTCATGGTCCGCAACACCTACATCTATCCGCCAGCACCGAGCATGCGCATCATCTCCGACATCTTCTCGTTCACCGCAGCGAAAATGCCGAAGTTCAACTCGATCTCGATCTCCGGCTACCACATTCAGGAGGCGGGTGCGACAGCCGATCTGGAGCTGGCCTACACGCTGGCGGACGGCCTTGAGTACCTGCGCGCCGGGATCGCAGCCGGGCTGGACATCGACGCCTTCGCGCCAAGGCTGAGCTTCTTCTGGGCCATCGGGATGAACTTCTTCACCGAGATCGCCAAGATGCGAGCGGCCAGGACGTTGTGGTGCCGGATGGTGTCGGAATTCTCGCCGAAGAACCCCAAATCCCTTTCCCTGCGCGCCCATTGCCAAACCTCCGGCTGGTCGCTGACGGCCCAGGACGTGTTCAACAATGTCGCCCGTACCTGCATCGAGGCGATGGCCGCCACCCAAGGACACACCCAGTCGTTGCACACCAATGCGCTGGACGAGGCGATCGCCCTGCCGACCGACTTCTCGGCGCGGATCGCCCGCAACACTCAGCTGTTGCTGCAACAGGAATCCGGCACCACCGCGACCATCGATCCGTGGGGTGGCTCGTACTACGTCGAGCGGCTTACCCACGACCTGGCCGACAAGGCATGGGCCCGCATCGAAGAGGTCGAGCAGGCCGGCGGGATGGCGGCGGCCATCGAGGCCGGGATTCCGAAGATGCGAGTAGAAGAGGCGGCCGCCCGCACCCAGGCCCGAATCGACTCCGGCACCCAACCGGTGATCGGCGTCAACTCCTACCTCGTCGACGCCGGCGACATCGGCGCGGAACAGCTCGAGTTCCTCAGGGTGGACAACGCGTCGGTGCGGGCCCAACAGATCGCCAAGCTGGAAAAGCTGCGCGCCGACAGGGATTCCGACCGCACCGAGGCCGCGCTGGCAACGCTGACTCACGCTGCCGGACGGGAATCGGGACCCGGGTTGGAGGCAAACCTGTTGGCGTTGGCGGTGGATGCGGCCCGTGCCCATGCCACCGTCGGCGAGATCTCCGACGCGCTGGAGAAGGTGTACGGGCGGCACACCGCCGTCATCCGTACCATCTCCGGGGTGTACAGAGCCGAGGCGGGAGCGTCGACCAAGGTGGCAGCCGTATTGGCCGCCACCGAAGCGTTCGCCCGTGACGAGGGACGCCGGCCGCGCATCCTGGTCGCCAAGATGGGGCAGGACGGACACGATCGCGGCCAGAAGGTGATCGTCACCGCGTTCGCCGACATGGGATTCGACGTCGACGTCGGCCCGCTGTTCTCTACGCCCGAAGAGGTGGCGCGGCAAGCGGTTGACGCCGATGTGCACATCGTCGGGGTCAACTCGCTGGCCGCCGGCCACTTGACGCTGGTGCCGGCGTTGCGCGAAGCGCTGGCGGCGGCGGGCCGGCCGGACATCATGATCGTTGTCGGCGGGGTGATCCCGCCCACCGACGTACCGGAGCTGGTCTCGATGGGGGCCGCCGCCATCTTCGGGCCGGGAACGGTGATCGCGGACGCCGCCTTGGATCTGCTGCGCCGGCTGTCCGCCGAGCTGCACCATCCAGCCGCCGCCGGATGAGTCCCGCCGGTTCCGGGGACGCTGCAGCCGTTGACATCGACGCCTTGGTCGCCGGGGTGCTGGCCAACAAGCGATCGGCGGTGTCCAGAGCGATCACCATCGTCGAGTCGTCGCGTCTGGATCACCGAGCGGCGGCTCGAGAGTTGTTGGCGCGAATCATCTCTCATGCCGGTGGCGCCCGCCGGGTCGGTATCTCCGGGGTGCCGGGGGTCGGTAAGTCGACGTTCATCGAGGCGCTCGGCGGGCTGCTGATCGACGCCGGGCACCGGGTCGGGGTGCTGGCCGTCGACCCGTCCAGTGCCCGCACCGGCGGATCGGTGCTGGGCGATCGCACCCGAATGCCCCAGCTCACCGCCCATGCCCGCGGCTACGTCCGGCCGTCACCGACCTCGGGGACGTTGGGCGGGGTTACCAGGGCGACCGCGCAGGCCATCACCATCCTGGAAGCAGCCGGACACGACGTGGTGCTGGTGGAAACCGTCGGCGTCGGCCAGTCCGAGATCGCCGTCGCCGGCATGGTGGACACCTTCCTGCTGCTGGGTCTGGCCCGGACCGGAGATCAGTTGCAGGGCATCAAGAAGGGTGTGCTGGAGACTGCCGATGTGGTGGCGGTCAACAAGGCCGACGGCGACCGGGTGACGGAAGCAGCGAGCGCGGCCAGGGAGCTCACCGGCGCTCTGCACCTGGTGTACGGCAGAGGCGCCGACTGGTTGCCGCCGGTGCTCACCTGCTCCGGACTCACCGGCGACGGAGTGGACGAGGTCTGGCAATCCTGCGAGCGGCATGCCGAGCATCTGGGCGAAGAAGGGTTGGCCAGCAAGCGATCTGGTCAGCAATGGGAGCTGGCCTGGGCGTTGGCCCGTGACGAGTTGGCGCAACGGCTGACCCGGTCCCCGGATGTGCGGGAAGCCCAGGGAGCCCTACGGCACGCAGTGCTGGCCGGTGAACTCGGCGCAGCCCAGGCCGCCGACGAGATTCTCCGGGCCTTCGACGGTGAGCGGCGATGACCGGTGATAGAGATCGGGGGATGCCGCCCAACTCGCAGCTGCCGGACAGTTCTGACCGAGCATCCGGCTCACACCAGCTGCCCGCTCCGGACAGGCCACCGACGGTCCCGATTCCGATTGCCCTTCGGCCTTGGAATCCAAGCGACGTCGAACACCTGCTGAGGATCTTCGTTGCCAGCAAAGATCTGTCAACGCAGTATCCCCAGTCGGTGGTCGATCTCGCAGGTGCCGAGCGTTGCCTTGAAACGATGCTGGCTTGGGAGGATCACCGTCACAACTTCGCTATCACGGTCGCCGGAGCTGCCGTCGGCAACGTCGGTGTGACTGCCATCGAACGCCGACATCACACCGGTTGGGTGTCGTACTTTTCCTCCGGTGTCGTCCGCGGCCAGAGGCTGGTGTCCCGTTCAGCAACCGCTGTGGCGAATTGGGCACTTACCGATCTCGGGCTGTTCCGGTTGGAGCTGGGCCATCGGGTGAATAATCCGGCATCCGGCCGGATCGCTGTGGCGGCTGGGTTTATGCTCGAGGGATGCGAGCGGCAGAAGTTGCAGTATGACGACGAGCGTTTCGATGTATTGACCTACGGCCGTCTCGCAACTGATCCAGCACCTGTGGTGGACGCCGTCACCATCGTCGCCGAGATCTGACGGGAGCCCGAGCGCTCGCGTGCTCGGCCCGGAACGGTGCCCGAATCAACTGCGGTGAAGGCGATCTGGCGTCCGCCGAGTGGGCACAGGGCATCGCGTGGCGTCGATGCGGGCGCAGTCATCCGACGGCCTCCCCCGCCGACTTTGTCATTTCGCACGCTCATCACGCCGCAGGCCCCTGACGACGAATAGGCTCGCGCTCATGACCGACGGCGACTGGAGGGATGGCGGGTTCAGGCAGCGTCGCCCCTCCCCGGAGGCTCTCGCCTGGGTTGCGGCGTCGATGGGTCGGGGCAGTCGCATCGTTGGCTATCGCCGATTGACCGGTGGCGTCTGCTCCGCCGTGAATCGGTTGACTGTCGAGCGACGTGGAATGCGAACGTTCGTCGTCCTGCGGCAGTACCCGGCCGGGCTCGGCCTGGAAGTGAGCTTGGAGAAGGAGATCGCCAACCTTGGTGTGGTGGCGGGAAGCGGGCTCCCGGTTCCGAGCATCCTGGCTACTGATGTTGCTGGTGCTTCAACGGGGGGCGCGCCATCGTTGCTGATGACACGGTTGCCGGGGCATGTTCACCTCAATCCGGCGGACCCTCGGTCGTGGATGACGAGGATCGCGGAGCTTGCTGTATTGCTGCACTCCCTCGATCTCCCCGCGAATACGTTCAGACCGTGGACGGATTCTTGGATCGCTCCTTTAGACGGGTTTCAGGTGCCGGTCGGCGCACAGAAGCCGGCTGTGTGGAAGGCGGCGTTTGGTGTCATGGCGGCGCCTCCGCCAAAGGACACTGCCGTCTTTCTGCACGGCGACTTCCTTCCTGTCAACGTGCTGTGGTCGCGCGGGATAATTACTGGACTGACCGACTGGAACGGCGTCCATCGGGGGTCGCGCGCGATTGACGTCGGGCACTGTCGGCGATACCTGGCGGCGCTCTACTCGCCCGAGTGGTCGGAGCAGCTTCGGTCGCTCTATGAGTCGATCGCCGGAGTGACTCTCGATCCGTGGTGGGACCTGTATGCCCTGCTGCACCATGACGATAGCCAGCCGAAGTGGATCCGTAATCAGGTCGCCGGGCGCCGTCCGGTCGATGTGCCCGGCGTGACTTCCCGGGTCGAGGCCGCTATCGAGACAGGGCTACGGCGCCTCGGATAACTGCGGGTTCCCTGCTGGTCGCACTCGCATCAATCACCGGCTAATAACGAGTCACCACAGTAGTTAGTCGGGTGGACTTGGGGCGATGAAGCGCATGTCCCCTTGTGTCGTCCTACTCCATGGCATTCCTCCCCGTGGCGCCCCTTTAGTTCAGATGGCACGTCCTGGCTCGGTCCTATCAACGATCAGTAACGAGCGTACACAGGATGCCATTCGACCGACGGCGGACAACCCTACCTTGCTTCAATAATGGATCAGGTGCAATGTGACCATGGTGTAGGTGATTCCATTGGTCCCGGTGCCTCTCAGTGGGGCAGTTACTGGTGGGCAACCGAACAGAGCAAAACGAAGGAGTGGATGACAAGTCACTACTACGGAGACATAACGGGAATAGTCACTATGTAAGCGTCGGGATTTGCGGGCTGGTCACGGTGGGTGCGGCGAATTGTAAATCCGCCGCACCCACCGTGACAATGCTGCTAGCGCGGTAACAACCTATGGAGCAAAAAATGATTGGAATACGAGCGACGTGTCTCACCGCTCTGGCCCTGGTGTTTGCCGGTGGCGCGATGCTGAGAGCGGCGGCGCAAACTCAAGTGCGAACGCGAGGGATGTCCCTGGCCGTACGAGTAATGAAGCATTCCCTGACGGACGATGGCAACGCCGTCTTTGTCGGCTGGTCCCCCGACGGCACGTCTGCTCTCTATCGCGACGGGGTGAGTGACCGGGGGGGCGCTCTCTGGTTGGCATCGGTACGAACTGGGCGTTCGCGCCTGCTGGTTCGCGGAAATGTGGCCGACGCCACCTTCACGCCCGAGGGCCGTCATATTCTGTACCGTCTCTCGGCTCCCTGTTGCACGTCGGCCATCCTCCGAACTGACCTAAGCGGGCGAAATGTTGTGCGCCTCGTGCCCCCTGGATTTCGCCTGCTCAATACCCAGGTTGTGTCAAGCGGATCAGTGGACCTGGCTCACGCACTACTCCATGACGGCCGTCTCCTCCTCTATCGGCAATACCGCGTCTTCACGGCACAACCGGGTGGCGGCCGAATACTCCCGCTGTCGTCAGTGCATCTTCCCGCCTCAGCGCTGACGGGAGACGGGACGCCTGAGGTCGCTATCTCTTCAGACGGACGGTGGCTGGCTACGATCGGGAACCGAGGTGTACTCACGATCAGCGGGGTGAAGACGGGACGACTTCCTTTTGTTCGAATCGCAGCCGACGTGAGCCAAATCGCCTGGTCTCCGGATAGCCGGATCCTGCTCTACCAAACGGGCGCAGCGTCCGGTAGTCTCAACGCGCTTCAGATTGGAACGCATGTGAAGCGTGTTCTGCAGAGATTTGCGCTGGAGACGATAAGCGGGTTCACGTGGTCACCGAATGGTCAGACTATTGCGTTTGCCGCGGTGCCTACCGGTACGAGCGTCGGACCGGACAGCCATATTCTGACTGTTTCCATTCACGGCACGGACCTGCGACCGCTCGATACCGGTCAGCAGCCCCGCCCGGAGCTTTTCAGAGACCAGCCCGGTGAGACTTCTCCTGTATGGTCGCCGGCGGGCCGCGCCATCGGTTATACCCGGCTGTCTAGACGTGGCCGGTCTCTCGCAAACCCACTGGCCTCGGACGCCTGGATCGCGCGGCTGCTGCCGAACAGGTAAAGACTACGGCTAGCATGTCATACCAATGCGTTTTGCTCTCGCCGCATTTCCCGAAGGGAGACGCCGGGCCTTGTCCGCAATCCAGTGTCGCCCAGCGAAGTACTTTTACGGAAGCAGCAGGCGGAATTGGTATTATGCCCCCAGACCCTGGCATTGAGGGAGATGTGCCGATCAAGATGCAGTATGAGATGAGCTTAGACCCGACAAGTGGTGCTTGGGGCTGTTGAACCCGAAACTGGGTCGGTGGAAACAGCGATGACTTCGCCTACCCACGCCGGCTGGTGTGCACGTCCGGGGATTTGTACGTCACTTAGACGCACGACTATTATCGCTGAGGAGTGTTGTGCCTCAGCCTTCCTTCAGACCGACCTCTCGGGTGACGCTATTTGTAGTGAACCCCTGTGACCGGACAGTTGGCCCTGATCGCCAAGGGATTCGTGCATACATGGCATACCTGCGTTCGCCTGACTTTCGGCTCACTCACGTTGGAGCGTCAGGCCAGCTGGTACGTGTGACGATAGGATTAGAGGCAGAAGTCGGGGGCTCCGACGAAATTCGAGACGCCCGATTTCTTTTCCTGGAACCAGCAATGCTCCGATACGAAAGGACATCTTTTATCCTACTGTGGTAGGATAAAAGATGAATACTGAAAAGGTTTCCCTCTCTCTCGATTCAGAACTGCTCGCGGAGGCGCGACGGCGCTCTGAGGGCTACAGTCTCTCGGCGTATGTCAATAACGGTCTGCACCGTCAGGTGCTGGTCGACCGGCAGCGCGAGTTCCTGGCGGACTGGGAGTCGGAGTACGGCCCCATTCCGGAGGAGGCATTGGCCGAGATGACGGCCCTGTGGCCCGACTGATCCTCGACACCGGTGCAATTATTGGCCTGGTGCGCGGAGATGCCCGGGTTGCGGCCGCGCTACGCATCGCCACGGAGCGCGGAGACGAGGTGGTCATCCCTTCGGTGGTCGTCGCGCAGGCAATTCGCGGGGGACCGCGCGATGCACCCATTCACCGGCTCCTCCATGCCGTGCGAGTGTCGTTTGTGGGGTTACGTCTGGCGCGCCAAGCCGGTGAGTTGCTCGGCGCCACGGGCATGAACGACGCCGTCGACGCACTGGTCATGGCCGAGGCGCTGCGCGGCGGTCCCTCCGTGATCCTGACCAGTGACACCGCTGATATGGCTAGGCTCGCCGGCCATCGCCAGACCGTTCGCATTGTTCAGGTGTAAGCTGCTTACCTGCATTGGTAGAGCACGCCAGTATGATCGGATTGATCGCCTGTCTGTTTGGTGGATCTGGGACCCCAGCCGCATAGAATAGTGCACCATGTACCAGACTGACGTGGTGGTTATCGGTGGTGGCGCGACCGGCGCTGGCGCGCTGCGCGACGTGGCGATGCGCGGCTTCAAAGCCGTACTGCTGGAACGAGCCGACTTTGGCACGGGGACCAGCGGCCGCTACCACGGGCTGCTGCACAGCGGTGGCCGCTACGCGGTGAAGGATCCGATCTCGGCACGGGAGTGTATTCAGGAGAATACCATCCTGCGTCGCATCGCCGCCGCCTCCATCGAGGACACCGGCGGGCTCTTTGTCACCACGCCGGACGACGACCCGGCCTATGCCGACCGTTTTGTGACGGCTTGCCACCAGACCGGCATTCCGATCAGCGAGATTCCGATCAGCGAGATGCTGCAGCGGGAGCCGCTGCTCAACCCGTCGATCAGCCGGGCCTTTCTGGTCCCGGATGGCTCGTGCGAGCCGTGGGCGCTGATCGACGGCAACGTGCGCGCCGCCCGTGAGCATGGCAGCGATGCCTGGCCGTACCACCGCGTTACCGGCTTCGAGCGCGGTGCCGGTCGTATTACTGGGGTG
>JALYVF010000160.1 GCA_030853385.1 Actinomycetota bacterium | reverse complement strand
GACATCGCCGCTCCGGTGAGGATCTGTACGGGTGAAAGCACGAAGATCACCAGGAAATACGCGAGCTTCTGGGCCGGCTCGAACGGCTGGCCTGCGATCTTGTCCGGGATGTGGAACTGCAGGTAGGTGCCGACGGAGCGGATCGAGTCCGGGACGATCGACCAGCTGGTCGGGATCAGGTAGTGCCAGTAGCCGCTGGCGAAGACCAACGCGAGGTAGACGATGCCGGTCAGGATCCAGAACTGGACTGTCAGGAAGTGCCAGTGCCTGGCCAGGCCCAGCTTCTTCCGGCCCGGCAACGCGATCAGCGGTGACCAGGATTCCTCCTCGTCCAGCGAGGACCAGGGCCGGCGTGAGTCCGCGGCGAAGGTCTTCTTGGTCAGCCGCAGCCACTCTCGTCCCGGCGGGCAATCGTCATGCCAGTAGAACTTCGGGAACGCCGAGAGCACCCCAAGGCCGCTGCGGAACAACAGCACCATGAAAAAGATATTGAGGAAATGGGTGATCACCACCCACCACGGGAAGAAGCTCGGCATCGGGCACCTATCGGTTCGATGATCTCGCGGAGCGGCGTCCTGATCGGGCGGCGGGGTCGTCGTCCATTGCTGCCCCGCTCGCCATCCGTTGGGCGAGGCGGGAGGCCAGCGCCATGATCGTCAGCGCAGGGTTGGCCGAGCCCTGGGTCGGGCAGACCGAGCCGTCGGCCAGGAACAGGTTCGGCACGGCCCAGCTGCGCTGATTGGCGTCCAGCACGCTGCTCTCGGGGTCGGTGCCCATCCTGGCGCCACCGACCAGGTGGGCGTAGCGGTGGATGGTGAGCACGTCCTGGCTGCCGGCGGCGTGCAGAATGTTGGTGATGATCTTGGTGGAGTAGGCGACGTTGGCCTTGTCGTTCTCGCACAGCGAGTAGTCCATCCGAGCGATCGGGATGCCGTACGGGTCGGTCTGGTCGGCGATGGTGATCCGGTTGTCCGGCTGGGGCAGCAGTTCGTTGAGCACACCGATGGTGGCCCAGTGGTTGTAATCGCGCATGTACTCGCGCATGGCGCGACCCCAATGTCCGTCGGCCAGCACGTGCTCGGCCCAGCCGATCGGCAGCGGGGAGACGGTTTGGATGGAGAAGCCGCGCTGGAAACCGCGGGTCGGGTCCGTTTCGTAGAATTGCTCGGAGGACACCTCGGGCGGGGGGGCCTTGTACATCCGCAGCTCGTCGGGGAACCTGCCGGCGGTCTGGCTGGCGCCCTGGACCATCACGTACCGGCCGACCTGGTCCTCGGCGTTGCACAACCCGTTCGGGAACCGGGGGCTGGTGGAATTGAGCAGCAGCCGCGGGGTCTCGATGGAGTAGCCGGCGATCGCGACGAACCGGGCCCGCTGCAGTATCTCCGCGCCACCGACCTCGTCGTGATAGACGACACCGAGTGCACGCCCAGTGCCCTGGTCGAGCTCAATGCGGGCGGCCATGCAGTTCGCCCGGATCTCCACCGCGTGCGCCAATGCGTCGGGCAGGTGGGTGACATACGGGCTGGCTTTGGCGTTGACCTTGCAGCCCTGCAGGCAGTAGCCGCGGTAGATGCAGTGCGGACGGTTGCCGAAGGTGCCGTTGACGATCCCCACCGGCCCGACCCGCATCTCGATGCCCAGGCGGCGGGCGCCCTCCCACAGCCGGGCAGCCGCGCCGGAGACCGGGTGCGGCGAGAAGGGGTACCGATGCGGGTGGCCCCATGGCCAGTTCTGGCCGGCGACCGGAAGCTCGGCCTCGACCTGCTCGTAGTGCGGGCGCAGGTCCTGGTAGCTGATCGGCCAGTCCGCGCCGACACCGTCGTCGGTGAACGTGGAGAAGTCCGATGGGTGAAAGCGCGGGGTGTAGCCCGCGTAGTGGACCATCGAGCCGCCGACGCCGCGGCCGGAATTGTTCTTGCCCAGCTCGATCGGGTCGGCGCCGCCGATGACGCGCTTCTGCGTCCAGTACAGGCCGTGGGAGCCGGCCTCGTCGGAGACCCAGTCCTCATCAGGGTGCCAGAAGGGACCGGCCTCCAGGATGACGATCTTCCAGCCGTGCCGGGCCAGTCGTTGGGCCAGCACCGACCCGCCGGCGCCGGCGCCGACGATGACCAGGTCGACCTCCTCGCCCGGTGGGTACCGGCGCATGGTGTCCTCACCGGGTAGCTCGCGTGAGTGCACGTCGAGCAGGAAGCGGGAGTCGTTGTCGGCCGGTCCGATCGCGCCCTTGAGCAGGCCGCGTAGTAGGTCACCCATGGTCGAGTCCATCCCGCACGGCCTGGGCCGGGTCCTCGCTGGTGGCGCCGTGCCGCTCGAACGGTTCGGTGGTGCTGGTCGGCCCAAGCCGCATGAACCCACGAGGGTAGGCGGGGCCGCCGAAGCCGATCTCGTTCCACGCCCAGGGGTGAGAGTAGAAACCGGCGAGGATCGCTCGCATGCAGACACTCCAGGCGCGCGCGACGTTGAGCTCCTCCCACTGGCCCCCCGACAGGCGCCCGTGAGCGAAATCGTCGACGATGCTCGCGCGGATCGTCGGGTCAGCAGCGGCGAAGCTGTCGGTCCCGCGCGCGGCGGCGGCGTGGTCCAGGCCGCGCAAGGTGACGCGCCAGGTGTCGCGGTCGTCGGGCATGTCGGCGTACTGGTAACCGTCCAGCCGGCCGGCAGCGAGCTTGTCGTCGACGAACTCGGCGACCGGCACGCGTGGTTCGTTGTCCTGGGCCATCACCGTGTCGCAGAAGGCCCGCAAGGTCGGTTCCTGCTCGGCGGTGAAGAACCGCAGCGGGCCAGGCGGGTCCAGCCGGGCCAAGACGACCTTCTTCGTCGCGTGGTCCCAGGTGTCGGTGGCCGTCAAGACGTCGTAATCCGGGTAGCGGCCGATCATCTGCGGCGTCACCCCGGTCTGCTGTCGCGGCAGCCAGGACGGGTGCGGGGGTTGGCGGTCGGCCCTGAGGTTGGGCAGATGCGAGGGCTTACGGAAGTCGGGCACCCGGCTACTTCTCTCGCCGCAGCACGGAGGCCAGCAGCCCCATACCGCCGACCATGGCCATCAGCCCGGGAGCGGAAATCGGCGGACCCATTGGCAGGTTGTAGGACGCCAGCGCCCAGCCGCCCGGCTTGCGCGCGACCCCGCGGGCGTGGAAGTACTCCCCTGCTAACCCGTTGAGGGCGAAGATGCCCGCGGTGATCGGCAACGCTGTCTTGGCCCAACGCTTGCTGAACACCCCGCCGATCCCGGCGATGACCAGTGGCGGGGTGACCAGGATCGGGCTCCACATGACCTTGTTGCCGAAGCTGGCCTTGTAGTGCTCGAGGTAGACCTCGGCGCCGGTGACGAGCGCTGCGGCGGCGGTCAACCCGGACAGCGACCGCTCGAACCGGCCGTGCGCGACGTTCACCAGCAACCGGTCAACCAGGTGCTCGGCCGCCGCCGCGGGAACGGCTGCGACCGTCCGCGAGTCGGAATCGACTGACATCATTTTCCTCTTCCTCTGAGTGCGAGACGCGTTGCGGTGGCCCCACGAGTGACGAGACGCCGATGCGCTCCGATCGCGGGAGCGCGCACCGTCAGGTTTTGTCCCGGGTCACCAGGTTCTTGGCGTTGGCGAACAGTTCGGCGCCGATCGAGCGGAGCGAGTTGTGGATGACCGCGGACTCCGCCGGGTCCCCCTTGAAAAGGGTTGCCAGGAACCCTTTGGCTTCGGCGAAGGAGATGTGGGCAGGCAGCGGCGGCACGTTGGCGTCGGTGTGCACGTCGAGCACCACCGGCCGGTCGGCCGAGAACGCCGCATCCCAGGCGCCGGCCACCTGGTCGGGCTGGTCGACGGTGATGCCGCGCAGGCCGAGCACTTCGGCGTAGGCGGCGTAGTCCACGCTCTCCACCCGCTGGGCGGTGTCCCACCGAGGATCACCGACCTCCCGCATCTCCCACGAGACCTGCGTCAGGTCGTCGTTGTGCAGCACCATCACGATGAAGCGCGGGTCTTCCCAGCTCTTCCAGTGGCGTTTGACGGTGATCAGCTCGTTCATGCCCAGCATCTGGAAGGCACCATCGCCGATGGTGCACACCACGGGACGGTCGGGATAGGCGAACTTCGCGGAGAGTGCATAGGGCATTGCGGCCAGCATCGAGGCGAGCATCCCGGACAAGTTGCCACGCATGTCGGGACCGAGTCTGATGTGGTGGCCGTACCAGTCGGCGGTGGACCCGGCGTCCGCGGTGACGATGCAGTTGCGGGGCAACCGTTGATTGAGCAAGTGGTAGACGTAGCGGGGGTTGATCGGGTCGGCCTTGGTCATGGCCTCTCGCTCGGTGACCTCGTTCCAGTCCTTCATCCCTTCGACGACCTGCTCCTGCCAGCTGCGGTCCTGCTGATGCTCCAGGTGCGGCAGCAGTGCGGTCAGGGTGGCTTTGGCGTCTCCGGCGAGGTTGACCTCCATCGGGTAGCGCAGGCTCAGGTGCCGCGACGACAGGTCGATCTGGACCCCGCGGGCCTGTCCGGACTTCGGCAGGAACTCGGCGTAGGGGTAGTTGCTGCCGATCATCAGCAGGGTGTCGCAGTCCTGCATCATGTCGTAGCTGGGTTTGGATCCCAGCAGCCCGACCTGCTGGGTGTGGTACGGCACGTCGCCGGGCACGACATCTTTGCCGAGCAATGCGGTGATGATGCCGGCGCCGAGCTTTTCGGCGACCGCGATCACCTCATCGCGCGCGCCCCTGGCTCCTTGACCGACGAGCATGGCGACCTTGCTGCCGGCGTTGAGCGCCTCGGCTGCGCGGCGAAGTTCGGACTCCGGCGGCGTCAGCTCGGTAGAGGCGTGCCCGACCCCGGTGCGGGACACCCAGTGCTCCAGCGTGGGTTCCTGCATGTCTTCGTTCTGGATGTCGGCGGGCAGGATCACCACGGTCGGACACCGTTGGGCGCGGGCAATGCGCACCGCCCGGTCGACCACCATCGTGGCCTGCATCGGGGTGGTCACGGTCTGCACATAGCCGGCGACATCGGCGAAAATCCGCTCCAGGTCCATCTGCTGCTGGGTGTCGCTACCCAAGGCCACCAGACCTTGCTGCCCGACGATCGCCACCACCGGCTGGTTGTCCATCTTGGCGTCGTACAGGCCGGTGAGCAGGTGCGTGGCGCCGGGACCGGAGGTGGCGATACACACCCCGACCTCGCCGGTGAACTTGGCGTGCGCGCACGCCATGAACGCGGCGATCTCCTCGTGGGTGGGGCGGATGTAGCGAAAGTTCTTGCCATCGGATTCCGCGCGTTCCAACGCGCCGTCGAACCCACCGATCCCGTCACCGGGGAAGCCGTAGAAGCGGTGCAAGTCCCATTCGATCAACCGATCGATCACGAAATCACTGACTGTTCTGCTCATCTGCTGTGTTTCCTCACTTGTCGAACGGGCAGCGCGGCATCGCTGCCGCGACCGACGACGACCTCGGCCGCACTGATTGCGCCAGGGTTGTCGAGCAATTCGCGCCGTCGGATGATATTTGCCGCATGACAAAAATTATGTCGCGATATCGGCGGCGGCGCAAGGCTGCAGAAGGTCGCCTAGCCCGCGCACGACGGGTTTCGCGTTGCGCAGCTCGGATTCCACGGCGGCCTGTACATACAACTCGAACCCACGGATGTCCCAGGCCCGAATTATCATCC
Organism: Actinomycetota bacterium; assembly: GCA_030853385.1. GTDB lineage: Bacteria > Actinomycetota > Actinomycetes > Mycobacteriales > Nakamurellaceae > Nakamurella. Next base: position 18,170 of record JALYVF010000160.1, on the reverse strand, counting down.
AGGTGGCCGCTGCGCAAGGTGAGGACGAGCATCACGAAACTGCCGGTCGGAGACCGCAGTCAAGCTCGGCGGCGATGACCGTCGATGGCAACCGCTGCCCGTTGAGGGGTAGCGGTTGGCCGGCTCGGGTTCCCCATGGCGTGTGTTTCGGCTCGATTCGGCCACGCGTATCGGTAAACCCAAGGTGTCAGACTGGGGTTATGCGCAGACGCAGCTCGCCGCCGCGCTGGTCCGATCGTGGGGAGCAGGCGATGCACCATGCCATGCGAGCGGTTGGCTCCGCCGGGACGCTCACACCGGCACATCTTTTCGTCGGCGCCAGCGAGGTGGCTGGCCCCGTCGCCGACGCGCTGCGCAATCGGTCCGCCGGCGCCCCGAACCCGCGGGAGGTGCTGGGCCTGCCCGCATCGAGTAGCGGAGCGCATTCGGGGCACGTTGTCGCGATTCCGCCGAACCCCCGAGAATCGACGCCGAGTTCACCACCGGACCGATGCCGTGGCACTTCCGGCATCCGGTGCTGGCCGGCTGGGCCTGCTGGTTCGGCAACCGGCGAGTCGACGCCCGCGCCGTCTGGCTCCGCCTGACCGTCCAGCGCTGACGCGCACCAGCCAGTCCCGTCGATGTGGACCAGGCCACCAAGCGGCGAGTCCTCGAGACACGACATGTCGAAGCTTCTGCTTGCCGGGGTCGAACTGATCAATCGCCGCGAACGGCGGTGTCGCACCGTTCGATCTCACCCGCCGGGTCAGCGCCGTGCTGCGGGCGTCCCACGTGTCGCACAGCGTCATGCACCAGAGTGTGCCAAGACAGCGGCACGCTGCGCTGCATCGCTATCCGGCAGTAGGTTTCCTGGATGGCAACGCAGACAGCCGTCGGAACGGCCCGAGCTGTTGAGGCGAACGGGCTCAATGTGATCGGCGAGGCCGAACGTCACGGCACCCCCCGGACGCTGTTCTGGCCGTGGTTCGCCTCGAACATCTCGGTGCTCAGCATCAGCTACGGCTCGTTCGTCCTCGGCTTCGGTCTGAGCATCTGGCAGGCCCTGATAGCCACCGTGATCGGGGTGATCGCCTCGTTCCTGCTGTGCGGGTTCGTCTCGCTGGCCGGCAAACGCGGCTCGGCCCCCACCCTGGTGCTTTCCCGGGCCCCGTTCGGCGTCAATGGCAACCGAGTCCCGTCGTTCCTGTCCTGGCTGCTGACGGTCGGCTGGGAGACGGTGCTGGTCGTCCTCGCAACGCTGGCCACCGCCACGGTTTTCGACCGTCTCGGGTGGGGCGGCGGCACCGTCACCAAGATCGTTGCGTTGTTGGTCGTCGCTGGAATCACTGTGGTGGCAGGAGTTTTCGGCTTCCGGCTGATCATGAAGCTGCAGACCTGGGTGACTATCGCGACCGCTGTGCTGACGGTGGGCTACATGGCACTCGGTGCCAGCCACGTCCACTGGTCGGCGGTCTCGGCGATGCCCAGCGGTAGTGCACCCGCGGTGATCGGCGCGACCGTGATGCTGGCAACGGCACTCGGCCTCGGCTGGACCAACTGCGCCGCCGACTACTCCCGCTATCTGCCGCGGCGATCGTCCAGCGCCGGGGTGGTCGGCTGGACCACCTTCGCCGCGTCCGTCGGCCCGATAGTCCTGATCATCTTCGGACTGTTCCTGGCCGGCTCCGACCCGGAACTGTCCAAGGCCGTCGGCGCCGACCCCATCGGTGCGCTCACCCAGATCCTGCCCACCTGGTTCCTGGTGCCGTTCGCGATCGTGGCCATCCTCGGGCTGATCGGCGGCACCGTGATGGACATCTACTCCTCTGGCCTGTCGCTGCTCAGTCTTGGGCTGCGAGCCCCCCGCTATATTGCGGCGCTGATCGACGGCTGCCTGATGACCATCGGCGCCGTGATCGTGGTGTTCTTCGCCGACAACTTCGTGGGACCGTTCCAGGGTTTTCTGATCACCGTCGGGGTGCCAATCGCCACCTGGACCGGGATCTTCCTCGGCGATCTGGCGTTGCGCCGCCGCGACTACACCGACACCGACCTGTACGACGCCGGCGGTCGCTACGGCTCGGCCCGTCCGTTGCCGTTGCTACTGCTGGTGATCGGCACCGCGGTCGGCTGGGGTCTGGTGACCAACAGCTATGCCGGCTGGCTGTCCTGGCAGGGCTACCTGCTGACACCGTTCGGCCTCGGCGGCCGGGACGGCGGCTGGGCGTACGCCAACCTGGGGGTGCTGGCGGCCCTGGTGATCGGTTTCGTCGGCACCCTATTCACCCGAGCGCAGGTCCGCCGCCAGGAGACCGTCGCCGGGTGATCCACCCCACCAGGTAGCGGAACTTGTCGCGACGCACCGGGCGCCTGCGGTGTGTCGCGACAACTTCGCGCTACCTGCAGGGGTGCAGTGGGCTGGGTGGACCATCCACCTGCAGCTGCGGGCGTCGTCAGCGCACCCGCCACTCACGTAGCGTCAGTCCGTGAGCAGCGGACACCGGATCGGCCACTCGGCCGGCGCAGATCAGGCGGACGACGCCCGTCATCCCTCTGTCCGTGGACCCAAGGCGTTGCTGTCGTTGCGCGGGCTGCGGCTGCTGGTGACGGCGCGGCTGCTCGGCGCGCTGGGTGACGGCGCCTTCCAAGCGTCACTGGCCGGCGCGGTGTTGTTCAGCCCCGAGCGGAGCACCAGCGCCGCCGCCATCGCCGGCGGATTCGCGGTGCTGCTGCTGCCGTACTCGGTACTCGGGCCGTTCGCCGGCGCGCTGCTGGATCGCTGGAGCCGCCGACAGGTGCTGGTCTGGGCCAACGTCGTCCGCAGCGGGCTGGTGCTGCTCGTCGCGGTGGCCATCGCAACGCAGGCACCAGAGGCGGTGCTGTTCATCTGCGCACTGTTCGTGACCGGGGCGTCCAGGTTCGCCGGGTCCGGATTGTCGGCCAGCCTGCCGCACACCGTGCCCGACGACTCGCTGACCGGCGCGAACTCGCTGGCCACCACCGCGGGATCGATCGCAACGGTGATCGGCGGCGGCTTGGCGTTCGGTCTGCGGGCGATGCTCGGCCCCACACACATCCCGATCGCCTTCGTCACCGGCAGCGTCATCGTCTTCTACCTACTGTCGGTCTGGCCGGCCTCATTGTTCGGTCGCGGCGACCTCGGCCCCGACGAAACCGACGAAGCGCCTCAGCCGATATTGGCGGTGCTGCAGGGCCTGGGCTCCGGTGTGCACCACCTGTGGCAACGGCCGACCGTCGGGCTGGCGATCGGCATGATCGTGATGGTCCGATTCTGCTTCGGACTGGCAACCCTGTTGGTACTGCTGCTTTTTCAGCATCATTTTCACGGGCACGGCATCTTCGCCGCCGGCGTCGCCGGCATCGGCCAGGTGCTCGCCGTCTCCGCCGTCGGACTGTTCCTCGGCGCCGTCTCGACCTCGCTATTCGCTCGCCGGATCGGCTTGCGCGGCTATCTGGTCGGGCTGCTGATCTTGTGCGCGATGGTGGTGCTGGTGGCCGGCAGCCGGTTCACCGAGCCGATGACGATGCTCACCGCGTTCGTGCTGGCCTTCGGCTACCAGTCGGCCAAGGTATGTGCAGACACCGTGGCGCAGGCCGACTCCGACGATGCGTACGTCGGCCGGGTGTTCGCCGTCTACGACACCGCGAACAACCTGTTCTACGTCGCGGCCTTTGCTCTCGGGGTGTTGGTGGTGCCGCCGGACGGCTTCGGCTACGCGGCTATCTACCTGGCGGCGGGGGTGTACCTGCTGGCGGCCATCGGCTACTGGTGGGGCAGTGGCAAACTAGCCGCACCGGGACACTAGCGCCCTCTGCGTTCCCATGCCGTACGTTACCCTCCGGTCGTATTCTCACCCCGTTCGACGGTGCGGATCGCAGGCAGGTTCCGTGGTGCGATCGCCGAACCGGCATTTCAATAACCAGCACAGTCCCGGTCTACTGCGGCGTGACGCCCTCTCGTTCGGCCCAGGCCAGCAGCTCGGCGGTAGCGACCTTGGGGTCGAGCGGCCCGCGCTCCAGCCGCAGCTCCTTCAGGAACGCCCAGGCCTTGCCGACGACGGGCCCGGCCGGCACGTTCAGCAGCCGCATGATGGCGTTCCCATCCAGGTCGGGGCGCACCCGTGCCAGGTCCTCGGCCGCGGCAATGACGGCGATCCGCGACTCCAACGAGTCGTAGGCAGCCTGCAGCGCGGCCTTGCGCCGCTGGTTGCGGGTGGTGGAGTCGGCACGCACCAGCTTGTGCAGCCTGGGCAGCAGCGGGCCGGCGTCGGTGACATACCTGCGCACGGCGGAGTCCGTCCACTCGCCACCGGAGAAACCGTGGAACCGCAGGTGCAGGAAGGTCAGGTTGGCGACATCCTCGGTGATCTGCTTGGGAAACTTCAACGCCCGCAGTCGTTTTCGGACCAGATTGGCGCCCTTCACCTCGTGATGATGGAAACTCACCCCGCCACCGGATTCGAACCTGCGGGTGGCCGGCTTGCCGATATCGTGCAGCAACGCAGCCAGCCGCAGCGTCTGGTCCGGCCCGTCCTGTTCCTGGGCGATCGCCTGCTCCAAGACGGTGAGGCTGTGCTGATAGACGTCCTTGTGCTGGTGGTGCTCGTCCTTCTCCAGCTTGAGCGCCGGCAGCTCGGGCAGGATCAGGTCGGCCAGCCCGGTGTCCACCAGCAGGGTGAGCCCGGCTCGCGGGTGCGGCGCCATCATCAACTTCACCAGTTCCGCCTGAACCCGCTCGGTGGTAATGCGCTGCAGCTGCGGCGCCATGTCGACGATCGCGGCCCGCACCCGCGGGGCAAGGGCGACGTCCAACTGGGCCGCGAACCGGACGGCACGCAACATCCGCAGCGGATCATCGGTGAAGCTCCGCTCCGGGGTCCCTGGAGTGTCCAGGCGGTGCGCCGCAAGGTCTTTCAGCCCACCGAACGGGTCGGTGAACAGGTGTTCCGGCACCGAGACGGCCATCGCGTTGATGGCGAAATCACGACGTTGCAGGTCGTGCTCCAGGGTGTCGCCGAATACCACCACCGGGTTGCGGGAGTCACCGTCGTAGTGATCGCTGCGGAAGGTGGTGATTTCGATGATGAGGCCGTTCTTGCCCACTCCCACGGTGCCGAAGTCGATCCCGGTGTCCCACATCGAATCTCCCCACGGCCCGGCGATCTGCTGGATCTGCTCCGGCCGGGCATCGGTGGTGAAGTCCAGGTCGCTACTCACCCTGCCCAGCAGCGCATCGCGGACCGAGCCGCCCACCAGATACAGGGCGAAGTCGTTGCTGCGAAACAGCTTTCCCAGTTCGTCGACAACGGGGGAGATTTCGAGCATAGCGGCGAGATCACGTTGCTGGGTGTCGGTGAGCTGGCTGGCAGCGGGTGCGGGGTCGCCCGCGGGGTCGACCACCGATGGGTCGACAGCTGCGGCCGAGCTGGTTGCGCTCGAACCGGGTCCGACCTCGCCAGCTGCTTCAGCGGCAGCGGCGGTCGCGGCAGTGGCGGTGGTCGGGACGCAAGCGTCGGTCTGCCACCGGGCATCAGCGGCTTCTCGCTCGGGCGGTTCGGTGGGTAGTGGCACGTCTGGCGATTGTACGGACGGTGCGGCTGGCAACTGCCGGACGAAGATCGATACCAACTCAGGCGACGGTCAGCTCGCTGGGCTGGGCCTGGCGAGGCCATCCATCTCTGGTCGGCCCATCTTCGGGGCGCTCCTGCCGAGTCCGCCGAGGTCACGCATTCTGTGTTTGTGGCCCCCGATCGCCGGGTACCGATCCATTCGTGCCACTACGCTGACGCGGGCGAAGTCGGCGATCGGTAGCGTCAAAATCAATCACGTCCCCCAGCCGACCGGAGGTGTCATGACTGCACCGGGATACCTGGATGGGGGTCGGTACCGCCTTGTCAACCTGATCGCGGCGGGCGGCATGGGGTCGGTATGGGAAGGCTGGGACCACCTGCTGCAGCGCAGAGTCGCAGTCAAGCAACTGCTGCTGCAACCGGGCCTGACCGCGGAGGAAGCTGCGACCGCCCGCAACCGGGTCATTCGGGAAGCGCGGATCACCGCAAGACTGCACCATCCGAATGCCGTAACCCTGTACGACGTCGTCGAACAGGACGGACTGCCGTGCCTGATCATGCAGTTCGTGCCGTCTCGCAGTTTGGCTGCGTTGGTGGCGCAGGAAGGCCAGGTGCAGCCGTTGTACGCCGCCCGCATCGGCGCCGAGGTCGCATCGGCACTGGCGGCCGCTCATCAGGTCGGCATCATTCATCGAGACGTCAAACCCAGCAACGTGTTGATCACCGATGACGGCTCGGCAAAGCTCACGGACTTCGGGATTTCCCGGGCGATCGGTGATGTCAGCGTGACCGCTACCGGAATGCTGACCGGTACCCCGGCGTACCTGGCACCCGAGGTGGCTCGCGGCGGGGAGGCAGGATTCCCCGCCGACGTGTTCTCGCTCGGTGCCACCTTGTATGCCGTGCTGGAGGGCACACCGCCGTTCGGTACGGATACGAACCCGATGGCGATTCTGCACCGGGTCGCCTCCGGCCAGTTGATCCCGCCGCGACGCAGCGGGCCGCTGACCCCGCTGCTGCTCCAGATGCTGGCCTCCGAACCGGCCGATCGGCCGTTGATGATCGATGTCGCCCAAGCCCTGGCCGAACTGCATGACGAGCTGTCGGAATCGCGACGAGCACCCCAGCAGGCGACGATCCCGGTACCGTCGCCGACGGTCCGCGAGTGGCCGGCCGAGCCACCCGAAGGACTTCTCGGCCGGCTGGAACTCATCGGAGCTGCGGCTGGGCAACCTTCCAGTGAAGCCGAGTCTCCGGCAACCGAGTCGGCCACCCGCCGCCGTAGACAGGGCGCGTTGCTGGCAGCGATCCTGGCCGTGCTGGTGGTGGCGGCGATCGTGGTGACCTTCCTGCTGCTCGGAAATCGGGGCAAGAGTGGTCAGGTTGCCGGCCCCCCGCCCGCAACCGGACACCCGGCTGCAACAGCCACCACGCCGGTACCCTCCACCGGGTCGACGAAGAACATCAGATCGACGCAGTCCACCGGCTCCGCCTTGTCCTCAAGTTCGAGCGGCAACCCCCGCTCATCGCGATCCGTGAGTTCGGCCGGCTCCGCCAGCTCGACCCGCTCCTCGAGCTCGGCGGCGCTGACCGCCACGGCGCCGGTCACCCCGACGAACCCGACTCCCCGCTCCACGCTTTCGACCAGCTCGACGGCGACGACCTCGACAGTGGTCTCGTCCTCGACCGCGGCGAGTTCGACGAGCACAAGCTCGTCATCGGATTCGCCCGGGTCGGCGCCAACCTCCACCGAGCTGGCGGGCGCTGTGACCGCCTACTACGCGTTGTTGCCGAGTAATACCGATCAGGGCTGGGCGCACTTGACGAGTTACTTCCAGAGCCATACGGCGATGGGCCGGCATTACTACCAGCGCTTCTGGGACAGCGTGAAGCGGGTCACCGTCAGCGACGCGCAGGGCGCCGCACCCGACACCGCGGGGGCAACCATCACCTATTACTTCAGGGACGGTCGGGTGGCAGTCGAAGCGACATTGTTCACCCTGAAACGAGACAGCGGCGTCCTGAAGATCGACAGCACGACCGTGCTGAGCAGCCAACAGCACTGAGCCCTTGTTGGCAGCGGCGCCGGCCACGCTGTCTCAGCCAGCAAATCTTTCGATCCCGTCGCGGACCCGACGGCTCATCTCCGCGCCGCCAGCGTGGCCGGTGCCGACCAGGTGCAGCTCCGCTTCCGGCCAGGCCTGCGCCAGCTGCCACGCGGTGTCGGCCGGTCCGCCGAGATCCAGCCGACCATGGACCAGCACACCGGGAATGCCGGCCAGCCGGTGGGCGTCCCGCAGCAGCTGGCCGTCCTCGAGCCAGGCCGCGCGGCTGAAGTAGTGCGCGACGATGCGGGCGAACACCATTCGGTAGGTCGGGTCGAGGTAGCGCTTCGGGTAGCTGAATCCCGGCTCCAGCGACAGCACGGCCGCCTCCCAGTCGCACCAGCGTTGGGCCGCGAGCTCGCGGACAACAACGTCGGGCGCGCCGTTCAGCAGCCGGTCGTAGGCAGCGACCAGATCACCGTCGCGCTCGGACTCCGGAACGCCGCGCCGGAAGATGTCCCACTGCTCGGGCAGATAGCGCCCCACCTCCGGGTCCGCGCTGACGGTACGGCCGTGCGCCGGAGGTGAGTCAACGCGCGCATTGACACCAGCGGCTCACTGCGCAATAGTGCACTGATACACCCATAAACGACCACTTCCGATCACTGGAGTCCTTGTGCCCAGCGCTGCCGCCGGGTTGACGCCGAGGTGGACGGCACCCCCAACAGCTGGCCGGTGGCCGCGTTGGTGATGGTGTACGAGCCGTCACCGACCGCGCCGAAACGCCATGCCGCCACACCATTATCGGCGGAGCCGGAGGCGACGGAGGTGGTGTTGGTACTGCCGGCGACCTGGGCGAGCAGACGATTGGCGCTGCCGATCCGGTAGACCTTGCTGGTGTTGACCGGGGTCGCCGGGTCGGTCGAATTGATCGTCACGTTCGCGTACTCGTTGTGCGAACCGCTCGAGCAGGCGAAGGAGCAGTAGCTGCGGAAGTCCTTGCCGACGATGCTCGAGTTGGTCTTGTTGGCCGGATCGATGAACCACCGGTACCAGGAGGCGGTGGTGTAGCTGCCGGTGTCGCCGATCAGGGTCCATTTCTGGGTGGCCAGGTTGTCGGTGGCGTAGTACTGCTGCGGCGCGTTGCCGCTCTGGTCGACCGCCTGCGGCTCACCGATGTACAGGCCGAGGTAGGCGTCATAGGTCACGTCCATCACGAACAGCGGTGACGTCGGTGGGGTCTTGCCGGCGGCGACCTGCTGGCTCACCGATCCGGTGTTGTTCGGGTTGTATTCCTGCCCGGTGGGTGTGTACCCCTTCGGGTTGCTGGCGCTGGTCGGCACCACGTTGCTTTCCTTGCCGCCGATGCCGGGCTGCTTCCACGATCCGTCGTACCACTTCTGCCACGAACCGGCGGCCATCTTCGACGAGATCGGCGCCCGCGCCGCGTGCTCGTAAAACGCTGCCCAGCTACCGCCCTTGTTCACGATCCGGGAGCCGTAGAACACGTAGAAGTAGCCCGACGCGGTGTCGACGACCAGTCGTGGGTCGCCGTCGCCGTAGTCGTAGGTCTGCTGCGGGAATGCTGCGGTGTCGCCGCGCTTGGTCGAATACGGCGAGGTGATCGCATGGTCGACGATCGACCAGGTCTTGCCCTGATCGGTCGATCGCGCGTAGTCGATGGCGTCGAAGTGCAGACCGTCACCGAAGGGCTGCGGGGTGAACTCGTTGTGCACCAACCCGTACCAGTCGCCGGTATCGGGATCGACCCAGACGCCGGCCAGGTCGCAGTAGTTGGGTTGGGCATAGTCGGAGGTGGACGGCGCCGACGTGGCATCGACCCCGGTCGGGCTGTTGTTGCAGCGCCAGGTGGTGTCGGCGTTGGAATCCTGTGGGTTGGCCGGGTTCACTGCGTCGCTGATCGACGAGCGAGTCGCGGTGTCGATGTTGCTGCCGCTGTAGAATGTCCACTCCCTGGGGTCGGTGGCCCCGTACAAGGAGTGCGACTCCTGGTAGTAGTACGTCCCGTCCTTGTCGATGTACGAGGCCGCCGGCGTGTCATCGGCGTTCGTCCAACTTCCGGTGCCGTCGACGCTCACCGAGTAGGCGCCGGGGTCCACCGAGTCGGCGCCGGGGCCCGCTGCCGCGGCGGCACTTGGTGCGCCCGCGACGCTGACGCCCAGGGCTCCGACCATCACCGCCACGACCGTCAGGGCCATCGGTCGGAACTGCTTGGCAACGCGGCGGGTGGAAGAGCTGGATTGTGTGCCTGGGGTACCTTGCCCACCGCAACTACCGCCGCCGGCACCCCCACAGTCGGCCAGCAGTGGTTCGTGGTGCCGAACACCTCGGCCAAGAGTGGCAAGCCAACCGGGACGGTGCGGCTGGTCAACCGCTACAGCGGGCTGGTGCTGGCCGTCTCGGCGGACAAGTCCCGCGCAGCGGAGACCACCCCTGGGCGGACCTGGACCGACACCTCCGGCAGCACCGTCGGCGACGGGCGCACCGCTGCCCAGCAGACCCTCGACCTCACCCCTGTCGGCCGGGCCGGCTACGCCCCGACGCTGAAGTTCGTCACCCCGAAGTCGGGCCACAAGGTGTCCGAAACCATCCCGGTCACCGTCAAACTCGGCGGCGCCGCACTGCAGGCCTACAACCTGCGGGTCGATTCGGCCGGGCTGCAGTACGCATGGCAGCCGAGGGCGGGTGACCAGCGCTTCAAGCTGCACACCACGACGTTGAGCAACGGCGTGCACACGCTGCTGGCCACGGCCACCGATCAGGCCGGGAACAAGACCACCATCACCGAGAAGATCACCGTCAAGAACTGAATCGGGCCGTCACGTCGCTGCGACCCTGCCGACGTGACCCTCGCCCGCCCAGCGCGGTCGGGCATTCGCCGAGCCGGCTTCCAACCGGAAATGGCTGGCCCCACCCGGAACGGTGGGCTTGCATGAACGGATGCCTGCCGATCTGAGCCATCCGTCCTATCCACGCTCCTCTGCCTACAACGCCGACTGGCTGCTGCGGCTGAACATGGGCCCCAATCCACTGTGGCTGCTGGAAGATCTGGCAAATGATCTGACGCTGGAGCCTGGAATGCGGGTGCTGGATCTGGGCTCGGGCCGCGGCGCCACTTCGGTATTCCTGGCCAGGGAGTACGACGTCGAGGTGACGGCGGCCGACCTGTGGGTGTCGGAACAGGACGCCCGCGCGGTGTTCCACGAAGCCGGCGTCGCGGACCGGGTGACGGCCGTCAACGCCGATGTGCGCGCTGTGCCATTCGAGGAGGCGGCGTTCGACGCGATCGTCAGCATCGACGCCTGGGAGTACTTCGGCACCGACGACCGGTTGCTACCCGGGCTGTTGCGCTACCCACGGCCGGGCGGACAGGTCGGGATGGCCACCCCGTGCCTGGCCCGGGAGTTCGCGACGTATGAGGAGTGCCCGGCCCACGTCCGCGAGGGCGTGTCGTGGGAAGTAGTTGCCTGGCACAGCCCGCAGTGGTGGAAGGTGCAGTGGGAGCGGACCGGGCTGGTGACGGACGTGCTGGCCGGGGCGCAGCCCGATGGTTGCGCGCTGTGGCTCCGGTGGCGCTGGCCGGCGTCGGCCGGCCGCGACTGGGACCGGACGAATCGATCGCCATGCTGGAGGCGGACAACGGGAAGAACCTGTCGTTCGCGCTGGTCAGCGGACGCAAGGTGGCGGCACCGAACGACTGAGGGGCGTCGGTCGGTACGCCTGCCTGCCCATAACCGCCATGAGACCCGCGAACATCGGGCGACACTCAGGGGCCACGAGGTTCAGGGGCCGCCGCGCCAGTGATCGATACGGCGATGGTCGGGAGTGAAGCCGTTGTTGACGCCCCATAGCACCGCCTGGGTGCGGCTGCCGACTTCGATCTTGCGGTAGATCGTTCGGATGTACGACTTCACCGTGTTCGGGCTGAGGAAGGTGAGCGTCGCCACCTCGGCATTGCTCTTGCCCTGGGTGATCAACGCCAGAATCTCGGACTCGCGATCGGTGAGCCCCTCGTCCCTGCCTGGCCAGTTCAGGCCGCTGGCGGGTCGGGCTCGCGGTGGCTGGTCGCTCACTACCACCTCGCCGGCGTGCACCGCCTCCAGCGCCGCAACGAGGTCGCGGGCGGCCAACGTTTTCGACAAATAACCGTGTGCCCCCTGTTGGCGGGCGCTCTCGATCAGGTCGGGGTGAAAGTTCCAGGTGTAGACCACCACCTTGTGCGCCCTGGGATTGGCGACCAGCACGCCGATCTCCTGATGGTCGGACTCCGGTTGTGCGAACGAGTCGTACAGCACGATGTCCACCTGGTCGTCGACCGGCTTGTTGGTGTCGATCTCGGCGATGACGATCCGGTCGCGGTACTGATCGAACATGTGCGCAACACCGAGCAGCACCACGTCGTAATCGTCGACCAGTGCGACGGTGATCGGAGCCTTACCGGCGGGGACGGTCATGGGCTCGACAATAACCTCCTTAGGGGTGTGCCGCACCCGCCCTAGGGGTGATTGAGTGGTCTCTGGTCGGCTAATGCCGATCATCAGTCCGACCGGGCTGATCCGGTGTAAGTCTCAGACGTTCATTGAAGGGAAGTCACACCATGGTTGGTCTCATCGTCAGCCTCATCATCATCGGTCTGATCGCCGGCGCGGTGGCACGCCTCGTCGTCCCAGGCAGGCAGAACATCTCGATCCTGATGACGATCGTGCTGGGCATCGTCGGGTCGTTCGTCGGCGGGTTCCTCGGCTACCTGATCTTCCACAAGAACGCTCAGGACGGCTTCTTCCAGCCCTCCGGGATCATCGGCGCCATCATCGGCGCCATCATCGTGCTGCTGGTGTGGACCAGCCTCGGCAGGCATCGCTCGGTGCGCAACTGACCGCCCCCGGATGATCCAAGAAGCTGATCATGGCTCCGGCCCGGTAAATCGGATAGATTCCCGGCTGCGCCCCACCTGCGATGCGAGCGGGATCGCGGGCTGGGAGCCATGATCATCGGGAAAGGCGGCGGCTACAAGGCCCGCAGGATGTCCTCGACCCGGTCCTTGGCGTCACCGAACAGCATCCGGCTGTTCTCCTTGAAGAACAACGGGTTCTGCACGCCCGCGTAGCCGGTAGCCATCGACCGCTTGAACACCACCACCTCGTCCGCCTTCCACACCTGCAGCACCGGCATGCCAGCGATCGGACTACCTGGCTCATCCAGCGCAGCGGGGTTGACGGTGTCGTTGGCGCCGATCACCAACACCACATCGGTACTCGGGAAGTCGTCATTGATCTCGTCCATCTCGAGCACGATGTCGTAGGGCACCTTGGCCTCGGCCAGCAACACGTTCATGTGGCCAGGCAACCGGCCGGCCACCGGATGGATGCCGAACCGGACATTGACACCGGACGCCCGCAGCCGGCTCACCAGGTCGGCAACGCCGTGTTGGGCCTGCGCCACCGCCATCCCATAGCCGGGCGTGATCACCACAGAGTTGGCGTCCCGCAACAGGTCTGCCACCCTGTCGGCGGTGATCTCCCGATGTTCGCCGTACTCTTTCCGCTCGCCGGACACCGCCCCGACTGAACTTCCGGCGCCGAAGCCGCCGGCGATCACCGCCAGGAACGAGCGGTTCATGCCCTTGCACATCAGATAGCTCAGGATCGCACCGGACGATCCGACCAACGCGCCGGTGACGATCAACAGGTCGTTGCCCAGCATGAAGCCGGCAAACGCCGCCGCCCAACCGCTGTAGGAGTTCAGCATCGAGACCACCACCGGCATGTCGCCGCCACCGATCGACGCCACCAGGTGCAACCCGAAGGCCAGCGCGATCACCGTGACGACGATCAGCACCGCCAGCGTCGGATTGATCGCGAACCACACCAACAAGCCTGCCGAGACGATCAGCACGATCAGGTTCAACAGATGCCGATGCGGCAGCATCAGCGGAGTCGAGGAGAATCGGCCGGAAAGCTTGCCCCAGGCCACAATCGAGCCGGTCAGCGTGACGGCGCCGACGAACACCCCGAGGACAATCTCCACCAGGTGGATGCCCAGCTCGCCGCCGGTGAGCGGCTCGTGTGCCAGGTAGGTGTTGAAGCCGACCAGTACCGCGGCCAGCCCGACGAAGCTGTGCAGCATCGCGATGAGTTCCGGCATGCCCGTCATCTGCACCCTGCGCGCCCGCCAAATGCCGAACGAGCCGCCTACCGCCATCGCCGCCGCGATCATCAGCAGCGTCAGCAGCACTCCGCGGCTGGAGTCGCGGACCGCCACCACCGTCGTCGCGACCAGTGCGATGACCATGCCGGCCATCCCGAAAGCATTGCCGCGCTTGGCTGTTTCGTGCTTGGACAGCCCGGCAAGGGCAGCGACGAACAGCAGCGCCGCCACGATGTAGGCGACCTGAACGACGGCGGTGAGCGTCATCGATCGATCAATCCCGCCGGAACATGCCCAGCATCCGCTGGGTGACGGTGAAGCCGCCGAAGATGTTGACCGACGCCACCACGATGCCGGCCAGCGACAGCACGGTGATCGCCGTATTGGTACTGCCGACCTGCAGCAGCGCGCCCACTCCGATGATGCCGGAGATGGCGTTCGTCACCGACATCAGCGGTGTGTGCAGGGCGTGGGTGACGTGGCTGATCACGTAATAACCGACCACCACCGCCAACGCGAACACCGTGAGGTGGCCGAGGAATGCCGGCGGCGAGAAGGTCGCCGCCAGCGCGAACAGCACCGCGATCAGCGCCAAGGTGAGGGTGCGGCGCCGCGGATCCTTCGTCGAAGCCCTTGCGGCGCTGGGTGTTTCGACCGGTGCCGCTGGCTGCGCAGCAACAGCGACCGGTGGCGGTGGCCAGCTGACTTCGCCGGCTCGGGTCACCGTCATTCCGCGCAATACCTGGTCGCCGGAGTCCAGCAGCAGCTCGCCGGTTTCGGTATCCGGCGTCAGCAGCTTGACCAGGTTGACCATGTTGGTGCCGTACAGCTGCGATGCCTGGGTGGGCAGCCGACCGGCCAGGTCGGTGTAGCCAAGGATCGTCACCCCGCCCGAGGTGACGACGCGCTCGCCGGTGCGGGTGCCCTCGACATTGCCACCGTTCGCGGCCGCCAGATCGACCAGCACGCTGCCGGGCTTCATCGCCGCGACGGTGTCGGCGGTGATCAACGTGGGAGCCGGCCGGCCGGGGATCAACGCGGTGGTGATGACGATGTCGGCGGCTCTGGCCTCGGCGTCGTACATCACCCTGGCCGCCGCCTCGGTATCGCCCGTCAGCTCGGAGGCGTAGCCGTCGGTGCGCTGTGGGGTGTTGCCAGCGGCCGTAGCAGTAACAGCGAGGGCGACGAACTGCGCGCCCATCGACTCCACCTGTTCGGCCACCTCCGGCCGGACGTCGAACGCCCTGACGACGGCGCCCAGACTGTTCGCCGCGCCGATCGCGGCCAGCCCGGCGACCCCGGCGCCGACCACGAAAACCCTTGCCGGGGGCATCTTTCCGGCGGCAGTGACCTGCCCGGTGAACAGCCCGCCGAAGGCGTGCGCGGCCTCGATCACCGCCCGGTAGCCGGACAGATTAGCCATCGAGCTGAGCACGTCCAGCGACTGGGCGCGGGAGATCCGCGGGACGGCGTCCATCGCCAGCGCCGTCACCCCCGTCTCGGCCAGCGAGTGCAACAGCTCGGGGGAGCGGGCGGGTGCCAGCAGGCAGGCGATGAAGCCGCCATTGGTGGCAGGACGCCGGTGCAGCCGGCCGATCTCGTCCGCAGTGGGGGCAGCGATCTTGCCGATGAAATCGGCCGTCCACACCCGATCCGTCTCGACGCTGTCGGCACCGGCCTGCAGGTACGCATCGTCGGGGAAACTCGCTGCCGTGCCGGCACCCATTTCCACCTCGACCCGGTGGCCGAGCTTGATCAGCGCGGCGACGGTCTTCGGGGTGGCGGCGACCAACGTCTCGGGTGCGGACTCCCTTGGAATGCCGATGCGCACGTCGTCGTCCTCTCGTCGGTGAGAAGTGAGCCGAGATTGTCGATCTTGCTGGCACGTTACGGGAGCGCGAAACCCGCGGTCCCGATCAACTCGACATGCCGGCGATCGCCGCTGGCCAATCCGGCAGAGATCCTGCTGTCGAAGGTGGCCAACAGGACGCCGTTCTGGGCAGCCAGATTGACCAGGTGGAAGTCGGTGACCTGCTTGGTAGCCAACAGCGGTGTGGTGTCAATGCGCGGCTGTGCCAGCGATGAGGTGTCGTCGATGAACTGCCACGACGGTTGCGCACGGATGCCGCGGAGCACGTCCATCGCCTCGGCGCCGCCGACTCGACGACCGGTAGCGGCTGGGTTGAGCAGTAGCCGCAGCAACGCGGCTTCCGTCAGCGGACAGGTCGCCCAGCCGGCACCGAATCCGGCCAGCGCGGCATGCGCCTGCGCATGGTGGACGTGGACGTCGACCGACAGCGCCACCAGGACGTTGACGTCCAGCAGCCGGATCGGGTCACTCATCGTCGCGGAGCTGCTCGACCAGATCATCGGTCAGCAGGTGGCCGGGCCTACCGGCGATCACCGGGAACCCGGTGGAATTCGCCGGCCTGGCCCGACCGGACAGCGCCTCAAGGGCAAGCTCGGAAACCGCGCGTCCCAGCGAGATGTGCTCGGCCCTGGCCTTTGACCGGGCGGCGGCCAGCACGGTGTCGTCCAGGTCCAGGGTGGTCCGCATCAGCGCATCATATCATCTGTACATCAGTGGTGCAGTCGCTCAGCCAAGTTAAGAGCGGCCGCGGCGCTCGAACGCTGATCTCATAGCGGGCACCGTCGCGAGCTTCGAGAGTCTAAACGGCACCCCGCTCTTCACCGTCAAGAATGTGGGAAGGAAACCCCCAAGCGCCCACCGTTGCGACGACCGCCCGAATTCGCCCATCCACGATGGGGACGCTAGCTGTCAACTGCTGGTTAGGCTTGGGGATGACCTCGACGCGTAGTGGCCAGATCCCTTCTCCCGGGCGCCGACGGGTCGCGGGGTTACCGGCCACCGGCAGCGGAACCAGCAGCGGGGCCAAGAGCACTGCTGCTGCTCCCAGCCCGGCCGCGCCGACCGTCGCGCCGGCGACGGTGGTGGTGGTGTTGTGGCAGCAGGTGCCGCAGGAGCATGACTATCCGGCGGCCGGGTCGTATCTGTCGATGCTGGCCGGTCGCAAAACGGTGCGCCGCTTGGTCAAGGCACTCCGCAAGGCGCCGGTGACCCATTTGAAGGCCAAGGACATCCTGCGCGCCGCCGGTCTGCCGTTGCTGCCGCTGGACAATGTGCACGTCGCGGCCGACCTGGCTGCGGTGAAGGCCGGGCAGCCGTTGTCGCCGTGCCTGATGATCCGCGGCGACCTGGGCGCGGATGTTGCGGCGCAGATTGGCGATGGCTACCACCGGGTCTGCGCCTCCTACTACACCGATGAGAACACCGACATCCCGGTGAAGATCGTCAAACTGTGACCCCGACCGAACCGCAGCCACCCGCCGCTACCGAATCGGATCGGAGGGTCGGGCGGTTCCAGGACGTGTCCGCCGAACGGGGTCTCCGGGTCGCGCGACTGCTGGAACGAGAGCCTCGCTGGTCTGTTGATTTCACGGATCTGCGGTTTGAGTGGCGGCGATTGTTCAGCGAACTGTTCGGCACCTTCCTGCTGGTGACGGTCGGGGCCGGCGGCGCGGTGCTGAACCAGCTCACCCACGGCGGAATCGGCCGGGTCGCCGCGGTCACCGCACCTGGGTTGTTGGTGACCGCGGTGATCTTGTTCATGGGCGCTGTCTCCGGTGCCCACCTGAACCCGGTCGTTACTCTCGCGTTTGCTTTGCGTCGAGACTTCCATTGGCGCCGCGTCCCGGCGTACCTGGCGGCCCAGGTCGTCGGGGCGGTGCTGGCGTGTGTGTTGTTGCGGGTGACGTTCGGGGCTCATCTGGACTTTGGTGCTTCCCACCCGGGACCTGGATTCACCTCCGGGCAGGCGTTCGTCGTGGAAGCGGTGTTGACGCTGGGGCTGGTCAGCACCATTTTGGGGACCGCGTCGACGGCGCAGAACATCGGCGCCCTGTCCGCGTTCGGCGTCGGCGCCTACATCATCCTGGCCGGACTGTGGGCCAGCCCGGTGTCCGGGGCGTCGATGAACCCGGTCCGATCCCTGGGGCCCGCTCTGGTCAGCGGCGACTTCACCGACCTGTGGATCTTTCTCGCCGGTCCGATCCTTGGAGCGTTGGTCGCGGTCGGCGCCGCGTGGATCCTGCGCGGACCGGGCGGCGGCATCTCCGGCACCGCCGCAGCGCAGGGCAAACTCGGTAACGACCACAGCAGATGACGGGCACCCCTGGCCATGTCAACCTCGCGTCGCCTGCTCAGCCGTCGTGCGAGTGGACCTGACCCTGCCGATCACCGGCGCCGTCGACCTCCTCCAGATCGATCGAGACGATACGACCTGGCTCGAGTGCAACAGCGGACCCGCCGGGTCCCTGCGCCGCGACGACCGGCGCGTTGACGTCTCTGCCCTGCTCGACCTCAGCA
>JALYVF010000172.1 GCA_030853385.1 Actinomycetota bacterium | reverse complement strand
GTGCCGCGCCACTGAGTGCTCGCTGGCCGGCGCTGCTCGGCCCGATGCCCTGGGCGACGCCTTGCTGACCCTGGCCGCTGTTGGAATTGCTGGCTGATGACGGGCCGAAGGCGACGGTGCGGTTGCCCTCGCGATGCACGGGAACCAGCAGGGCGCCGAGCGCGACGGCCGTTTCCGGCTGGTCGAGCGCAACGGGGGTAACGCCCAGCTGTTCCTGGATCAGCTTGGCCACCAACGGAATCCGACTCGATCCGCCGACCAGGAAGATGCCGGTCAGCCGGTCGGGGCCGACGCCGGCGTTGCGCAGCGTTGTCTGCAGCACCTCGATGGAGCGGACCAGGTTCGGCCGGATCAGCCCCTCGAACTCCGGCCGCGTCAGATGCATGTCACTGAACGGGTCCGGCAGCGCAACCTCGGTCTGCGGGTAGCGGGACAGGGTTTCCTTGGCAGCCCGCACGTCCTCGGCCAGCGCCCGCGCAGCCCGCCGGGACGACGCGTCCGAGGGCCGGAGGATCTGCTGCCACCGCGCCGGATCGGCGGCGCGGGTGCCGCGGCCGACGTGGTCGAGCACCGACTGGTCGAAGTCGAGCCCGCCGAGGTCGGCAAGTCCGGCCTCGGCCAACACATGGAAATCGTTCTGGGTGCGGCCGACGACGGCGACGTCGAAGGTGCCGCCGCCCAGGTCGTACACCGCGACGGTGCCGCCGGGGGCCAGCGTCCGGCCGGGAAGTTGGGTGTACTGGGCGGCGGCGGCGACCGGCTCGGGAATCAGCACCAGGTTGTTGCCAAGGCCCGCCGATCTGGCCGCGCTGACCAGGGTGTTCTGCCTGGTGGCGCCCCATTGAGCGGGATGGGTGAGCCGGACCTCGTCCGGGGCGGCACCGCCGAGCTGACGTCGCACCTCGGTGGCGACGTTGCGCAGCACGGCGGCGATCAGGTCGACCACCCCGACCACCCGGTCGCCGAGCAGCACCTCACCGTCGTCGATCCGGCGCTTCGGGTTGGCCTCGTAACGGGCCGGGTCCAGCCGCGCCTGCCGCTGGGCTTCTCTGCCGACCGTGACGGATCCGTCGGCTGCGACGAAAACGGCCGACGGCAGCAGCGGTGACGCATCGAAGGTGATCGTCCGCGGCGCCTGGCCGTCGACGGCCAGCGCGACAACGGTGTTCGACGTCCCGAAGTCGATGGACAGCATTCGCATCCCGAGCCGGCTCCCCTCGTGGTCCTCAGTCGCTGGTGATCCTGTGACGGTGAATCCGTGACTGCTGGTCCTTCTCTGGTGGTGGTGTGTCCGGCGGCCTTCCCCGCGTGAAGCATCGTGCCATGCCAGCGGGTGCCCGGTGTTTCGAATCCACTGACCCGACCGGGCAGCCGGGGTGGTTTCCCAGGGTTGGACTCGGGTATCGCCCGGATCCGCCGTCAACGGTTGGTCCGGCAGAGTCAGTGCTGCTGCTCTGACCCGTCAGAATCGTCGTCCGACCGTGCCAACGCACGGGCGTCAATAGGGCAGCATGGAGCTCGCGCCAGGGACAACCTGGCGTGTTGCGTATGTCAGTACAGGTGGATTCAGCGCAGATGGATTCAGCGCAGGTGGAGGAGCAGGACAGTGCACATCCGAGCGGCTCACGCCGGAGGAACAAGATGATCGAAGCCTCGGGGCTCACCAAGACCTACGGCCGCACCACCGCCGTCAACGACCTGAGCTTCCAGGTCCAGCCGGGCGTGGTGACGGGATTCCTCGGGCCGAACGGGTCCGGCAAGTCGACCACCATGCGGATGATCCTCGGGTTGGACAGTCCCGACCGGGGTCGCGCGCTGATCGACGGTCAGCGGTACGTCGACCTCAAGCATCCGCTGCGCAAGATCGGCTCACTGCTGGATGCGAACTGGGTGCACCCCAACCGCACCGCCAGGTCGCACCTGCGCTGGATGGCAAGGGCCAACGGTCTGAGCGGCAAGCGGGTGGACGAGGTACTGGACACCGTCGGGCTGTCCAGCGTCGCCGGCAAGGCGGCCGGCAAGTATTCGCTCGGCATGAAGCAGCGGCTCGGCATCGCCTCGGCATTGCTCGGCGATCCAGAGGTGCTGCTGTTCGACGAGCCGGTGAACGGCCTCGACCCAGAGGGCATCCACTGGATCCGCACCTTCATGCAGAGGCTCGCCGAGCAGGGCAGGACGGTCTTCGTGTCGTCCCACCTGCTCAGTGAGATGGCTTTGACGGCCGACCACCTCATCGTCATCGGCCGCGGCCAGATGATCGCCGATGCGTCCACCAAGGACTTCATTGCGCACTCCACGGAGTCCAGCGTCAAGGTGCGCAGCCCACAGCTCGACACACTGCGCACAGCCCTGCAGGGCTTGCAGGCCGCAGCCGGGCCGGGCCGGGCCATGCAGCCGGCCGGGATGCCGACCGGTGGCGGCCCACGGATCACCGAATCTGAAGGTGCACTGTCGGTGGTGGGCGTGTCCATCGAACGGATCGGCGACCTGGCAGCCCAGCAGGGCATTGCCTTGCACGAACTCAGCCCGCAGTCCGGTTCGCTGGAGGAGGCATTCATCCAGCTGACCAACTTTTCCACCGAATACACCGCCCACTCGCCGGTGCAGCAGGATCCGGCGCAGCAGTTCCAACCGCCGCCGCCTCCGGGCCAGCAGTTCCAGGGCCAGCAGTTCCAGGGCCAGCAATTTCAGGGCCAGCAATTTCAGGGACCACCGGCGCAACCACCGATGCCGGAAGGGCGGTAACGGAATGCTCGCAGGCCTTTCAGTCGAACGCATCAAACTGTTCTCGACCAAGTCGCCCTACTGGTGCCTGGCCGTCATCCTGCTCGCCGTCTGGGGCTTGTCGCTGGCGATCTCGCTGGCCGACCATGGTAACGAGGCGACGGTCTTCACCTCGCAGACCGGCAGCGCGCTCGGGCTGATGACGTTCATGGTGATGGCGGCGCTCACCGTTACCACCGAGTACCGATTCGGCACCATCCGCAACAGTTTCCTCGCGGTGCCGCAGCGGGCGCTGGTGCTGGTGAGCAAGACGGTGCTGCTGGCCTTCATCGGCGCGGTCATCGGCGGCATCGCCAGCCTTGGTGCCTTCTACCTGGCCAAGGGCCTTGCCTCGAATCCGCAGACCCCGTTAGAGCTGCAGTCGGCCGGCGACTACCGCATGGTGCTCGGCTACTCGGCGCTCTACGCGCTCGGTGCGGTGCTGGCGATCGGTGTCGGCACGCTGATCCGGCAGTCGGCCGGTGCCATCTCGATCCTGCTGCTGTGGCCGTTGCTGGTCGAGACGCTGGTGATGCTGATCAAGAGCTTCCAAAAAGTGGTTCCGTGGCTGCCGTTCAATGCCGGGTTCAACTTCGTGAACCCTGGTGGCAACGGCGGCATGTTCGGCCGGACGCAGTTCATTCCCGGCGGCCCCAGCGCCCAGCAGGGCTTGGTGATCTTCCTGGTGACGGCGCTGGTGATCTGGTTGCTGGCTTTGGTCTCGCTGTACCGGCGGGACGCCTGATTCCCGCACACTGCGACCGATCCGCCGCACCCTGGCACCACCGTGCGTGGTTCGCATCACTCCTGCGTGTTGCGCACCACCGAGGTGGTGCGGCCTGTTCGGTCGGGCAGCCCGCGAGAACGTCGAACATCGGGGTCGCCTAGCGGGTCGCTACCGGCCGATCGGGCAGTGACTGCCGGGGGTCCCGCGGCTGCCGGGCATAGGTCTCGTCGTTGGCGATGTCCGAGCCGGAGTACTCCTTCATCGCCATGCAGGCAGCGATGGTGATCAACGCCGAGATCAGGATGTAGATCGAAACCGCGTAACCGGTGCCGAACGTGTGGATCAGCCAGGTCGCGATCAGCGCCGCTGGGCCACCGGCGATCACCGACGACAGTTGGTAGCCCAGGCCGGCACCGGCGTATCGCAGGCCGGTCGGGAAGCTCTCGGCAATCAGCGAAGCCTGTGGTCCGTACTGAATGGCGTGCGGGATCAGACCCAGGCAGACCGCAACGAACACCAGCCAGCCGACGCCGCTGTCGAGCAGCGCGAAGTAGGCGAAGCCCCAGACGCCCATCACTGCGGCGCCTATCAGGTAGACCTTCTTCCGGCCGACGGAGTCGGACAGGTGCCCGAAGTAGGGCACCAGGAAGAACTCGATGCCGGCTGCGATCAGCGTGCCGACCAGCACAAAGTTACGGGTGAAGCCGTGATCGCTGTCAGTCAGATAGGACAGTACGAACGCGGTCACGATGTAGAACGGCATCTGCTCCGACATCCGCACCAGCGCGGACAGCAGGATCTCTTTAGGGTAGCGCTTGATCACCTCGATGACCGGTGTCTTCTCGACCTTCTTGCTTTCCACCAGCTTGGCGAACATCGGCGTTTCCAGGATCCGCAACCGGATGTACAGGCCGATCGCGACCAGCACCAAGCTCAGCAGGAACGGAATCCGCCAGCCCCAGGAGACGAACCCGTCCTTGCCCGCGACGCTGTTGAACAGCGCCATCAGCGCGGTCGCCAGGATCAGGCCGATCGCCACCCCGAGCTGCGGCCAGCTGCCCATCAGCCCGCGCCGGCGCTGATTGCCCCATTCCATGGACAACAGCACCGAACCGCTCCATTCACCGCCAACCGCGAGACCTTGCAGGACTCGCAACAGGATCAGGATGATCGGTGCCGCGTCACCCCAGGACGATTTCCCGGGCATGACCCCGATGAGGGTGGTGGAGATACCCATCAGCAGCAGGGTGACGATCAGGGTGTACTTGCGGCCGATCCGGTCGCCGTAGTGTCCGAAGATCGCAGCGCCGATCGGCCGGGCCACGAAGCCGACGAAGTAGGTGCCGAACGATTCGAGCACGCCCACATAGTGCGAGGAGTTGGGGAAGAAGAGGTCTGGGAACACCAGTGCGGCGGCGGTGCCGTACAGGAAGTAGTCGTACCACTCGATCGTCGTGCCGATCGTGCTGGCCAGCGCTGCCTTGCGAACCTGTCTGCGCTGTTCGGACGTACCGGCGACTTCGGCTGCGGCACGGGCTTCATCTGGGTTTAATGTCATGGCGACTCTCCAAAGGACGACAGGCTCCGACCCCATCCAGAGGCTAAGTCAATGGGTGCGCAACCGCAACAATGCCCGAGTGACCGATTAGCGTGTGTCTTTAAGTGATGGAAAGACGCTCTACTGCCTGGGATGGCGCCTCCTACGTCGGGCGGCCTAACGCCGCTCCTCGGGCGTAGCGAACTCTGACGTCAATCTTGACTATTTAGTAGGGTCGGTGTCCATGTCGTCACCCCGCATTCCCGCCCCCGGCGCCGCCAGAGCCGGCGATAACGCAGCCGACGGACTGCCGGACCGTCATCGCCGGATCGTCAGCTTCAGCCTCCGCGGTGGACGGCTGAACCAGGTGCAGCGCAAGGCTTTCCAGGACCATTCCGAAGCCTGGTATCTCGAGGTCGGCGACGTCGGTGAGCAGCTCGATGCCGCGGCGATCTTCGGCCGCACGGCGCCATTGGTGATCGAGATCGGGTCCGGGATGGGCGAGTCGACGGCCGCGATGGCGGCAGGGCGGCCCGAGGTGAACCTACTGGCCGTCGAGGTCTACAAGCCGGGTGTGGCGCAGGCCTTCCATCACCTGGCCAAGGCCGGCACCGACAACGTGCGGTTGCTGCGGGCGGACGCCTTCGGAGTGTTCACCGATCTGGTGGCTACCGGCAGCGTGGATGAGGTCTGGCTGTTCTTCCCGGATCCGTGGCCGAAGACCAAGCATCACAAGCGCCGGCTGGTGACGGGCGAGTTCGTCGAGCTGGTCGCCTCCCGGCTACGCAAGGGCGGGGTGTTCCGGCTGGCCACCGACTGGGAGCCGTACGCCGAGCAGATGCTCGCCGCCTGCACCCCGGTAAAGTCGTTGCGTAACAGGCACTCCGGCTGGGCCCCTCGCCCCGAGTTCCGCCCCCGCACCCGGTTCGAGCGGCGCGGGCTGGCCGAAGGCAGGGAGATCTTCGACCTGGAGTTCGTCCGGCGCTGACGTGCCGCGCAGGTTGGGCGAGGATGAGCGGATGGACACAGGCACGTTGGAGATCTCCCGGTTGGCGCTGCTGGCACCCAGGAATTCGATGGCCGCGATGGAGACGTCTACGGCAGCCTGCTCGGCCCGGTGCAGTTCCCCGGCGACGGTGCCCTGTCGTTCGCGGTCGGCGCTGCCCGGCTGGAGCTCTTCGCTGCACCGCGACCTTGGGCTGCAGGTCTGGAGCGGCGGCCTCGACGGCGCCACCAGCCTCGCCTTCATCGGCCGCAAGGCGCACACCCTGATCGTCTGCCGTCCCGGCCGCGGTTGGCTGCCGACCGGACGGCCGGCGGAGACACATCCGGCCGAGATCACCCTGACCGGCGCACCCGATGCACGCCGACCTGCGGCCGATCTGCGGCCGATGCCCTACCTGGTCAACACCAGCTCCGCACCCTGAAGCGAGTCCTCGTGGTTCCTCGGATGCTGACGCTTCAAACGTGTGCAGGCGCTTGACCGGTAGCACCGCGCAGCAATCCGAACAGTGAATTCTCGATGGTCGGCGCCATGGCCGCGCTGCCGCCGACGATGGCGTCGTGCCAGAATCGATCGGGTGACCTCATACTCAGCGGCCGATCCCGCGAAACCCGCCCCGGCTACTCCGTTCCACGACATTGACCACTACATTGCGCTGCCGCGGCAGAGCGGGCTGGCGATGAGCCCGGACGGCAGCAGACTCGTCACCACCGTGTCGACGCTCAACGCGAAGAAGACCGCCTATGCCTCCGCGGTGTGGGCGGTCGATCCCACCGGCGAGCGGCAGGCCCGCCGGATCACCCGCAGCGCCAACGGGGAAGCCGGCGCCGCATTCGCCGGCAATGGCGACCTGTACTTCACCTCTGCCCGGCCGGACCCGGACGCCGACTCCGACGATGCCGAGCCAACTCCCGCGTTGTGGGTGATCCCGGTAGCGGGCGGCGAAGCCAGGCTGGTGGCGAACAGGACCGGCGGCATCGGCGGCCTGTACACCGCGAAGGACGCCGACACCGTACTGGTGACGGCCGAGCTGCTGCCGGGCGCGACCGACGAGAAGCAGGACAGCGCGCTGCGCAAGCTCCGCAAGGACAGCAAGGTGCAGGCAATCCTGCACACCGGGTACCCAGTCCGCTTCTGGGACCACGACCTCGGTCCTGGGAACCCACACTTGGTGGCCGTCGAGTCCGATCCTGCCCGGCGCGGCGACAGCGCCAACAGCGCGGACAGCGCCGATGGGACCGGTGGAGCCGGCGAGAAAGCAGACGCCGCAACACTTCCCGGTACGGTGGACGCCAGGCAGCCGGCCACCCTGCGCGACCTGACGCCCGGCATCGGCTCCGAACTGCGAGAGCAGTCGCCCGTCGTCTCCCCCGACGGCAGTTTCGTGCTGGCGACACTGATGGTCCCACTGGCCGGCGCCGACATGACGAGTGTGGTGGCGCACATCGATGTCGCGACCGGCGAACGCACGGTGCTGCTGCAACATGACGATTTCGAGTACGACGCCGGCCCGATCAGCCCCGACGGCAGCAAGGCGGTCGTCGTGGTAACCAGCCGCCCGACGCCGCAGACTGCGGTCCAGCCCACCCTGGCCATCCTGGATCTGGGCAGCGGTGAGCTGACGCCGCTGGCCGACGGGTGGGATCGCTGGGCCCATCCCTACGGCTGGTTCCCCGACGGTGGCTCGGTGCTGGTGTCGGCCGACCAGGACGGCAGGTCGCCGCTGTTCCGGATCGACGTCACCAGCGGCGACGTCAGCCAGCTCACCGCCGACGACGCCACCTATGGTGACGCGGTCGTTCATCCCGACGGCGCAACGGTTTTCGCGGTCCGGGCCTCGTACGCATTCCCCGCCGAGGTGGTGCGCATCGACCTGGCGTCCGGCGAGGTCAGCAGGCTGCCCAACCCGGCCGATCGGCCGGCGCTGCCCGGCCACCTCGAAGACGTCGAGGCCACCGCGGCGGACGGGACCAGGATCCGCGGCTGGCTGGCGCTGCCGGACGGCGCGTCGGCGACCTCACCTGCGCCCCTTGTGCTGTGGATCCACGGCGGGCCGCTGTCGTCGTGGAACACCTGGAGTTGGCGCTGGGCGCCGTGGAACATGGTGGCGCAGGGATATGCGGTACTGCTGCCAGATCCGGCGCTGTCCACCGGCTACGGCCAGGACTTCGTCCAACGCGGTTGGGGCCGGTGGGGCGCAGAGCCGTTCACCGACCTGATGTCGATCACCGACAGCGTCGAGGCCCGTAGCGACATCGACGGTTCGAAAACCGTTGCCATGGGCGGATCTTTCGGTGGCTACATGGCCAACTGGGTGGCCGGTCATACCGATCGGTTCGCCGCCATCGTCACCCACGCATCGTTGTGGGCCCTCGATCAGTTCGGCCCGACCACCGACATGTCGATGTATTGGGCCCAGGAGATGTCTGCGGAGATGGCCGCCGAGAACTCGCCGCACGCGTCCATCGACAAGATCGTCACGCCGATGCTGGTTGTGCACGGGGACAAGGACTATCGGGTGCCGATCGGCGAAGGGCTGCGGCTGTGGTACGAGTTGCTGGCGCATTCCGGGAAGCCGGCAGCGGACGACGGCAGCACCGTGCACCGGTTCCTGTACTTCCCTAACGAGGGGCATTGGGTACTCTCGCCGCAGCACGCCAAGGTCTGGTACCAAGTGGTGCTCGGGTTCGTGAACCAGCATGTCCGCGGCACCGAACCGGAGCTGCCGGCCACCCTCGGCCTGGTCGCCCCACCGCCCGAAGACCCCAAGGACTAACCCCCACTTCGCGGGTCTGATGGTGGTTATGGACCGCCGCTGCAACCTGATAACAACCATAGGACCCGCGAACTCGGGAGTTCGCGGGTCCTATCGCAGTTCAGAGGGGGGTGAGGACGATGCTGGCGATGCCAGGCATGGGCAGCTCGAGCTGCACGCTGACGACGCCATCGCTGGCCACGACGGTGCGCGTCGGCGCCGCCGGCTCCAGCACATTACGGGCGCGAAGCTCCGCCCACTGCGCGTCCGTCGGCCACGCGGCATCGTCCGACATACCGTTCCAGACGTCGATGATGCTCGAGTGCTGGGCGTCGACGCGCAGCTGACTGAGCTGATACTCCCCGCCGGGTACCTCCATGTCGATGGTGATGTGCCGTGCCAGCTCGTCGGAGCCGGCCACCTTCGACTGGTCGAGCGTGCTGTTCCAGATCAAGGCAGACACGGCGCCGTCCGTGCCCTCGGCGGCCAGTACCTCAACCATGGTGACCGCGCCGTCACCTTTCACCTCTATGGCGCGCTGGTTGTCACCGAGCTGTTCGGCGAGTTGCAGCGCCCAGTAACGCGGCTTGCGCAGGTTACCGACCGATAGCAGACCGAAGCCGCCGTGGGCCAAAGCCAGCGGCCTACCCAGCTCCTCGAAGTGATCTGAGGCCACCCAATGCGAGAGTGCATCGATGCGACCGGCCGCAGACTTCATTCCGCGCAACAGGAATCCGGCACCGAGCACCCCGTCACCCACCCGTTTGAAGTGGGTAGGCGTCGGCCCCCATTCCGTCCACTGGATCGTGAGTTCGGAGCGGCCGTACCTGGCCAGCGTCGGACGGAAATCCAACGGAGCGTTGCCGTACACGTGAGTTGAGACGAAGTCGATCGGCGCACCGGACTCGGCGACATGGTCCAGCAGCTGGTCGATCCAGTTCGACGCAGCACTGGCCGGCCCGCCGACCTGCAGCCGGTCGTCGACGGCCTTCACCGCCCGGGCCGTCACGTCGTACAGCCGGAAATACTCGGCGCCGTCCGCAGCCCAGAACACCGTCAGGTTCGGCTCGTTCCACACCTCGAAGCCCCAGCCGCGCACCTCGTCAAGGCCGTAGCGGTCCACCAGATGCGCGGTCAGGGCGGTGATCAGCCCGGCCCAGCGCCGATAGTCCTTGGGCGGCGACGTTATTGCGCCGTAGGTGAAGACGGTGGCAGTGGGATCGCTGGCGAGATCGCGTGGCATGAAGCCGAGCTCGACGACCGGCCTAAGACCCAGCCTCAGCACTGTGTCGTAGACCCGATCCACCCCCGAGAAGTCGTGCACGGCAACACCATCGACTTCGCGGTAGACACCAAGGTCGTCACAAAGGATCCCGTGGGCCCGTACGTGCGTGACGCCGAGCTCGGTGGCCATCAACCCTAGCGCCGCCGCCAGTTCGTCGCCGATCGGCTGTCCGCCGCTGGTGTCGGCGCACAACAGGTGGCTCAGATGCTCGGACCCGATCATCGGCCGCCAGGGCCGTGCCAGCTCACCGACCACCCGACGATCCACCCTGATCCGCACCTGCCCCGGCGTTGCCACCGGTTCCGGTGCGACGGGGTCGCTCAACTCGCCAGCAGTGTCGACGTCCAGCATTGCGGCGACGGCGTACCAGGCGCACGGTCCCGAACCTGTTGTGGTGTCGGCATACCCGCCCAGCGGCACGCTCAAGACGTCCTGGCCGTCATGGTCGATGGGGACGAAGGGGCCGTCGCGGCTGTCGCTGCGGTGCACCAGATAACCGATCGCGTCGTCGACCGGATCCCAGTGCACGCTGACCTGTCCACGGCCGGCTATCGCTCGCACCCCGCCGGGCGCCGGCAGCTTGGGCCGCGGTCCGCTCTGCTGCGAGTCGCTTCGGTCCCCGATCCTGTTGGTCCAGTCCTGATGGGCGTCGTTCGTCGACTCGAGAGCGGTCATCGGCCTACTCGCTCTCCGAGCGCTCCGCGCTCCTGCTGCTGGCGTGGCGCTCCGGCGCGGCGCCGGACCCGCGGTCTGCCGCGAACGGATTGGCCACCGCATCGAGCAGCAGCCTGGTGTAGTCGTCGGTGGGATTCTGCAGGACGTCCTTGGTCGGGCCGGACTCGACGATCTTGCCCTCGTGCATCACCATAATGGTGTCCGTCACCACCCGAGCGCTGAGCAGATCGTGGGTGATGTACAGCAGTGTGAGCCGGCGTTCCGCCCGCAGTTTGGCCAGCAGCCCGAGCACACCGGCGCGCATCGACACATCCAACATCGATACCGGTTCGTCGGCGACGACGAATTCCGGATCGCAGGCAAGAGCCCTGGCAATCACCACCCGTTGCCGCTGACCGCCGGACAGCTGGTGCGGCAGCTTGGAGGCGAACTGCGCCGTTGGGAACAGGCCAACCGTTTCCAACAGTTCGTGGGCGGTGCTGGTGGCCTGCGCGGAGCTGACCCCGGAGAAGTTACGCAACGGTCGGCTGACGGCATATTCCACCGTGTGCACCGGGTTCAGGGCGGCGTACGGGTCTTGGAACACCATCTGCACCCGGCGGTGGTACGCCTTGAGCTTGCGGCCACGCAACGAGCTGACCTCGACGTCGCCGTAGGTCACCGATCCCGAGGTCGGCTTGATCAGGCCGAGCAGCATCCGGGCGGCGGTGCTCTTGCCGCTGCCACTGGCTCCGACCAGCCCGACGGCACTGCCTGGCGGCAGCGAGAAGGTCACGTCGTCAACGGCTTTCAGTCCGCCACCGTGACGCCGGCTGGCGCCGAACACCACTGAGGCGCCGCGCACTTCCATCGTCGATCGCCCGGCGGCTGTCGCCGTACCGACGGACGGCACATCGCTGACCTCGCCGACTTCAGCGGACACCGCTGGCCTCCGTTTCACGTTCTACCTGCGTCGCCCGGACATGGCAGGCGACCGTGCCGCCGGCCAGCGGTAACAACGCTGGAACCTTCTCTCGACAGATCGGCTCGGTCAGGGTGCACCGGGCCGCGTACGCGCAACCGTCGACCGGTAGCGACAGATCCGGTGGGGTGCCTGGGATTCCGGTGATGTGTACTTCCTCGGCCCGTGGATCGGCGTAACAGCCGAGCAGCGCCTCGGTGTACGGGTGGTGCTTGCCGGTCACCAGCTGACTCGAGGCGCACTCCTCGATGATCCGGCCGGCGTACATCACCAGCACCCGGTCGGTGGCGTCCAGCACTACACCGAGATCATGACTGATCAGCACTGCGGTGAAACCGTTCTCGGCCTGCAACTCCTTGATGGTCTCCATCACCGCCTTCTGGACAACGACGTCCAACGCCGTCGTCGGCTCGTCGAAGACGATCAGCCGGGGTTCAAGCGCTAACACCAGCGCGATGGAAACCCGTTGCCGCATACCACCGGACAGCTCGTGCGGGAACCGGCGCAGCAGTTTCGGATCGAGGCGCACCTTCTGCAGAACCTCCACCGCCTTCGCAGTGGCCTCCGTGCGCGAGACCTTGCCGTGCGCCCTGAGTACGTCGCGGAAGTGCTGTTCGACGGACGCGACTGGGTTGAGCGCGTTCATCCCGCTCTGCAGCACCAGCGCGATGCCGTTGTGCCGGAATTGGCGCAGCTGTTCGTTGTCCATCCTGGCGATGTCGGCACCGTCGAAAGTGATGCTGCCGGACTCCAGCTTCGCCGGTGGCCGCAACATCCTGGTCAGCGCATAGCCGAGAGTCGACTTACCGCAACCGGATTCGCCGACGAGGCCGACGAACTCGCCTTCGGCAAGATCGATGTCGACATCACGCACCGACCAGATGCGTTGCCCGCTAGCGGGTTCATAGACCACGTTGACACCGCGGGCCTCGAGCAGGTTCATGCCTTCTCCCTCAGCCGTGGGTTGGACAGCGCATCGACACCGAAGTTGATCAGGGTGAAGGCGGCCATCAACAGCGCGATGGCCAGGCCGGGAGCCAGTACAACGACCCAGCGGCCGGTCAGGATGGCGCCGCTGTTCTGCGCCCAATACAGCATGGTTCCCCAGCTGACGGTGCTCAAATCGCCGAGGCCGAGAAACTCCAGGCTCGCCTCGCCGAGGACCGCACCGATGGCCGCACCGAAGAAACTACCGGCGACCAGCGAGGCCATGTTCGGCAGGATCTCCCGGAAGATGATCCTGGCCGTACTGTCACCGCTGAGCGCGGCCGCGGTGACGAAATCGCGGGACCGCAGTGCCGACGTCTGGGCCCTGATCACCCTGGCGCCGTAAGCCCAGCCGGTGACGACCGAGACGAAGATGATCACCAGCAGCCCGCGTGGCAGGTAGGCAGCCATCACGATCATCAACGGGATGCCGGGGATCAACAGTGCCAGGTTCACCACGAAGCTGATCACGTTGTCCACGGCTCCCGGCCGGTAGCCGGACAGCAGTCCGACAGAGACGGCAACGACGGTGCCGAGCACGCCGGCCGTCAGCCCGACCAGCAACGAGACTCTGGCTCCGTAGAGCAGCTGGGAGAACACGTCCTCGCCGTTCCCAGTGGTGCCCAACCAATGGGCGCCACTGGACCCCACGTACGGCGCGAAGCTGGTGATCTTGGGCGAGTAGGGAACGATGAACGGCGCGAGTATCGCGATCAGGATGAACAAGCTGAGCAACGCCAGGCCGATCCGCGACTTGGTGTTGGACCACAGTGTTGCAATCACCCTGATGACAAAGGTGATCGGGCCGGGCAACTTGGTCTGGGTGACGGAAATCTTGGCGCTGGCTCCAGGATCGGCGCCTGAGGTGCCGGGAGCCGTCAGGGCGGTGGTGGTTGTCATCTGCGCACCCTCGGATCGAGCCGGACGTACACCATGTCGACCAGGAAGATCGCCACCAGCGTCGTCACGGTGATGAGCAGGAACAACGCCTGCATCAATGGAAAGTCGTAGTTGGTGACGGCCCGCACCAGCAGGCTGCCGATCCCCGGATACCCGAAGATCTGCTCGACCAGGACGGAGCCGCCAACGACTCCAGCCAGCGCTAGCCCGAAGCCGGTAACGTTCGGCAGCAAGGCATTCCGGGCTGCATACTTGACCGCAACGGTCCGGCTGCGCAGGCCGTTCGCCTCGGCGAACGTTACGTAGTCCTCGCCGAGGGTGTTGATCAGGTTGTTCCGCATCCCCATCACCCAACCGGCCAGACCGGTGACGATCAGCGTGATTGCCGGCAGAATCGCATGTTTCGCCGCGTCAAGGATGTACAAGGGCGAGAAGTCGGGGACCAGACCGGGAGTGTTGCCGCCGGACAGTGGGAACCACTGCAGCTTGTAGGCAAGGAAGAACACCAGCAGCAGCGCCAGCCAGAACGGCGGGAAGGCGCCGGCGAAGGTGGCGCCCAGGGTCAGTCCGGTATCCCACTTGGTGCCCCGGCGCCAGCCGGCCGCCACCCCGATGCCGGTGCCGACGATGAACGCCAGAATTGTCGCGACACCGACCAGCGCCAGCGTCCACGGCAGCGCTCTGCCGATCGTGGTCGTCACCGCCTCGGTCGGATAGGTGTAGGAGACACCGAATCGCAGGTGCACGACGCCGTCGAGGTAGGTCCAATACTGGCTCAGCACACCAGTTTTCGGCAGGCCGAGCTGTGCCTCGATGGCGCTGCGCTGCGCCTGGGTGATCACCTGACCCGTCGAGGCAATCTTGGCCAATGCGGCGTCGACCGGCGAGCCAGGCATCAGCCGCGGCAGCGCGAAGTTCAGCGTCACCGCCGCCCACAGCGACAACAGGAACTGGCCGAGCTTCCCCAGTACATACCTCATCAGGGTGTGCCCGGTAGAACCGGCCGGCCCGGCCGGTTCGGCAGTGCCGACCGGCCGGGTACCGACCTACTCATTTGACTTTGGTGATCGTCGTGAGCACCTTCAGCAATGAGTTGTTGTACGTCGTCGGCAAGGTGTACGGGTCCTTGGCGGACGGCCATCCGGTGAACTTGTCGATCTTGAACAGACCCCAGCTACCGCCGTAGTACATCGGCACGATCGGGACCTGCTCCATCATGATCTTTTCCAGGCTGTAGGTCGCGGTGAGCTGCGCCTTGTTGTCGGTGGAGGTCGCCAGCGTCTGCAGCGCCTTGTCGACGGACGGATCCTTGAACCGCTCGAAGTTGTTCACCGTCTGGGTACCGATGGGGGCGGCAAACGCGGAATTGAGTGCATTGTTGTAGTCGGTGTAGGCATTTCCGCTGCCACCGAACCCACCGAACGCCGCATCGAAGTCTCCGGAGCCGATGGTCTTGGAGTACTGGGCGTACTGCGGGTTGTCGATCTTCACCGCGATGCCAACGGCGGCCAACTCCTGTTGGACCTCGACAGCGGCCTGCTGCCAATCGGTGAAGCCGTTGGGTACCAGCATGGTGAAGGCGGCCTGGCTGCCATCGGCGCCGGTCAGCTTGTCGCCCTTCATGGTATAGCCGGCCTTGCCGAACGCCGCCAGCGCAGCATCTTTGTTCTGCGACACCATGCCCTGGTTGGGGATCGACGGATCGAGGTATTTCTTCAGGTTCGGCAGGATCAGACCGGTGGTGCTGGCCTGGTCGAGATAGCCGTTGACGGCCTTCCTGGCGATGCTCGACCTGTTCAGCGACAACGAGACGCCCTTACGGAAGTCGACGTTGCTGTACGGCTTCTTGGTCAGGTTCAGGTACAGCGCGATCACGCCCCCGGGTGGGAAGTAGTAGGTGCGGTTCTTGGGATCAGGGTCGATGTAGGTCTTCTGCACGTCGGGCAGGAACGAGTAGACCCAGTCGTAGGTGCCGCTGGTCACCTGCAGCGCGGACGCCGATGCAGCGGTGGCACCGACCGGGTAGTCGATCTCGTCGGCTGCCACCTTGTTGGCCTGCCAGTAGCTCGGGTTCTTGGCCAGCTTGATCTCACTCGGGGTGTAGCTCTTCACCACGTACGGCCCGGTGCCGATGGGCTTGGCGTCGGCATACTTCGCCGGGTCCGGCACCGCAGACCATTGGTGTTCGGAGACGATCGGCACGGACAGGATGGTGTCCATGAACGGCAGGCTCGGCTGCTTCAGGGTGAAGGAAACCTTGCTGCCGCTGGCGGTCACCGATTTGAGGAACGCCCAGACGCCCTTAATGTCGACGGCCGGGAACTTCTTCAACAGATTGAAGGTGAACACCACGTCGGCGGCCGTGAACGGTTTGCCATCAGACCATTTGACCCCGTCTCGGACGGTGACCTCCAGGTCGCTGGCGCTGACCTTGCTGAATTTCGCAGCCAGGAATGCCGTCGGCGTCGAATCAATTGGGCTGATGAACACCAGCGGTTCGTAGATCAGGAAGTTTTGGTTCTGCCCGGTACCGCTGAGCGGGTTGAAGTCCTGGGTCTTGGTGCTGTCCCCCTGGAGGGTCAGCACACTGGCCGGTTGGGGCGCCGAGCTGCCGCTCTGACCTCCTCCGCCGCCCTGGGCGGCCTGCTGGGCTGGTGTCGCCGTGCAGGCCGACGCCGCGAACAGCGCCAACCCGAGAACGGGTATGGACAGCCTGCGCCATGTCGACGTTCTCTTGGTTACCATCACTGACCTCCATCGGTAGTGCTCGCTAATACATTGGCCCGACCTTGCTCGCGTCGATTGGGGTAATGCGTGCGTGTCATGAGCTGCCAACCACGGCCGGGCGGTCGCAGCCGCAGGTGTCCCCGATCCGCAATTTGGTGTCGAGCGACAGCTCGACAGGAGTCGTGCGTGATTCGTTGAGCCGCTCCACCAGTAGCTGGGCGGCCAGCGCGCCCATCTGTTGCATCGACTGGGTGGACGTCGTCAACAGCGGGGCTCCCGGCTCCCGGAAGACCACCCCGTCGAAGCCGGTCACGCGTATCTGGCCGGGCACCCGGATCCCTGCTGCGACCAGGGATTCGATCAACCCGATCGCCGTCTGATCGTTGACGCAGACCAGCGCGTCGACATCCAACCCGTTGTCCACCAAGGCTTCTCCGACACGCCGACCGCCAGGTGTGCTGAGATCGCCGACAGCGATTGGCTTGCGTGGCACCTTCAGTCCACGGTCCCGCAGCGCGGCCCGGAAGCCGGCGAACCGGGCATAGGAGTCGGGAGCGCCGCCCGCCACGTAACCTGGCTGGACGACGCCATGCACGTCGCACAGGTGCGCCGTCAGTTCGTAGGCGCCCTCACGATTGGCGCACAACACGTGGTCGACATTGTCGAACTTGTCGCTGCCCGAGCCGATCACCACCACCGGCTTGCGAGCACTGACCCTGGCCAAGGTGTCCGGATCGTGCGAGCCGGACATCGTCACGATGCCGTCGCAGCTGCCGGCGACACCGGTGAACACCCGCTGGTAGTCCTCGCTTGGGCTGCCGGCGATCAACAACAGGTAGCCGGCCTGTCGGGCCGCTCGTTCGGCCCCGCGGATCAGCTCGTCGTACCAGAAGCTGGCGTCGGACTGCTCGGCCTGCGCCAGGTCGTCAGGGAACGTCAAGCCGAGGATGTGTGAACGGTTGCGGGCCAACCCCTTTGCCGCCGCACTCTGCAGATAGCCGAGCTCGGCGACCGCATCGAGCACCCGCTGCTTGGTGGCGCCGCGGACGTTCTGCGCGTCGGACATCACCCTGGACACCGTCGCCGTCGACACCCCAGCGCGCTCAGCGACGTCGTACACGGTCGGCGGCTCTGCCACGAGGTGCCCACCCTTCGTTGGGTTGTCACTGCTGCGGAGCGGTTCTCGGTCCTACCGCGTTGTTGGTTTCTGTGCGGTTGTCGGTATTTGTTGTGCTGCTTGCACTTGCCGATGTCGTGCTGGTGTGTATGCCGTGGTCGTTCGACGTAATGTACGCGCATACATCTGGTGGTGGTCGCCAGTAAAGCGCGTCGACGGGGCCGAGTCAATACCCCAGCGGACACCGAAATCCGTTGGCGGAGAGCGGAAGGGCATTTCCCAGCTGGTCGAGATTTCTCGGGGACGCATCCTCATCGACGTTGTGCCGCAACTGCTGATGAGCGGCGAGGTGCACTATTTCCGGCTGGCTCCCGCGGTGTGGGAACGGCGATTGGACGATTTGATTGAGGTTGGCTGCACGGTGGTCGCCAGCTATATCCCGCGGCTCTGGCATGAGTTGCCCGATCGCAGCTTCGACTCACCAGACGCACACACATCCACAGCTGAACCTGGCAGGGTTCCTCGACCTGTGCGCGGCCAAGGGCTTGTTGGTGATCGCCCGACCTGGCCCCTTCGTGGTGGCCGAGCTCAAGAACGAGGGACTTCCCAATCGGCTCTACGACGATCATCCGGAGATCGTCCCGATCACCTGGGACGGACGGCAGACACCGACCCGCACCGTCGACTATCTCGCGCCGGCACTCCTGGCGGCCAGTCGCGACTGGTACGCGGCGGTGTTGCCGGTGTTGGCGGAGCGGCTGCGCCCGCGTGGCGGTCCGGGGATCGGAGTGCAACTGGACAACGCCCCGGTAGGCCCCGAGGGGTGCGCAACCAGACGTTCGGGCCTACTGCCGCGGTCGTCGGTGCGCTCTCGTGGTGACGACTGGCGACCCCGATCCGGTCCCTGGTCAACTACTTTCCGTCTGTCGCTGCCGAGGGCTGGGCCGGTCCGCGGGTGGAGACCAGGGTGACCCATCTGCAGCGGTTGCAGGCGCCCGGGCGCCGACACGGTTCTTCGCGACGTCGCCGCCGGCGACTCGGTCGCGGCGACGGTCCGCTGTGGCGCCGGCAGCGCGCTGCTGGTGTGCTGCCATTTCCCGTGTCTGCTGGACTTCTGGGCGGAAAAACCTACAACCGCGATAACCGCCAGACGACCCGCGAACTCCCGCCGACTTCGCGGGTCCTGTGGCGGTTATCAACCGGGCTGGTAGCCGGTCGGGTCGTCACCGAAGTCGACGATGGCGGCGACCGGGCCGCCGCCGTCTGGACCCTGGTGGGCGGCGGATACCGAGACGAAGACGGCGGGGTCGCCGGTCACCGATGCTGTGACGCCGCCGACAGCGGCCTTGATCTGCCGGTGCCAGTGCACGTCCGAATCGTCGAGCATGGCGTTGCGCCGGCCGCGCACCTGGCCATTTTGCGACGCCTCGCACTTGAGGAACACGTTCACCAACCGGCCCTTGAGGTCTGCGGTGCGCGGCCGTTCTGGCAGCTCGAGACCGGCGTTGCCGATGGCCTCCCAGATGCCGTCGGCGTCCAGCGCATCCTTCATCACGCCATGGCCGATCCGGTAGCGGCCGCCGACGCCGCGGGTGTTGCCGACCACCACGATCTGCGCCCGGTCGAGTTCGACGCCCGACGAGCAGGAGGCCACCGACGAGTACAGCGTCCGGTCCCGCATGATCGCCTCGTCGGCCGGCATGTCGATCTCGCCGAGAGCGACGCCGATGCCGAGCGCGGTGGTGCCGTTGGAGACGTCCATCGACGTCAGGGTGTCCTCACAGAACGGCTCGAAGCCTCGGGACCTGGCATCGCGAATGGTGTCGATGGTGAGCAGTGGGGTCTTCGTCTGCACGTAATGCACATCGTCGGCAGAGGAGATACCGGCTTGTGCCATGGCCTTTCGGACCCCGTCGGCCACCTTGCTGACCATCGCCGTGCGGCCGATGTCCTCCGGCAGGATCTTCTCGCTCATCGCGAAGCCGACAGTCAGCCGCGGCTCATCGGTCTCGACGACATTGTCCTGGTCCACCGTGGCGAACACCGTGGCGTGCGGGGAGATGATCCCGTCGGTGCCGCCGGACCAGACGATCGGAACCGACTTCACCTCGGCGGCGGACCGAGATCCCTTGGCCACCAGCACTTCCCGGAACGCCCGGTCAGCAATGATGCGGGTGTAGTCGTTGACGCCGCCGTTGCCTTCCGTCTTGCCGATCACCGCGATCACCCGGTCCGCGTCGATCAACCCGTCGTCGATCAGCTTCGTCAGCTCGCTGGCGTCGGACACGCTGTGCAGCGGGATCTTGCGGACTTCGATGGCTTGCGGCGTTGTGGCCACGGTGATGCTCCTTCTGGTTGTGAGCTGCTGCTAATCCCTGCGGATGACGGTACCGACGCTGCCAGGC
>JALYVF010000154.1 GCA_030853385.1 Actinomycetota bacterium | reverse complement strand
GTGACGGATGCGTTGTCATGCTGACCGTCGGCCATCGTGTCGGTCATCATGCGGGCGGTGACTATGCCCAGATAGCACCCGGCGTCGTCGACCACCGGCAGTTGCCCGTCTCGCGCGGTCGCCAATACGTCGACGATGGAACCGAGAGTGGCTGTGCTGGAAACGCTGTCCCCGATGGGTTCCATCACTTGCGCCACGGTCATCGAGGTGAGCGCCGCAGCGTGCGTTGGCTGGTCCAGGTCAACGCCGCGGCGGCGGAGTTTGAGTGTGTAGACCGTGTCTTTCGACAGCAGGTGGCTGACGCCGGTGGCCAGCACTATCGCCAGCATCAGCGGGAGGATGATCGTGTACTCGCCGGTCAGTTCAAACATGATGACGACCGCGGTGATCGGGGCCCGCGCCGCACCGGCGAACACCGCACCCATGCCGATCAGCGCGTATGCACCGGCGGGCCCTGACGTTCCCGGCATCGTCAGGTGGGCCAGTTGCCCGAAGGCTGCGCCGAGCATCGCACCGATGAACAGGCTGGGTGCGAAAACGCCTCCGGAGCCGCCGATCCCGATGGTCAGGCTGGTGGCCACTATCTTGCCTATCAGCAGAACACCGAGAAACGCGACGGTGTACTTGCCGGCGATCCCATTGCCCAGTACCGGATATCCGACTCCGTACATCTCCGGTAGGAGCAGCAGCAAGCCGCCGAGAAGGACGCCGCCGACCGCGGGGCGCAGCCACTCCGGGCCCCGCCACGCCCAGTCGCAGGCATCTTCGATCCAGTACAGGACCCTGGTGAACACCACGCCGGCGGCACCCGCGATCAGGCCCAGCAGGGCGAACAGCAGGTACTGAGAGAAATGATGGACGGTGAAGGCCGGCAAGGTCAGGAATGGCGCGTCACCCAGCGCGGCGCGGCCGATGACGCTGGCAGTCACGGAGGAGAGCACGACCATTCCGAAGGCTTGAGCGGCAATGTCCCGCAGCAGTAGTTCCAGGGCGAAGAACACGCCGGCCAATGGCGCGTTGAAGGTCGCGGCGATTCCGCCGGCCGCCCCGCAGGCCACGAGCACACGCATGCGCGGCTCCGGTACCCGCAGCATCCGGCCGAGGGTGGAGCCGAGCGCGGATCCGATCTGGACGATCGGACCTTCCCGGCCCACCGATCCGCCGCCGCCGATCGTCAGCGCGGACGCCAGGGCTTTGACGGCGGCGACCTGTGGTGGGATCCGTCCTCCACGCCGCGCGACGGCGAACATCACCTCCGGTACGCCGTGGCCGCGGGCTTCTCTGGCGAAGTAGTGCACCAACGGTCCGTACAGCAGCCCGGCGACCACTGGGGTCATCAGCACGAACCACCGACCCAGGGCCGGAAACTGCGGATTACTCACAGGTCCCAGGCCGGCGTAGTCGGCATGTCCGGTGAACAGCAGAGTGAACGTCTTGATCAGCCAGCGGAAGACGATCGCGCCACCGCCTGCTCCGGCTCCCACGACGACTGCCAACGCCAACAACCCGGTGTTGGACGACCGGAAAGCCGTCAGAGCACCCTGACGACCGAGCCGGATCGGCACCATCAGCGGGTGGGTCGGGCTGCGGGACACTGCGGGCCGCTGATCCGATGAATTCATTCATGCATTATGCAATAATTGCTTCAAGCTGCAATGGGAGGTGGAAATGACTGGAACAGCACGGGTAGGCCTGGAGACACGATCCGCAAGCGGACCAGCGGATGTCGAAGAATTTGTCACCGCACTGTTGACTGCCTCACGGGTGCTGGTCGGCGTGTCGGCCCGCTCGCTCGCCGAGATCGAAGACGCCGTCACCCTCCCGCAGTTCCGTGCCCTGGTGGTCTTGGACGGGTACGGCGAGGTGAACCTTCACCGGCTGGCCGAACTTCTATCGGTCAACTCCTCGACCGCCATGCGGATGATCGACCGGTTACTGGCCGCCGAACTTGTGACCCGAGCCGAGAATCCGGCGAATCGTCGGGAGGTGCTGCTGGGGTTGACCGCCCGCGGGTCCCGCGTGGTCGGCGAAGCGACCAACCGCCGGCGGGCAGAGATCACCCGCATCGTCAACGCGATGCCCACCGGACCACGCGACGGCCTCATC
>JALYVF010000137.1 GCA_030853385.1 Actinomycetota bacterium | reverse complement strand
CCTCGGCAATAGCGGTGGTGAGATTGTCTGCGGCGTAAGCGATTCCATGCTCGGGTTGATCGGCGGGTGGTGGCGGGTGTGGGTCGTATCGACCCGACGAGAGCGGCCCGTAGCTACGGAATCCGTTCCAGGGCAACACATGTTGGCCGCGGGTGCGGTGGATCCTGGCCGCCATGGCCGCTGGCACCCCCGTGCAGGTGATCCCCGTGCACGCCGAGCTGACCACCCAGCAGGTCCGCCGACATCCTGGGAGAGTCACGTCCGCACCTCATCAAGCTGCTCGACGACGGGCAGATCGAGTACCGACTGGTCGGTACCCACCGCCGGGTGCTTGCCGCGTCATTGCGTCGACACCAGAC
Source organism: Actinomycetota bacterium (assembly GCA_030853385.1). Classification (GTDB taxonomy): domain Bacteria; phylum Actinomycetota; class Actinomycetes; order Mycobacteriales; family Nakamurellaceae; genus Nakamurella. The sequence continues at coordinate 9,696 of JALYVF010000137.1, read as the reverse complement.
CGAGGCGCGCGCTAAGCAACGCCGCGCGATGGACGAGTTGGCGAAACTTACCGAGGACTTGGACCTGTACTGACATGCCCTTCGCCGCCGTCTATGACGCCTGCGTCCTCTACCCGTCGGTAACCCGCGACCTACTCATGAGAACCGCGCTCGCCGGAACCGTCCGAGCCCGTTGGTCGCCGATGATCCTCGAGGAACTACCACGCAATCTGCTGGCAAACCGGCCCGACATCACCAGCGAGCAGCACGCTCGGTTGGTCGACGCCATGAGTCGGGCGCTGCCGGACGCCTCGTGACCGGCTCCGAGAGTCTCATCGAGGCCTTTGATCTGCCCGACCTCGACGACCGTCATGTGCTGGCTGCTGCCGTCAGATGCGGTGCTGAGCTGCTCGTCACCGAGAACCTCCGCGACTTCCCCTCAGGAGAACTCGAAAAGTACGGCGTCCAGGCAAAGTCCGCCGACGACTTTCTAGTCGACCAGTTCTACATCGACCCTGGAGCGCTTCAGGCAATCGTCGAGCAGCTCTCGGCCTCCTGGAAGGGCATCCGTCGACGGATGAGGGTGTTCGGCAGGATCGAGCGAACCGGGCTGCTGCAGCTCGCGGCATTGCTTCGAAAACGGCAGAGCTGAGGGGATCCCTACTTGCTCGCTCGCTCGCCAGCGGGGGCCCATCCAGATCTCATTCCATTCGATCCGGGTCACTTCGAGTCACTCTGCTTGATCAACGGAGAAGGACCAGGGCGAAGTGCGTGCCCTGGTCCTTCTCCGTTGGTGGAGCTGAGGGGACTCGAACCCCTGACCCCCACACTGCCAGTGTGGTGCGCTACCAGCTGCGCCACAGCCCCATGCCGGACAAGGTTATCAAGAGCGGGTGGCCCGGTCCTAATCCGTGTCTGGCCGGCGACGACGTCACAGAATGTCAGCCGTTGACGATGTTCGACAGCCAGTTGACGTCGTTGATGCTTACCGGCTTGCCGCCGTTCAGCACCGTGGGTGTGCCGACGGTTCCGGTTGCCCTCTGCATCTGTGCCTCGAAGGTAGTGGCGTTCGTTTTCACCTGCTCCAGGTACTTGCCCGAGGTGATCGCCGTCCCGACCGAGGCCGGTGCGCCGTCCTTGATCGCCAGCGCGGCGAGCTGGGCATTGGTGAGGTCGGTCGAGCCGCCCTCCGTGGGCTGCGTCCCAGAGGCGTAGAGCGCACTGTGGAACTTCAACACCAGGCCGGGCTTGTCGCCGGCTTCGGTAGCCACCGCCAGCAGGGCCGCTGCCGCCCGGCTCGAGTAATCCTTCGACGCCGAATGTGAATCCAGGAAGTTGATCATGTGGATGTTGACCTGCAGCTTGCCCTGGTCGGCGAACTGGGCGATCTGCTGGCCGTACTGGCTCTCGAACTCACCACAGATAGGGCAGAGGAAATCCTCGTATACGTCGATCGACTTGGCCGGGTTGTTGTTGCCGACCGAAATGACGCCGCCGGACACCTTCGCGGTCGACGCCGTCGACGAGCCGTAGCCCGCCCCCTGGACGGCGTTGTTCTTCTTGTTGAGCACCAGCCCGAGGACGACGATCGCAGCGATCACCACCACGGCGATGCCGCCGATGATCAGCTGGGTGCGATTGGAGTTCGACGAGTTGCGCCTGGCCGCTGCCACCGACTGTCGGCCGGACTGCGCCGAGGGCCGACCGGTGGCTCGTCGACCTGAATGGCTGACCTTCGGCCCAGTGTTCGGCGCCGGGCTCTTCGGACCGGAGCTCTTTGACCCGCCGCCACCACTCGGCGCCGAACCACCGCCCTTCGTCGTCGTCACGCGACTCGCTGCGGCCGAACTACTGGCTGCGATCGGTCGTGACTTGTTCGACGGGCGCTTGGCCACCGGGATCCTCCTGTGCTGGTCCGCCGATCCAACTGTTCGCCCGGCGGGTTGGTCTCGACGTCCACTATGCCTGGTCTGGCTGAGCGGTCCCGCCGTGCACATCGGCGTTATCGGTCTCGTCCCACTTGCCGTCGCCGTCGCCGTCCCACTCGTCGGCGTCCGGATCGTTCCGACCCGAGCGGGGCGCCACCGCCCCGTCCACCGATAGCAGCGACCGCGGCCTCCACACCAAATACGCGGCCAGCAGCAGGAATCCGACGTCCCGCAGGATCTCCGCCGTGTACTGGGTCTGCCCGGTGGCCACCGTGCCGCCGCCGCCGAAACAGCCGCAATCAATGCTCAGCCCGCGGGCCGCCGCCGAGATCACCCCAGCGATGTAAATCACCAGCATCACCGCGCTGATCACCGCCGTCAGCCGGATAGCAAGGCCGACCAGCAGCAACAACCCGAGGGCGATCTCCAGGTACGGCAGCACCGCCGCCACTGGATGAACGGCGGTCTCTGGCAGGATCTGAAAGGCCCGGACGGCGACGATCGTCTGCAGCGAGTCGGATGCCTTCTCGAAGCCGGAAATCAGCCAGACGGCCGCCACCCCGAGCCGAACAACCAGCCCGACGACATCGAGAGTTGTGGCTCGTCGGCTGTTCCGATCCGTGCCGGCAGCGCGCAGCTCCATCCTTCGACGGTAGCGCGCCGCCGTCACCCGAGCGGCCGTCGATCGGTCGAGCCGACTAGGAGAACTGTCCAACCTTGGACACCACGTCGACCACGACGGCCAACGACGGCTGCTGCTTCGTCGCATCGGCTGGGATCAGCAGCATTACCCTGCTGCCCACCGTGACGCCGGCCAGCGCCGCGAACGGTGAGCCGGACGACAACTGCACCTGCTCCGGCCCTGTTCCGCCACCGCTGGTCGGGTCCGCCGTCGCTGACGGCCAGGTGCTGCCCTGCGGTTGGCCGGTCCAGTCGAGCGCCGTGTACTGCGCCAGGATCTGATCGCCCGAGGCCAGCTTCGGCCCTGTTCCGGCCGCGATGGTGAGCACCGATGCCTTTTTCGGCTCGGCAAGGCCCTTGGCGATCGTGACGGTCGGCTCCTTGCCGAGCGCACCCTTGACCACCGGGGCCGTCTTGGGCAGCGCCTTCACCGGCACATTAGTCTGGCCGGCGACGGTCGGCTCCATCTCCTTGATGATGTCGATGACGAAGATCAGGGTGTCGGTGCCCTTGATGCCGGCCTGGGTGTTACCGGTCGAGCCGTAACCGTCGGCCGGTGGCAGGCTCAACAGCACCCGACTGCCGACCTTGAGGCCGACCAGGCTGACGTCCCACCCTGGCACCACCTTGTGGACGCCGATCGCGAACGCCTGGCTCGCCTTGCGGTCGTAGGAGTTGTCGAAGACCTTGCCGCCCCAGATCTGGCCGAGGTAGTTGGTGACCAGCACCTCCCCCTTCTTGATGACCGCGCCGGTGCCCTCCGTCAGCACCTGCCGCTGCAGGCTGGGCGGCGGGTTGCCCTTGGGAACGGTGACGGTCGGTTTCTGGCCGAACTTGCCCGACACCGTCGGCAGCTGTTCCTTCGGAACGGCGCTGGCCACCGCCGTTGCCGGCGGCACAACGGGACCTGGCGTCGGTGCGGGCGACGAGTCGATGTTCGGCCCCGTCGCGGCCGAGTCGGAGGCACCCGCGGAGGTACCCGCCGAGCCGGATGCACTATCCGACGCTGCACTGCCGGACGTGCCGGAGACGCTGGAGGTGCCGGAGGCGGCGGGAGTGGCGTTGGAACCGCACCCGGCCATCAACAGCATCGGAACGACGAGGGCAGCAGCGGCGACGGCGCGCAAACGCATGAGTGAGGCGTCCTTCTGGGTGAGGAATGCGGCGGTATCGGGCGGGACCAGCCACGACCGGACCCTGGAACCCTGCCACCCTACGCAGCCCACGTGTGAGGATTGTTCATCACGGGCCAGCGAGCCCCGGTCGAAGGTTGGGGCGAGCGACCGGGGCGGCCCACGCCAAATACCCGAGCCGGACGCGCCGACGAAGAATCCGAGTATTGGGTCAGGCACAGTGCGGGGGGGCCATACCCTAATCCTGTGGCTCCCAACACTCGGGTTTTCGTGGCGCGGTTGGCCGGTCTTCCGGTGTTCGGCCCCAGCGGTGAATCGATCGGCAAAGTGCGTGACGTGATCGCCGCGTTGCGACTGGATCGGCAGCCGCCACGGGTGCTCGGCATCGTGGTCGACCTGCCGACCCGGCGACCCATTTTCGTACCGATGCTGCGGGTAGCCACCGTCGAACAGCACGGGGTGGCGCTGGCCACCGGCCAGGTCAGCATGCGCAGATTCGAGCAGCGCGCCACCGAGATTCTGGTGCTGAGCCAGCTGGTCGGCGCCAAGGTGCGGGTCGCCACCACCCAGACGACGGTTAGCGTCGCCGACGCCGGCATCGAGCAGAGCCGTACCAGGGACTGGCTCATCACCCGACTCGCCGTGCGCGAACGTAGCGGCCGGCTGGCCCGAAGAGCGGCGGTCCGCGTCCTGAACTGGACCGATGTCCGCGGCACCGGCGTCACCGAACTGCTCGGCGGCGGCATCACCGGCACCCATCAGCTGCTGATGTCCTTCGAGGGCATGCGGGCCGCCGATGCCGCAACGGTGATGCGGGACATGCCGGCGCAGGCCCGCTACGACCTGGCCGAGGCGCTGCCGGACGAGCGGCTCGCCGACCTGCTGGAAGAATTACCGCAGGACGATCAGAAGGACCTGCTCGCTCATCTGCACGAGGACCGGGCGGCCGATGTGCTGGAGGCGATGGACCCCGACGACGCCGCCGATCTGCTCGCCGACCTCACCCCACGGGTGCAGGCCAGGCTGCTGGAGCTGATGGAGCCGGAGGAGTCGGCGCCGGTCCGGCGGCTGCTGCAGTACTCCTTCGACACCGCCGGCGGCCTGATGACGCCGGAGCCGGTGATCCTGACCCCGGACGCGACCATCGCCGAGGCGCTGGCCAGGGTCCGCTCCCCCGAACACACCCCCGCACTCGCCTCTATGGTCTTCGTTGTGCGCCCACCGCAGTCCACTCCCACCGGCCGTTACCTGGGTTCCGTGCACACCCAGCGGATGCTGCGGGAACCGCCGTTCGAGCTGGTGGCGGGCGCACTGGATACGGACATGGCACGGTTGTCGCCGGACGCCTCACTGCCGGAGATCACCCGCTTCTTCGCCACCTACAACCTGGTGTGCGCGCCGGTGGTCGACGACGACGACCATCTGCTGGGCGCCGTCACCGTCGACGATCTGCTCGATCACCTGTTGCCGGAGAACTGGCGCGACGCCCCGCCCACCGACCTGGAGGCCGGCCAACTGATGGCCGGCGCGCAGCCACCGGGGGGTCATCGTGGCTGAGCGGGCACGCCGCCGACTCGACCAGCCGGGCGTCGGCACACGGTTCAGCCTCGACATCGATCCGGAGGCCTTCGGCCGGTTCTCCGAGGGCCTGGCCAGGCTCATGGGCACCGGAAAGTTCCTGTTCTGGCAGTCCATGTTCGTGATCGCCTGGATCACCCTGAACATTCTGGCCGGCCTACACGGCTGGGATCGGTACCCCTTCATCCTGTTGAACCTGGCGTTCTCCACCCAGGCTGCCTATGCCGCCCCGCTGATTCTGCTGGCACAAAATCGGCAGGACGACAGGGACCGGGTCACCATGGAAGAGGACAGGTCGCGAGCGGCGCAGACGAAGGCGGACACTGAATACCTGGCCCGCGAGCTGGCGGCCGTCCGGATCAACATCGGCGACGTCGCCACCCGTGACTACCTGCGCGGCGAGATGGACCGCATCCGACAGGATCTGGCCGAGTTGACCGGAGCCCTGCAGGCGGCCGGTGCCATCGCTACTCCGGCTGCCAGCGAGCGTGACGGCAGGGCCGACCACCGGTCCGGCAGCAAGGACAAGGCCAAGAAGGCCAAGCGGGACAAGGCTGTTGCCGCTGCCCCTCGATCGCCGCGGGGCACGCCAGAGCCGGCCACCCCAGGCCCGGCCACCCCGGCCGGCCAGGAATAGTCGCCGGGCGCTCATCGTTGAAACGTCAATGACGTCTTCGAGTGTGTCCGTTTCGTCGACCCCGGCCGGTGTCCGCGGCACGGGCAGGACGACCATGGCCGTTGACATCTGGTCGGACATCGCCTGTCCGTGGTGCTACATCGGCAAGCGCAAGTTCGAGGCCGGCCTGGCCGCCTTCGACGGCGCGGCCGACGTCAGCGTGACCTACCACAGCTTCGAGCTGTCCCCCGCTACCCCGATCGACTTCGACGGCAACGAGGTCGACTTCCTCAGCGCGCACAAGGGTATGCCGGCCGGCCAGGTTGCGCAGATGCTGCAGCAGGTGGGCGACATCGCAAGATCCGTCGGGCTGCACTACGACTTCGACCGCATCCGGCATACCAATACGCTCAAGGCCCACGAGGCGCTGCATTACGCCAAGGCCCAGGGCAAGCAGCTCGAGCTGGTGGAGCGGCTGTTCAAGGCGTACTTCGAGCAGGGTGAGCACCTCGGCAAACCGGAACGGCTGGCCGAGTTGGCCGCCGAGATCGGGCTGGATCGCGACGAGGTGCGCAAGGCGCTGGAGTCCGGCAGGTTCACCGACGCCGTGCAGGGCGACCTGGAACAGGCGCAGGCCTACGGGATCAACGGCGTGCCGTTCTTCGTCATCGATGGGCGGTATGGGGTGTCGGGTGCGCAGAATCCGGAAACGTTCACCGCCGCGTTGGCCCAGGCACACGCCGAGGCGGCCAAGCGGACCAATCTCACCCCGCTGGGCGCCGCCGCCGCGGAAGCCTGTGCGGATGGCTCCTGTGCGGTGCCGGCGACGAAGTCGGGAAAGTAGCACTCCCGTTTTGGGCCGGTGCGCAGCCGAACTCGCTACCGGATGAGGCGAACGCGGATGGGTAAGTCCAGATCTGCCCATGCTTGATCGGCGGTCAGTACCTCAGCGGGCGTACTTCGAACGGTGAGCGCAAGACAGCAGCGGTCGCCCAGTGAGAGATCCCGACCGCCCTCGAGGGAGCGCATCGCACCCGCGAGTTCGCCATCAGCGGCACTGAGCGGCGCAATGGTGACGCCGGCGGCAGCGAGCAGCTCGCGCAGACGGGCGACATCCAGATCGGCATCGACGAGCTTGCCGACGACTTCGGCCAGATTCGCGGCGCCGAGAACTGCCCCGGCGATCTCCGCGGCCACGATGTCACTTCCGGGTTCGTTGTGAATCAGCGCAAGCACGGCGGAGGCATCGAGGATGGTCATTCCGCGGCCGCAAGCCGCCGCTCGGCGAGTAATTCCTCGACGAAAGAGCGCGACTTCGGCACATCAATGGCCAACGCGCGCAACTCGGCGACCGCGTCCTGTTGCCGTTCAAGCACGAGCCGCTGGCCTGCCAGATGTAGATGCAGTTTATCTCCGGGGGTTAGTCCCAGTGCCGCGCGAACCTCCGCAGGAATCACGACGCGACCCTGCTGCCCCAATACCAGCGTGGCATCCATACGTTGAGTATGCCACAGGCCTTTCGAATGTGGCAGACAGGATCGCACCTTTGTTCATTGCGCGATCCTCGAGGAGCCGGCGACCGCGAGCCGGCGCACTGCTAGTGATCGCCGTACGTCCGCCGAAGTTCCCGTTTCAGTACCTTGTGACTCGGCCCGATCGGCAGCGAGTCGGCCAGTTCCAGCCGCCGCGGGTACTTGTGCCTGCCGAGTCGCTCGCGTCCCCAGGCGATGAACTCCGCCGCCGGCGGGAACTCGACGCCGGCCCGCGGCACCACCACGGCGCAAATCTCCTCGCCGTGGATGTCGTCCGGCACCCCGATCACCGCCACCTGGGCGACGGCCGGATGGGCGGCGAGCACGTTCTCCACCTCAGACGGATAGACATTGAAGCCGCCGCGGATCACCACGTCCTTCTTCCGATCCGCGATGGTGATGAAACCTTCGTCGTCCTTGGTGCCGAGATCGCCGCTGCGGAACCAGCCGTCGACCAGCGCCTTTGCGGTCTCCTCCGGTTTGCCGAGGTAGCCGGCGAACACGTTGTGCCCACGGATCACGATCTCGCCGAGCTCGCCGGTGGGCAGCAGTTCGATGCTGTCTTCGAGGTCGGCCTTGGCGATCTCCACCTCGACGCCCCAGATCGGGTGGCCGACGGTGCCGACCTTGGCGCCGAAGTGCGGCTGGTTAGTGGTCGCCGTCGGCGACGTCTCCGACAGCCCGTAGCCCTCGTACACCTTGGTGGAGAAGGCCTTTTCGAATTGGTGCAGCACCGCGCTGGGCAGCGCGGCACCCCCGGAGACACACAGCCGCAGCTGCGGAAGGTCTGTGCGCCCCTCGGCCGCCGCCAGCAGTCCGATGTACATCATCGGCACGCCGTGGAAGGTGTCGACCTTCTCGGAGATCATCAGGTCGATGGCGGCCTCCCCGGTGAACCGCGGCAGCATCACCAGGGTCGAGCCGCGACGGAAGGTGCCGTTCATGCTCACCGTCTGGCCGAAGGTGTGGAACAGCGGCAGGCAGCCGAGGCTGACGTCCTCGACCCGCGCCTCGTGCGCGTCGAAGATGCCGACCATGGCGTTCATCACCAGGTTCAGCTGGGTGAGCACCGCACCCTTGGACGCCCCCGTCGTTCCGCTGGTGTACAGCACCACCGCAGGGTCGTCGGCTCCCCTCGACAGGTACGACTCCGGCGGGGTGACGCCGTCGGACAACTGCTCCAGCCGGCGCACGCCGATGTCGTCACCGGCCGGGACCGGCCCGATCGCTACCAGCGGAATGCCCACTGCCGCAGCGGCTTTCGTTCCGACCGCCAGTTGCGAGGTGTGGCACAGCAGCAGCGTCGAGCCGCTGTCCTTCAGCACATAAGCCACCTCGTCGGCGGTCAGCAGCAGGTGCACCGGAACCACCACCGCGCCGGCGGCCAGCGCGCCGTAGTAGCCGCGTGGAAACTCCACCACGTTCGGGCACATCAACGCGACGTGATCGCCCGGCCGGACCCCGAGCTCGGTCAGCGCTCCGGTGTAGCCAAGCGCCTGCTCCCACAGTTCGCGGTAGGTCACCCGCTGCGCGCCGTCGACCACTCCTATCTTGTCCGGACGCCATCTGGCGGCCTCGGCCAGGATGCTGGCCACCGCCAGCGATGTCATGACGGGACCTCCGACGAGTAGAGACGGGAGACGGATTCGGCGACACAGCAGGGCTTTCCGGCGCCGTCGGCGATCATCGTCACGGTCAGCACCAGCTGATAGCCGCCGGCCACCTGCTCGACGGAGGTCAGCTCGGCGCTGGCCCGCAGCACGCTGCCGGCCAGCAACGGAGCCGGAAAACGCACCCTGTTCAGCCCGTAGTTCACCGTCATGGTCGTCCCCTGCACTCGGTACAGCTCGCGGGTGAGCGCCGACAGCAGCGACAACGTCAGATAGCCGTGCGCGACGGTGCCCCCGAACGGGCCGGCCGCGGCGCGTTCGGCATCCAGGTGGATCCACTGATGGTCGTCGGTGACGTCGGCGAACGCCGCGATGCGCTGCTGGTCGACCAGAATTCCCTCTCCCGGACCGAAGACGGTGCCGACGGCGGCCGGCAGCTCGGCCGGTGAAGCGAACGTCTTCATGCCAGGTGCCCGCCGATCTTGGTGTAGCCGCGCAACAGGTCCCTGGAGATGATCAGCCGCTGCATCTCGTCGGTGCCCTCGAAGATGCGGTACAGCCGCACCAGCCGGTACCAGCCCTCGATCGGAAGTTCTTTGGTGTAGCCCATTCCGCCGTGGATCTGCAGCACCCTGTCGA
>JALYVF010000136.1 GCA_030853385.1 Actinomycetota bacterium | reverse complement strand
TCGCTTCCAGACACCCGAAGGACCGAACCTGCCCACTGCCGACAAGCACTGAGGAACACCGCGAAGAGGACTTGTGAGACTTCTGATCTGCGACGAGCGGCGCACCGTTCGCGATCGCATGGCCACCGGGTTGGCCGCGGTCGCCGGGGTGCATGCCATCGACAGCGTCTCCTCCGGCGACGAGCTGATGACCTCCTACGACAGGGCTCCGGCCGACGCGGTGTTGATCGGCACCCAGCGCGCCCTGATGGATGGCGTCGAGTCGGTCCGGCGATTGCTGACGCTGTATCCAGCCGCCGGGGTTATCGTGTTCGGCTCGTCCGACGACGCCTATTCCATCAGCGCCGCCGTTACCTATGGGGCACGCGGGTTTCTGCGATGGGATGCTGCTGCCGCGGAGATCTCCGCGCTGCTGGCCTACGTCACCACCGATGCGCTACTCGACACCCGCCGGCAAGAGAACCGAGCCAACAACCCGCTCACCGACCGCGAGGTCGAAGTGCTGGGTGGGATGAGTCGCGGGCGGTCCAACGCCGAGATCGGCCGCGATCTGTTTCTATCCGGCGACACCATCAAGACCCACGCCCGCCGGCTGTACCGCAAGCTCGACGCGGTCGACCGGGCGCACGCCGTTGCCATCGGACTGCGATCTGGGTTGATCCATTGATGCCCCGGTCCGGCGCCACCGCTACCCACTGACGAGCTGGCCGGCGACCAGCATTGCGTCGACGGCATCGTGGACGGCCTCCAGCGAGGTATACCGCGGCTCGAATCCCAGCAGCCGACCGGCTTTTGCCATGCTGCAATGCGGGCTGTGCGACAGGTGATCGTCGGTGATGCGGGCGTCAGCAGCATCGGCTTGCGCACTCCACTGTTCCCACGGCAGGTAGTCCAGCTGGGCGTCTTGTCCGAACCACCCGGCGACGGCCTCGGCGTAACCCCGCAGGGTCAGGGCGGTGGCGGCGACCACGTGGAAGCTCTCGCCGATGCTGACGGAGCGGTTGGCCATCGCCGCGACGAACATCTTCGCGACGTCGTCGGCGTGTACGTGTTGGACAGTGGCCAGACCATTGTTGGGCAGTAGCAACGGTTTTCCGTCCGCCAGCTGCTGGAACACGGCCGGGTTGACATTGCCTGCCGGGTTGACCGGAACCCAGCCGCGCCCGGTGATGTGGCCGGGGTGAATGACGGTGGCCGGGAAGCCGTCGAGTTGCGCGGCGCTGTGCAGAAGCTCCTCGATGGCCGCCTTGTTCTTGCCGTAGTCGCCGATCGGCCGGCGCGGCTGATCCTCGGCGGTCGGCACACACATGCTCGGTCCGTGCACCCAGATGGTGCCGCAGTGCAGGAAGTGCCGCACTCGGCCACGGAGCGCGTCCACGATCTGTTCGGCGCTCGCTGGGGTGAAACAAATGAGGTCGAGGACGACATCCGGGTCGAGGGCGGCGATCTGGGTGCCGAAAGATCCTTCCTGCTCGGCACTTTCACGATCGATCGCGACGGTCCGGACGCTGCGCCAGGCTCCGCTCGATGAGTACGGTGCGCGCTGCGTGCGGCTGACGACGACCACGTCGTGGCCGGCTTGCACCAACCGCGGAACCAGATACGTCCCGATGTGCCCGGTGCCTCCGATGACGACGACCCTCATGGTTCTAGCCTAGCTAGAGACCGATCAGCTGCGCCGGGCGTCGCCCCAGCCGTGCCAGCGGTCGATCTCGATCCAGGCGTTGACCCGCGGGCTGACGCGATCGGGATACCGCTTGCCGCCGTAGTGGGTGGAGATCCGATCGATGCCGGATAGGTCGTCGTCATCGGCGATCTCCACCACGTGGCCGACGATGCTGACGTGGGTGTACCAGTTCTCGTCGAGGACGGTCAGCGCCACCCGGCCGTCACCCTGCAGGTGCTTCACCCTGACCCGGGTGCGGTCCATGTTGACCAGGATCCGGTCGCCGTCGAGCAGGTACCAGGTGGCGACGGTGACCGGTTGACCGTCACTGCGCAGGGTGGCGATCACCGACGCATTCGGCTTAGCCAGCAGCGCGCGGAGGTCGTCGGGCAGCGGGGTGGACGGCACAGGGCATCTCCTTTGAAGTGGGCCACTCCATTATTGTCGCCGCGGAATCTCACGTGAGGGCGGCTAGGGACGCTGGCATTCACCTGCTTCTCCTGTCTCTGGTGGTCAGCGGCGGTCGCGGACCGGGCGCGGCGGATCAGGCCAGGGCGAGCCGGACGTCGAGGTTGCCCCGGGTGGCCTTGGAGTACGGGCATCGCTGGTGAGCCTGGTCCAGCAGGTCCCGGCCCTGCTCCGGGTCGATGCCGGGCAGGTCGGCGGTGATGGCGACGTCCAGGGCGAACCCGGTGTCGTGCTTGTCCAGACAGACCGACACGGTGACGGTGGAGTCAACCAGGGTCAGCTGCGCGGCGCGAGCCGTCGCCTTGAGCGCGGAGTGGAAGCAGGCGGCGTAGCCGGCGGCGAACAGCTGCTCAGGGTTCGTCGCTCCGCTCGGGGCGCCCTGCGTGCCGGGGGTGGCCAGATCCAGGTCGAGCTGCCCGTCGTCGGTGCGGGCGTGGCCATTGCGGCCGTCTCCGCTGGACACGGCCGAGGTGCGATAAACGATGGTCATGTGAGTTTCTCCTGTCGATGAGTACTTCCCAGGTCCCGATCCGGCGGCGCCGGGGTCAACCCTCCAGTTGGGCGCGCAGCGGCTCCGGTAGATCCGCGTAGGTCAGGTGCGGCCGGTCGGCGATGAGGGTGTGGGTGGTGATCTGGTCCCACCCGGCCGCCCGGGCGATGGCCGTGGTCTGGGCCGTCGACAGCAGACCAAACCAGCGCAGCGCCAACTCTTCCCGGCCGGTCGGGGCGAGTTCGCCGAACACCCGGAACCGGGCCATCCCGCCGTCGGGGTAGACGTCCAGGCGCAGGTCGGTGATCTCCGCTCCGACGTCCACCCGGAGTTGATGGCGGGTGTCGGGCTGCAACCGGGTGCGGGGCAGGACCTGCGTCCATCCGGCCTCGCCGTCGGGTGCGGCACCGTGGCGGGAGTCGTAGCCCCGCACCGACGCCCAACCCGGTGCATTCCCCAGGAAATACCGGGTGTCCAGCTCCAGCAGCCGGGGCACCCCGGGTCCGGCCAGCTTGATCTGCACCCAGTCGTTGCCGTCGTCCCGGCGGCGGGAAGTCTCCCAGCCCTCCCCCATCAACCGGGCCTCACCGGGGGCGATGAGATTGGTCGGCGAGGAGTAGAACATGTTGCTGCAACCGGTCACCGTGGCCCCGTTACTCAGGGCCGCCAGGTCGATCGCGCCGCGGGTGAGCAGACGCGGGTCCGGCACCACCTCGCCGTGCACCCGCAGCCGGGCGATCCCGCCGTCGGGATACATGCACAGCCGGACGTGGGTCAACCGCTGGTCCACCTCGACGGCGAAGGCATTGGCGGTGTCACCCTGCACCGCCGACCGCGGAACAACGGTCACCCAGTCGGCGTCGGCGAGTTCCGGCGGCGACGGGTACCCGTCGACCGAGCACCCCTCCACCGACACCTCCGGCGGGTAGTTGCCTTTGAAGAATGCGGTGTCGACCACCACCCCGCGGACCACGCCCGGCTGGCCGAGGCGGACCAGAGCGAAGTCGTGGCCGGGCTCGCGGCGACGGCGGGTCTCCCACCCGTCGTAGACCTGGCCCTTGTGACCGAAGGTGTAGGTCGAGTATGCGGCGGGTTCGGGCTTGATCAGGTTTTCCCGTTCGGCGAACAGCTCGTCGTTGGCGAACACCACGCTGCCGCCCATCGGACGAGAGGCCAGATCGGGCAGCTGGGTGAAACGCTGCTCCTCGGCCGCCGACGCGGGCTGCGGTTGGGTGGAAGTCATGTCGATCTCCTTTGCGGTCAACAGTTGACCGCCGATGTGGTCTCCGGTGAGTTCGCGGCCCCGCAGCCAGGTACTGCGGACCACGCCGGTCAGGGTCCGTCCGGCGTAGGGGGTGATGTGGTTCTTGTGACGCAGCTGCGCGGGGTCGACCACGAACTGTTCGTCGGGGGCGAAGACGCACAGGTCGGCGTCGTACCCCAGGGCCAGCCGACCCTTACCCGGCAGGCCGGCGACCTCGGCGGGCCGGCGAGCCATCCAGCCCACCACCTGCTCGAGGCTGAAGCCGCGGCGGCGGGCCTGGGTCCACACGGCCGGCAGCGCGATCTGCAGGGACGCGATGCCGCCCCACGCAGTGTCGAAATCGCCCAGGTCCAGTTGTTTGAGTTCAGGCGTGCAGGGCGAGTGGTCGGAGACGATGTAGTCGATGTCGCCGTCGGCCAGCGCCTGCCACAGCAGTTCCCGGTTGTCGGCGTCGCGGATCGGGGGGCAGCACTTGTACAGGGTGTCCCCGTCGGGGACCTCCTCGGCCGCGAAAACCAGGTAGTGCGGGCAGGTTTCGACGGTCAGCCTGATCCCGTCCCGGCGGGCGGTCCGGATCATCGGCAGCGCCGCGGCGCTGGACAGGTGCAGTATGTGCACGCGCGCCCCGGTACTGCGGGCAGCGGCGATGACGGTGGCGATGGCCACATTCTCGGCCTCCACGGGACGCGAGGTCAGAAAACTGCCGTAGCTGCGCCCGCGGGCCGCGGGGGCGCGGTCGATGATGCCTTCGTCCTCCGCGTGCACGACCATCAGGGCATCGAACCTGGCCAGCTCGCGAAGATAGTCCGGTAGCTCGTCCGGTGTGAGCGGCGGGAACTCCGGCACCCCGGAGGGCAGCAGGAAGCACTTGAATCCGAACACCCCGGCCTCGTGCAGGCCTTGCAGCTCTGTCAGGTTCCCCGGAATGGCGCCCCCCCAGAAGCCGACGTCGACGTAGGCCTGCGGCGCGGCGATGCGCCGCTTGACCTGCAGCGCCGCCGGCGTCACCGTGGCCGGCACGCTGTTGAGGGGCATGTCGACGATGGTGGTGACTCCCCCGGCGGCGGCGGCCCGGGTGGCACTGGCGAATCCCTCCCATTCGGTGCGGCCCGGTTCGTTCACGTGGACGTGGGTGTCCACCAGACCGGGCAGCAGCACAACGTCCTCGTCGAGATCCACCACCCGCGGCGCATCCGGTGCGGTGCCGTACGGGCCGAGTCCGGTGATGCGACCGGCCGAGATGCCGACCCACTGCGGCCCTTGGCCGTCGGCGGTGATCGCCCGCCGGGCTCTGAGGACAAGATCGAATTCGCTCATTGCTGGCCCCCTGCGGAACTGGATCGACGTGCTGGGCGGCCGGCGGCTGGCCAGGGCAGCCAGTCGGCGGCGATCCGGGCCCCGAGCTGTTCCAGCAAGGGGGCGGGTTCGGCCAGGCAACGGGCCACGTCCGGTTCGAGGTCCAACAGGGTGTAGGCGGCAGCGAATCCGCCGGTGGCCAACTCGGCCGGGCCCAGCCGGTTGCGCCCGGCGATCGCGACGACCGGAAGATCGGCCCGGCCGGCAGCCGCGGCGACCCCGGCCGGCGCCTTGCCCCGCAGGGTCTGGGCGTCCAGCGACCCCTCTCCGGTGATGACCAGGGCCGCTCCGGCCAGCTGGTCGTAGAAGCCGGTGATCTCCAGGAACAGCTCGATGCCGGCGCGAGACTCGGCGCCCAGCACCGCGATTGCCGCGAACCCGACGCCGCCGGCGGCGCCGGCCCCCGGGATGTCTGCCGCCGGGTGGCCGTGGTCCCCGGTCGGCCGGCCCAGGGCGGAGGCCACGGCGATCGACCAGCGTTCGAGGGCCGCGTCCAGCTCCTGCAGCTGGGCCGCGGACGCGCCCTTCTGCGGCCCGTAGATCGCCGCGGCCCCGTTCGGGCCCAGCAGCGGGTTGTCGACGTCGCCGGCCAGCACCATCGCGGTGCGGGCCAGCCGGGGATGCAGTCCGGCGAGCTCGACCCGGTCGAGCCGGCTCAGCGCACCGCCGCCAGGAGGGAGTTCATCACCGGCGGCGTCCAGCAGCCGGGCGCCGAGGGCGGTCAGCAGGCCGGCACCCCCGTCGGTGCTGGCGCTGCCCCCGACGCCGAGGATGATCTGCTCCACCCCAGCGTCCAGAGCCGCCCGGATGAGCTGCCCCAGGCCGGTGCTGGACGCCGTCATCGGAGCCAACAGGTGGTCGGGCAGCCGGTTCAGGCCGCACGCATCGGCCATCTCGACGACCGCCACCCCGTCCCGCACCGCGTAGGCCGACTCGACCGGGTTGCCGACCGGGCCGCTGAGCCGGACCGGGACCCGGACGAACCCGGCAGCGACCGCCGCATCCAGGGTGCCGTCACCGCCGTCGGCCACCGGCAGCTCGACGACGGTGACGTCGGGTCGGGCTGCGGTCAGGCCGCGACCCACCGCGGCGGCGACCTGCGCCGCGGTCAGCGACCCTTTGAACTTGTCGGGGGCGATCAGGACGTGGCTCACGGTCAGTCCAGCAGGTGGATCGCGGTCGGAGCGTCCTCGCCGCGCTCGGCCAGCTCCTCGAACTCCACCACGTGCGCGATGTCGGCGCCGCCCATCGAGACGTTGGTGACCCGTTCCAGGATGATCTCGACGACCACCGGCACCCGGTACTGGGTGGTCATTTCTTTCGCCCGCAGCAGGGCGGCCTGGATCTCACCGGGGTCAGACACCCGGATTGCTTTGCAACCCAGGCCCTCCGCCACCTTGACATGGTCCACGCCATAACCGTTGGTCTCCGGGGAGTTGACGTTGTCGAAGGACAACTGCACCTGATAGTCCATCTCGAAGCCGCGCTGGGACTGACGGATCAGGCCCAGGTAAGCATTATTGACGACCACGTGGATGTACGGGATGTTGAACTGCGCCCCGACGGCCAGTTCCTCGATCATGAACTGGAAGTCGTAGTCGCCGGACAGCGCCACCACCGGCACCTCGGGCTGGGCCACGGCCACCCCGAGCGCCGCCGGCAGGGTCCAGCCCAGCGGGCCGGCCTGCCCGCAGTTGATCCAGTTGCGGGCCTTGAAGACGTGCAGGAACTGGGCCCCGGCGATCTGCGACAGCCCGATGGTGGACACGTAGCGGGTGTCCCGGCCGAAGACGTTGTTCATCTCCTCATAGACCCGCTGCGGTTTGATCGGGACGTTGTCGAAATGGGTGCGACGTTGCAGGGTCGACTTGCGGGCCTGCGTCTCCTTGGCCCACACACCCCAGTCCGGCAGGTCGCCGGCGTCCCGACGGTCCCGGGCGGCCTGCACGAACAGTTCCAGCGCCGCCTTCGCGTCGGACACGATTCCGTACTGCGGGGCGAAGACCCGACCGATCTGGGTGGGCTCGATGTCCACGTGCACGAAGGTGCGGTCTTTGGTGTAGACATCCAGGGCGCCGGTGTGCCGGTTCGCCCAGCGGTTCCCGATGCCGAGCACGAAATCCGATTCCAGCAGGGTGGCGTTGCCGTAGCGGTGGGAGGTCTGCAGGCCGACCATGCCAGCCATCAGCGGGTGGTCGTCCGGGATGGTGCCCCAGCCCATCAGGGTGGGAATCACCGGCACGCCGGTGATCTCGGCGAACTCGGTGAGCAGATCTGCGGCGTCGGCGTTGACGATGCCACCGCCGGCCACGATCAGCGGCCGTTCGGCAGCGACCAGCAGGTCGAGGGCCTTGTCGATCTGGGCGCGGCTGGCGGCCGGCTTGTACACCGGGAGGCTCTGGTAGGTCGCCGGGTCGAAGTCGATCTCGGTCATCTGCACGTCGATCGGCAGGTCGATCAGCACCGGGCCCGGCCGGCCCGAGCGCATCAGGTGGAACGCCTGGGCGAAGGTGCCGGGCAGCTGGCCGGCCTCCATCACGGTCACCGCCCATTTGCTGACCGGCCCGGCGATGGCGGCGATGTCGACTGCCTGGAAGTCTTCCTTCTGCAGCCGGGCCACCGGGGCCTGCCCGGTGATGGCCAGGATGGGGATGGAATCGGCCGACGCGGAATACAGCCCGGTGATCATGTCGGTGCCGGCCGGGCCGGACGTGCCGACGCAGACGCCGATGTTGCCCGGCGCCGCCCGGGTGTAACCCTCGGCCATGTGGGAGGCACCCTCGACGTGGCGGGCCAGCACGTGGGTCAACTCCCTCTGATCGCGCATGGCCCGGTAGAACGGGTTGATGGCCGCGCCGGGAAGGCCGAACGCGTGGGTGATGCCTTCGAGGCGGAGGATCTCCACCGCGGCGCGGATTGCGGTCATACGGGGCATGGCGAGCGGCTTTCTTCGGCGGTAGGAAAAGGACAGGGGTCGGGAGCAGGGCGGGGCGAACGACTTGTCGAACGACTCGGCCGGAGCGATCAGCGGCCGGAGAGGCGTTCCACGCCGCGGAGCAGACCGGAGTGGTCGAGCCCGGCGTCGCCGTTCGCCCGGGCCGAGGCCATCAGCTGGGCCACCACCGCGCCGAGCGGGATCACCACGCCGGCCTCCCTGGCCGCCGAGGTGACGATGCCCAGATCCTTGTGGTGCAACTCGATCCGGAAGCCGGGATCGAAAGTTCGGGTGAGCATGTTCTGGGACTTTTGCTCCAGCACCTTGCTGCCGGCCAGCCCCCCGCCGAGCACCTTCAGGGCCGCCTCGGTGTCGACCCCGTACGCCTCCAGGAACACCACGGCCTCGGCCAGCACCTGGATGTTCACCGCGACAATCAGTTGGTTGGCCGCCTTGACGGTCTGGCCGGCCCCATTGGGACCGACGTGCACGATCGTTTTGCCGGCGGCCTGCAGGACGGGAAGCGCCGCCTGGTAGTCCTCGGCGCGGCCACCCACCATGATCGACAACGCGGCGTTCTTAGCGCCCGCCTCGCCACCGGAGACCGGCGCGTCCAGAATCTTGAACCCCGCGGCCTGGGCAGCCGTGGCCAGCTCGACGGTGACGTCCGGGCGGATGCTGGAGAAGTCGATGATCAACGCGCCCGGCTTCCCATCGGCGAACACGCCGTGCTCGCCGGCCAGCACCTCGTGCACATCCGGGGAGTCGGGCACCATCACGGCGATGATGTCCGCGTCCTTGACGGCCGCGGCCACCGATTCCGCGGCCCGACCGCCGGCCTGGACCAGCGGATCGGCCTTGCCAGGGGACCGGTTGTAGCCGATCACGTCGAAGCCGGCGTGCTGCAGGTGGACGGCCATGGGGCTGCCCATGATGCCCAGACCGATGAAGGCGATGCTCGTCATTGAGTACTTCTCCTAGGCAGAAGGGAAAATGGTGGGGCCGCACGGTGGGCGGGCCGATAACCGGCCGGCTCAGCCGGCGGAACGCCGTCGCTCCCGCGGCAGCCAGCCGAAGCTGGCGGCGCTGTCGGCCGGGTCGCTGGGCTGGTATTCCAATCCGACCCAACCGCGGTAACCCACGTCCTGCAGGGCGTCGAGCTGATGCTGCAGGGGCAGCTCGCCGGTGCCGGGTTCATTTCGCCCAGGAGCATCGGCGATCTGGACGTGTGCGCTGTCGGCACCGAAAGCAGCGATCGCCGCGTCCGCGTCATCGCCGTTGACCGCCAGGTGGTACAGGTCCAGCAGCAGACCGAGGTTCCGGCGGCCGGTTTCGGTGGCCACCCGATCGATCACCGCGACCGCGTCGGCGGCGGTGAGCAGCGGGTACCGGTCGGCGCGGCTGACCGGTTCGATCAGCACGACGCCCCCGACGGCCGCGACACCGTCGGCGGCAGCGGCCAGATTCTGCACTGCCAAGTCGTCCTGGGCCTGCGCCGTTGAATCGTCCACCCGGTTTCCGTACAGGGCGTTGAAAGCCTTGCACCCCAGCTGCTCTCCGATGCCGGCGACCACAGCGACGTTGTCGCCGAACTCGGCGGAGCGGGCCGGCCAGGACACCAGGCCGCGGTCTCCCCCCGGCATGTCACCGGCGAAGAAGTTCAGCCCGGCCAGGGCCACACCGGCGTCGCGGATCGCCGCGACGAAGCGGTCGACGTCCGCATCCGGTGGGACGGCCCGGTCGAAGGGCCACCAGAATTCCACGGCGTCGAAGCCGGCCGCCTTCGCGGCGGCCGGCCGCTGCAGCAGCGGGAGTTCGGTGAACAGGATCGAGCAGTTGACCTCGTAACGCAGCGAGTGGGTCATCCTCATCCTCCTTCATTTTCGCTATGCGGAATTCTTCTTTCGATGTATGAAATCATACGAGATAGCCGGAGGAACGTCAACCGCTCTGGATGATTGATTCCGGCGATCGAGGTGGCTTCAGCAGAAGCCGGGCGTACCCCACCAGGCGGAGCCGGCGTCGGTAGCGTCGTCGCGCAGGACCGTGAGTTCGATGAGGCCGTAGGGCCGGTCGGCGGCGATGAAGACCTCGCCCGGGTTCTCCAGGCCGAACGGGCTCAGGTCGACCAGGAAGTGGTGCTTGTTGGGGGCCGAGAACTTGATCTCGGCGATCTCGGTCCGGTTTTCCAGCAGGGCTTTGCCCATGGTGAACAGGCTCTGCTGCAGCGCGTAGCTGTGGGTGGTGGCGAACGTCTGGAGCAGCAGTTGGCGGGTGGCCGCGAACGAGGCGTCGTAATCGACATCCGGGTGGTTGTAACGCCACCGGGCGACCAGTGAAGTGGCCAGGATGCGGTCGTCGGTGTCGGCCAGGGTGGTGTACTTGTCCCGTAGGAAGCCGTTGAACTCCGATTCGGTGGTCTTGGCGATCACCAGTCCGGACAGGCCGGACACCACGTGCACCCGGCGGTCGTCGCCGCGGCCGTCGATGTTGACCACGGTGTTGCGAATCGCCCCGCCGGTGCGGGTGAAGGCGTGGTCGTGGCCTTGCCCGCCCACCTCGATGCGGTCCCAGCCGTATTCCTCGACCTCGACCCGCACGCCGGCCGACGACTCGGCGGTGTCGATCAACTGGCTGCCGAGGGTGATCGCGTACTCCTCGATGGTGCCGATGCCCTTCTCCTTGGCGAAAGCGAAGGCGGTGTTCTTCTGGGTGTCGGTGGGCAGCACCTTGGCCTGGTCGCCGGTCACGTGGGCGTCGGTGAAATCGCCCCGCAATTCGGTCGTCACGTTGAGATCGCGGATCTCGTGGCGGGCGGTGTCGCGGTAGACCCTGACCACCCGGTTCTCTGCTTTGCCGTATTGGTTGGGTCCGAGGACGATGCTCATGCTGGTCAGCTCCCTTGGTAGGTCGAGTAGGCGAACGGACTCAGCAGCACCGGGACGTGGTAGTGCCGAGATGGGTCGATGAGGTGGAACACGATGCTGACCAGGGGGTAGAACCCGAGCTGGCCGGTGGCGGTGAAATACGTTGCCGTGTCGAAGGTCAGTCGGTAGAAGCCGACCGGCAGTTGGTCGGGGCCAAGGGCGGCGACCCGGCCGTCGGCGTCGGTGACGCCGGTGGCCAGCTGTTCCCCGGCGGGCTGCGTCAGGTCGGTGACGCGTTCGAGCCGCACCGCCACGCCGCTGGCGGGGCGACCCAGGGCGGCGTCGAGCACGTGCGTGGTGACGGCGCTCACCAGGCCAGCGCCTTTTCCAGTCGCAGCAGCGCGATCTTGGCCAGTTCGGCTCCGACCACCCCGAGTTCGGTGTCCGGGTCGTTACGCAGGCGGTGCTGGGCGGCCTGCAGGATCTGCGGCGCGGACAGCCCGCTGGCGCAGATCAGGAACACCCGGCCGAAGCGGTCCTCGTACTGCGCGTTGGCTGCGCGGAGCGCATCCGCGGTGGCCCGGTCGTCGGCCACCCCGGCCTGTTCGCGGCGTGACCAGCCGGCCTCGGTGCTGCCGCCGGCCGGTCGGTCACCGATGCGGGGGTGGGCGGCCAGCGCGCGGTCGATCTCGTCCGGCGTGAAGCCGTCCGCGGCTGCGGTGGCCGTCGCCAGCAGCGCGGCGTCGTCGGCGTAGGGCCGACCGGTCAGCACCAGTTCTACCCATCGGGGCACATCAGCGCAGGCGGTGAGAATCTCCCGAAGCTGTGGGGGCGGGGTCCGGTTGGCCTTCGCGGCCAGGTTGGTCGGCGCGGCGCGGCCCGGTTGCACAGGTGTCACAGCACTCCTTCGTGCTCGTCGGCCGACTCGTCGGGTGCGGTCGTTGCGCCGTTCGGCGCGGTGGATGGGACCGGAACGTCAGGGGCGCCGGGCCAGCTCGGACAGCTGGCCGGCATCGATGTCCAACTCGTGCAGGACTTCCCGCTCGTCGACCGCGCCGCATTCGATGGCGCGGAACAGGAACCGGGCCAGGGCGACCGCGGTGGCGGGTTCGTCCAGGAACCCCGATTCCTGCCGGTGCAGATAGGCCCGGAGTCGGTGCACCGCCGACGGCAATCCTTGCAAGTAGAACGCATAGGTGGCGATGTAGCGCGTGGGCAACTGCGCGGGATGCATATCCCAGCCCTGGTAGTACCCCCGCTCCAGCGAGCGGCGGATCAGCCGGGCGTGCAGCCGCCAGGCCGACTGCACCGATTCGGCGTCCCCGACGGGGAGCACATTGGTCGATCCGTCGGACAGCCGCACACCGGTGCCGGCCGCCGCCACCTGCATGACCGCCTTGGCGAAATCGGCGGCCGGGTGCTCCATGCTCTGGTACTGCGCGGCGATACCGCAGGAGGCGCTGTAGTCGTAGGTGCCGTAGTGCAATCCGGTGCACCGACCGGCCGCGGCGTGCAGCATCGGGGCGATCAGGGCCGTTCCGTCCGACCCGATGATGGCCTGCGGTGTTTCTACCTGGATCTCGAAGCGCAGCTCGCCGGCGGCCAGCCGGTACCGGGCCTCGATGCGTTGGCACACCGTGACCATGGCCTGGACCTGCTCGACCGAGGTGACCTTGGGCAGGGTGACGACGAAGCCGGCGGGCAACCCACCGGTGGCTGTCAATTCGCCGATGAACAGGTCCAGGGTGTCGATGCCGCGGCGACGGGTCGGCGCCTCCAGGCTCTTGAACCGGATCCCAACAAACGGGGGGGCAACCCCGGCGGTGACGGCGTGGCGCAGCTGGCCGGCGGCCGCCCGCACCACCCGGTCCTCCTGCTCGTCCGGGGGTTGGCCGTAGCCGTCCTCGAAATCGATCCGCAGATCCTCGATCGGCTCGCGGCGCAGCTTGGTCAGCACCCGCGAGTAGACCGCGTCCACCAGGTCGTCCGGCAAATCCAGGGCTGCGGCGAGCCGGTCCGGTGGGCCGTGTTCGGCCAGGGTGGCCCTCGCCTGCTCGCCCCACCGGCCGGGCAGGTCAGCGGTGTAGCGGTCGGCCGGCACGTACACCGTGTGGATGGGCTGCCGCTCGGCCCGTTCCCCCGGGTACTGCAGCCGGAACGCGGCATCGTTCGCGGACAGCCGGGCGTCCAGATCGCGGTGCAGGTCGGCCAGGTCGGCGGTCAGCTCGATGGTTGCCGCGGGGTGAACCGGGCGGAGGGCCACGTCAGCTCACCGCCGCGTAGGCCGGCAGGGTCAGGAACTCGGCGTAATCGTCGTCCAGCGCCACGGATTCGAAGATTTCGCCGGCCAAATCGAACCGGCCGGCCCGGAAGCGGTCCTCGCCCTGGGCGGCCCGGATCTTCCCGATCTCTTGGACCACGATGGCGCGCACCATCTCGGCGGTCACCACCTCCCCGTCGTCCAGCCGCGACCGATTGTGGACCCACTGCCAGATCTGGGAGCGGGAGATCTCCGCCGTCGCCGCGTCCTCCATCAGGTTGTGGATGCCGACCGCACCGCCGCCGCGCAGCCACGACTCCAGGTAGAGCAGCGCGACTTCCACGTTGCCGCGCAATCCGGCTTCGGTGATGGAGCCAGGGGTGGCCTTGATGTTCAACAGGTCCGCTGCCGTGACCTGGACCGGTTCGATCACCCGGTCGATCTGGTTCGGCCGGTCCCCCAACACGGAATCGAAGACCTGCTGGCAGACCGGGACCAGATCCGGGTGCGCGACCCAGGAGCCGTCGAACCCCTGGCCGGCCTCCCTTTCCTTGTCCGCTCGGACCTGGGCCAGGGCCGTCCGGTTGACCTCGGCGTCGCTGCGGGACGGGATGAACGCCGACATGCCACCGATTGCGTAGGCCCCGCGGCGATGGCAGGTCTGCACCAGCAGCTGGGCGTAGCTGCGCATGAACGGCGCGGTCATCTTCACCGCGTTGCGGTCGGGCAGCACGAAATCGTCACCGGAATTGCGGAAGTACTTGATGATGCTGAACAGGTAGTCCCAGCGGCCGGCGTTCAACCCGGACGCGTGCTCGCGGAGCTCGTAGAGGATCTCGTCCATCTCGAACGCGGCCGGGATCGTTTCGATCAGCGCGGTGGCCCGGACCGAGCCGGGTGGCACCCCCAGTCCCTGCTGGGCGAAGATGAACACCTCGTTCCACAACCGGGCCTCGAGGTAGCTTTCCATCTTGGGCAGGTAGAAGTAGGGGCCGCTGCCCTGCGCGAGCAGCTGGGCCGCGTTGTGGAAGAAGTACAGTCCGAAGTCGACCAGCGCCCCCACCGTCGGTGCGCCGTCGACCAGCAGATGGTTGTCGTCGAAATGCCAGCCGCGGGGGCGCATCACGATGGTGGCCAGCGGCCGGTCGGTCACCAGGGCGTAGCTCTTGCCGCCGTCCGCGGTGAAGCTGATCTGCCGGCGGATGGCGTCGTAGAGGTTGATCTGGCCGCCGACCACGTTGCGCCAGTGCGGAGTACTGGCGTCCTCCATGTCGGCCAGCCACACCTTCGCCCCGGAATTGAGCGCGTTGATGGTCATCTTCCGGTCGGTGGGACCGGTCATCTCCACCCGCCGGTCGGCCAGGTCGGCCGGCGCTGCGGCGACCTTCCAGTCACCGGAACGGATGTCGGCGGTCTCCGGCCGGAAGTCCAACCGATGGGTCGCCGCCACCTGCGCCTGTCGTCGGTGCCGGTCGGCCAGCAACTCGTTGCGCCGCGGGCCGAACTCTCGTTGCAGGGCAGCCACGAAGGCCAGCGCTTCCGGGGTGAGGATTTTTTCGGAGCCGACGACCTGCTCGTCGCTGACGACCTGTATGTCCGACACGGCACACCACTGACCTTTCGAAGGAATGTTGATTTCCTGGACTTCCGGCGCGGGGCCGATCAGCCTGTCACTGTTTCGGCCGCCGCCGTCATCCCTCCTGTCTACCGAAAGTACGATTCTGTATAGTGGATATTACGATCCACATCGCGGAAGTCAAGGGCTCAGCCGCGTAACTTTGGCCGAGCCGAGCCCCGCCGCGGCGTGATTGGTGGCTGTTGTATTCAACTATGCTTCCGGTATCCGGAATTCTGCCCCTGAATCCGACTAGGAGTCCGACATGGCCGATCCCGAGCAGACGGCGACGATCACGCCGCTGGACAAACGGTCGGCGGGCGTGCAGTCCATCGAGCGGGCGTTCAACATCCTGGAAAGCCTGGCCCTGAACGGCAAGCCCATGGGGCTGTCTGCCCTGGCCGCCGAATCGGGGCTGCCGCTGCCGACTATCCACCGTCTGGTCCGCACCCTGGTCGGGCTGGGCTACGTGCGCCAGGAACTCAATCGGCAGTACGCCCTCGGCCCCCGCGTGCTCCTGCTGGCCGACAGCGCACCGCACATGCTCAACTCCCTGGCCGAACCGCAGCTGTCGATACTGGTGGACGAGCTGGGCGAGACCGCGAACCTGGCCTCGTTGGACGGCGACCAGATCGTCTATCTGGCCCAGGTCCCGTCTCGGCATTCCATGCGGATGTTCACCGAGGTCGGGCGGCGCGTCCTGCCGCACTGCACGGCGGTCGGCAAGGCGCTGATGGCGGCCATGCCGGACAACGACGTCCGGGCCCTGCTCGGTCGGACCGGCATGCCCCGGCACACCGAACACACGGTCACCGAGCCGGATCAGCTGATCGAACAGTTGGCCTGGTCGCGCCGGCACGGCTACGCCGTCGACGACGGTGAACAGGAGCTGGGCGTCCGCTGCGTCGCAGTGGCCGTGCCCGGAGTCCGCACCCGGCTCGCCTTTTCGGTGTCCGGACCGTCCGGCCGGATGAAGCCCGAGACGGTGGAGCGGGCGGTGCCGCTGCTCGTCGCGAGCAGCCAGGCCCTGGCTGCGGAACTCGCCGGCTGAGCGGTCAGCATCGCACCTTCGTACTGGGTAGCCGCTTGAGTCAAGTGAGAATCGGACGTCCACGGGCGCAATGTATTTGCTGGAGCCAATGAGCGTGTCTCTCGTGGAGGTGAGCGATCCGATCCCACCGTCGGGTCACCGGGTCACGAACACGTTGATGACGCAACATGTGCGGTATGGCAGAACGTAGCTGTCGGAGGAGGGCCCCGATTCGAGGAGGGGTGACGACTCCCAACTGCAGCATCGCGGACAGGTCGTCGCGGGTGGCCCAATGCTCGGCCAGCTTGCCGTCAACCACCCGGAACCAGTGGCTCTGACTGTAATCGAACGGCTTCCCACTCGGAGGTAGGAAGCCGTTCAGCCGACCGAGGTTCGTGCCGCGCGATCGCACCCGAGCGACGACGAGGTCGTCATCGGCAAGAATTGCCTCGATCTCGAACGTGAGGTCCGGGAACTGCGCGATCAGCCACCGTACTGTGTCGCGCATCGCAGCGGGTCCTGATACGCGACCGGGAGCACGAGTTGCGAATGGAGCAGCGCCGTTCTCAACGAAATCTTCTGCCATCAGTTCACCACAAGCCTGCGCGTCCCGTCGGTTCCAGATCTCTTCGAAGTGCCGTCGAACAAGGTCCACGTTCTGCTGGGACATCAATCCTCCGATGCGGAGAGCGGCTTGGGCCAATTGTTGCTCCGCCATCACAAGACCGCGCATTCGAGCTGGGCAGTGCGCGGTCCGGTGCCGGTGGCGGCGAGCTTGCCGATGTCGGACTCGGTCAGATGAACGCCGTGTGCGAACCAGACGTCGTCGCCGAGCCAGCCCAGCGACTCCACGTAGTCGACCGGGCCGCAGCCGAACCTCTGCTGGCAGAAGTCGTTCTCGTCCAGGGTCTCGGCCAGGTGGGTGTGTAGCCGGACGCCGAGCCGACGGGCCAGCTCCGCGGATTCACTCATCAGCTCGCCGGTCACCGAGAAGGGCGAGCAGGGTCCCCGACCACGTGATCGGGGGGCAGGCCGCCCCGCCGCGTCGACCGTGGCGATCGCGCACCCGTCGATGACCAGCGTGCTCATCCGCCGGTCACATGCCCGGCCTCGTCGGTCGAATGTCGCCGGACACCGCCGGCCGGCTGGTCAATGGCCACCGCGCCGTGTTCGAGGGCGATATCGACCGAGGATGGCGACTGCGGCCGCCGGGTCCAGTGGTTGAACACCAGGTTGAGGATGAAAACCACGATGACCGTGGCGGTGATGCCGGAACCGAAGATGACCTTGAAGTCGTCGGGAAATTGGTTGTAGAAGGTCGGCGCCACCGTGGGGATCATCCCGGCCGACAGCGAAACGGCGACGATCAGGAGGTTGTGGTTGTCCTCGAACGAGGCCTTGTGCAAGGTGCGGATACCCACGGCGGCGACCATCGCGAACATCACCGTCGCCGCGCCGCCGATCACCGGACCAGGGATGTTGGCCACCACTTCGCCGACCTTCGGTATGAATCCCAGCAGGATCAACAGCAGGCCACACATCGCGACTACCCACCGGCTGCGAATTTTCGTGAGACCGACCAGACCGACGTTCTCGGCGAACGAGGTGTCCGGGAAGGCGTTCATGAAGCCGCCGAAGACGGCGGAGAGGCCATCGGTGGCCAGACCGCGGGCCAGGTCGCTCGGAGACAGTTCCCGATCCACCATCTCCGCCACCGCCAACATGTCCGCGGTCGACTCGGTATAGGTCACCAACATCACGATGCACATCGAGACGATGGCGGCCGCTTGGAACTTCGGCGCTCCGAAGTGCAGGAAGCCGCTGAAGCCGAACCAGTTCACCTTGGCGACCGACGAGAAGTTCAGCAGGCCCATCGGCCAGGCGACCAGGGTGCCGATGACCAGCGACAGGAGCACCGCGATCTGGCCGATGAAGCCACGGAAGACCCGGGTGATCACCACGATCAGCAGCATGACCAACCCGGCCAGCGCGATGTGGGAGGTGAGCCCGTAGTCCGCCTTGGTGGGATCGTCACCGGCGATCAGGCTGACATCCGCGCCGATCAACGACAACCCGATGATGGTGATGGTCGTTCCGGCCACCAACGGCGGGAAGAAGCGAATCAGCATCGAGAACGGCTTGGCGATGGCCAGTCCGAAGACGCCCGAGACGATCATCGCGCCATAGACGGCCTGTAGGCCGTACTGGTGCGCAATGATGATCATCGGGGTGAGCACGGTGAAGGTGGCGCCGGTGACCACCGGCAACCGCACACCGAAGATCTTTCCGATGCCGACCGACTGGACCACGGTGAAGATCCCCGAGGTGAGCAGGTCGGCACTGACCAGCAGCCCGATGGTCGAGGGGTCCAGGCCCAGCGCCCCGCCGACGATCAGCGGCACGGCCACCGCGCCGGCGTACATGATGAACAGGTGTTGCAGGCCGAGGGTGAACAGCCGGCCGGGAGGCAGCACCTCGTCCACCTGGTGCCGGCTTTCGGTGGGAATGAATCGTGGCGATCGAGCCACCGCCTGGCGCAGCGACATAGCAGTCCTCCGGGGGGATCGGTGTTGTCATCCGCCTCGCTCGATATCGCGATGCGGAATTAAACTTTCATTAGCAGATAAGTTAGCTCCGTCACAGCGTTCCGTCAAGGGGTACCGGTCGGTGATCGCTGCGCAGCCTGATCGAGAACAGCTGCTCCTACATCAGCGGGTTGAGCCTGCGGCGTCCGGTGGGACCAGCCTCAGGCACTGTCCTTCTTGATTTCGACGCCGTCCGCCCACACCCCAGCCACGTCGTGCGTGGTGGCGAGCGCGAAGGTCTTGGCGAGGGCGTCCTCGGGACTGGCCGCGTGTCGCAGGCAGACCGCCAGCGTCGAGCCCACCGGCGGACGCACCCAGACAGCGTCGAATCGCCTGCCGGCGCCCAGATCGCCGATCGAATCGCTTAGTCCGAGCGCGTTGGCACCGGCCGCGGTGGCCAGGAACAGAAGATGGGCGGGCGTCAGCGGCACGCCGTCGGCCCCGCGGAGCTGCTGCCCGAAGTAGGCCTGCAACCCCTCCTTGAACAGGGAGAAACCCGTGCCTGCTCCGACGTCGGTGCCCAGGGCCACCGGCACGTTGTTAGCCAGGTGCCGGTCGAGGGGGAAGAGCCCGCTGCCGAGCGCGGCGTTGCTGGTGGGACAGTGCGCCACGCTCGACCCGCGGGCCGCAAGTTGTTCGAGCTCGGGGTCGCTCGGGTGGACGTTGTGGGCGAAGACGCTCTGCCGCCCGACAAGACCGTGCCGGTCGTAGCTGTCGAGATAGCTGCAGCCGAACAGCTGTTGCACGGTTGCCACCTCGACAGCATTCTCGTTGAGGTGCGTGGTGAACCAACTGCCGGGCACGTCCTTGTGCAGCGCTCCGCAGGACGCCAGCAGCTCGTCTGTGCACGACAGCGAGAAGCGGGGGCTGACGGCGTAGCGGTTCAGATTATGGCCGTGCCAGCGTTGCGCGAGCGCCTGCCCTTCCTCGTACGCCCGCGCCGGCGTCGTGTGCAGTTCCGGAGGCAGCTTCCGGTCGCTGACCACGAGCCCGCTGGTCACCCGCAGACCCCGTGCATCGGCCGCCTCGAAGAGCACCTCAACGGCAGCGGCGAAATGGGAGCCGAAGACGAGTGCGGTGGTCGTGCCGGCGTCCCCCAGGGCGGTCACGAACTCGCGTGCGACTGCGCGCGCGTAGCCGGTGTCGGCCAACCGGGCCTCCTCGGGGAGAGCGCACTGATCCAGCCAGTCCAGCAGCGGCATTCCCAACCCGCCGATGACGCGCAGCTGCGGGAAGTGCACGTGCGTGTCGACGAATCCCGGCATGAGCAGCCCCTCCCGCAGGTCGACGACCGGCTCGTCGGGATGGCGCGACCGCACCTGGCCGAACGGACCACGCACAACGATCGCCCCGCCGGTGACGAGCAGGCCCGCATCGTCGTCAGACCGCAGCGATGCGCCGCGGAACGGGTCGTCGGGGGTATCGACGACCCGGGCACGATACAGCGTCATGGGCCGCCGACCGCGGCTGGCGACTGCTCGCGCTCGAACGTGCGCACCAGGTCGGCCGCGACGCTCACCGCGATCGTGGCCGGCTCCTTGCCCCTGATGTCGTCCAGCCCGATCGGCGTCTTGACCCGGTTGATCGTCGCCTCGTCGAGGCCGCCCTCCGTGCGCAGCCGGTGCCGGAATCGCGCCCACTTGGCCGACGAGCCGATCAGTCCGATCGAGCCGAAGTCGCCGCGTCGCAGCACCGCGTCGCACAACGCGGCGTCCTCGGCGTGGTCGTGGGTCATGATCAGCACGTGGGTACCGTTCGGCAGCTCGCCGAGCACGATTTCGGGCAACAGCAGCACCTGATGCACATGTATCTGCGCCACGGCATCGGCCAGCACGGCCAGTCGCTCGTCGGCGAGATGCTCCGGGCGGCTGTCAATCAGGTGCAGTTCGAGGTCGTGCCGGGCCAGAATGCGGGCCAGCTCGAAGCCGACATGCCCGACACCGAAGATCGCGACGGCGGGGACGATCGGCAGCGGCTCCAGCAGCACCGTGACGGTTCCCCCGCAGCATTGCACGCCGTGCTCATAGGGCGCCTTGTCGCTCAGCGCGGATTCGAGGAACTTGACTTCGCCGGAGCCCGCGACCAGCAGTTCGCGGGCCTTTTCGATCGCAACGGCCTCCAGGTTGCCGCCGCCGATCGTTCCCCAGGTGTTGTCGGCGCTCACCACCAGCTTCGCGCCGGCCCGGCGGGGCGCATGCCCACGCACCGAGGCCAGAGTAACGAGCACACCCGGCTCACGGCGGGCGCGCAACCGCGCGACCGCGTTGAACCAGGTCTGCTCAGCCATGGCTCCCCGCATGCATCAGCGCCTCGGACAGCGGGTGCATCGGGTGCGCGTCGGTGCCGGGCTGCGGCGGGACGTCACCCGGGCCGCCCTCGCCGATGTGGCCGGGCGCGTTGTGTGCGCGGGCCTGCTCGACCGCCCAGTAGACGGCTTCGGGCGTCGCTGGACAGCCGAGGTCGACGCTGGTCCCGGACGGGCCGAATTCAGCCGCCGCCTGGCGTAGCGCCTCACGCACCGAGAATGCCAGCATCAGTGGCGGCTCGCCGACCGCCTTGGAGCCGTAGATCGCACCCTCCTCGGTGGCGTTCTCCAGCAGGGTGACGTTGAAGACCTCGGGCATCTCGGAGAAGCTCGGCAGCTTGTAGGTGCTGGCTGCCTGCGTCAGGAACCGCCCCCGGCCCGGACCGTCTCCGGTGTCCCACCGCGGGTCCTCCAGTGTCAGCCAGCCCGCGCCCTGCACGAACCCGCCTTCGATCTGGCCCAGATCGACGAGCGGCGAGAGACTGTCGCCGACGTCGTGCACGATGTCGACCCGCCGGGTGCGGTACGCGCCGGTGAAACCGTCGACCTCGACCTCCGTCGCCGCCGCGCCGTAGGCGAAGTACTTGAACGGCGAGCCGGAAAAGGTCGTCGAATCCCAGTGCAGACCCTCGGTCCGGTAGTAGCCGGCGGCGAAGAGCGGCACCCGTTGGAAGTACGCGGTCAGCACCAGATCATCCCATCCGACGCTGTCGGTGCCGCCGATCTCTCGGGCCACGCCGCCGACGATGCGCACCTCGGCCGGGCTGCTGCCCAACCGGGTGCCGGCGACGACGAGCAGCCGATCGCGGATCTGTTCGCAGGCGCTTCGCACCGCGCCGCCGTTGAGGTCGGCGCCGGAGCTGGCCGAGGTCGCCGACGTGTTGGGAACCTTGTCCGTGCGGGTAGGTGCCAGGCGCACCTTGGCCAGCGGGATGCCGAGCGTGGTGGCGGCGACCTGCAGCATCTTGGTGTGCAGGCCCTGCCCCATCTCGGTGCCACCGTGGTTGATCAGCACCGAGCCGTCCTTGTAGACGTGCACCAGCGCGCCTGCCTGGTTGAACGCGGTCAGGTTGAACGAGATGCCGAACTTGACCGCGGTGAGCGCCAGCCCGCGCTTGGTGTGCTCATGGGTGGCGTTGAACTCCGCGATCTGGGCCTTGCGGGCGTCGACATCGGCGGCCTGGGCGACCCGCTCCCAGACCGTCGTGATGCGTTCGGGATGGCGCACCGGCTGGCCGTACGGCGTGCGCTGTCCGGCCTGGTAGAAGTTGCGGCGCCGCAGCTCCATGGCGTCCAGCCCGAGCAGCGGCGCGACCCGGCCGAGAATGTCCTCCAACACCAGCATGCCCTGCGGCCCCCCGAACCCGCGGAAGGCGGTGTTGGAGGTCTTGTTGGTCTTGGCGATCCGCCCGTTGATCCTGGCGTTCGGCAGCCAGTAGGTGTTGTCGATGTGGCACAACGCACGGGCCAGTACCGGCTCGGACAGGTCCAGGCTCCACCCGCCGTCGGAGGTCAGGGTGGCGTCGAGCGCCTGGATTCGGCCGTCGCCGTCGAAGCCGATGCGCCAGTCGGCGTGAAAGCCGTGGCGCTTGCCGGTCATCGTGAGGTCCTGCGTGCGGTTCAGGCGCAACCGGACCGGACGGCCGGTGAGCGTCGCCCCCAGCGCCGCAATGGCCGCGAACGCGTGCGGCTGCATCTCCTTGCCACCGAAGGCACCACCCATCCGCAGGCACTGCACGGTCACCTCGTTGCTGCGCCTGCCCAGCACGTGCGCCACGATTTCCTGCGTCTCGGACGGGTGTTGGGTGCTGCTCTGGACGAAGATCTGCTCGCTCTCGTCGATGTGGGCGAGGGCGACATTAGTTTCCAGGTAGAAGTGCTCCTGCCCCGAGAACTCGAACACACCGCTGAACACGTGCTTGGAGTTGGCGAACCCGACGGCGAGGTCCCCGCAGCTCAACTGCGGCTGGGCGCCCTGAAAGCTCTCGGCCGCGATCGCTTCCGTCACCGTGACGATGGCAGGCAGCGACTCCACCGTGACCTCGACGGCCGCCGCTCCGAGCCGGGCGGCCTCCAGCGTCTCGCCGAGCACCCAGCACACCGCGTGGCCATGGAACATGACCTCACTGGGGAACAGCGGCTCGTCGTGCTTCACGCCCGCGTCGTTGACGCCCGGGACGTCGGCCGCGGTCAGCACCCGCACCACCCCGGGGACCGCCAGCGCCGGTTCGGTGCGCAGCCCGGTGACCCTGGCGTGGGCGAGGTAGACCTGTACCGGGTAGGCGTGCAGCAGGTTCCGCATGCGGTAGATGAGGTCGTCGGTGTAGAGCGCTGCACCGGTCACGTGCAGTGCCGCGCTCTCGTGCGGGATCGCGAGACCTACTGACGGGTCTTCCGGCCGCTCGGACAGATCACTCATACCGCCACCTCCTGAGGGTTGTCTGCGTACAGCTTCCGAAGGCTCTGGCCGAGCATCGCGCTCCGGTAGCGCGAGCTCGCCCGGTGATCGTCCAAGGGAGTTCCCTCGGCCTGGAGCACCTGCGTGGCGGTGCGGACCGTCTCGGCCGACCAGGGCCGACCCTCCAGCACCGCTTCGGTGGCCAGGGCACGGATCGGAGTGGCAGCGATCCCGCCGAGCCCGATGCGCGCGGTGGTGATCGTGTCGTCGTCCAACTGCAGAGCGAAAGCGATTGCGACGCTGGAGATGTCGTCGAACCGCCGCTTTGATATCTTGTGAAAGGCGGTGAGGCGGGCGAGCGGCAGCGGGATGCGGATCGCCCGGATCAGCTCGCCACGACGGCGCACGCTCTGCCGGTAGCCGGTGAAATAGCCGGCCAGCGGCAACTCGCGCTCGCCGTCGGTGTCGGTGAGAACGATGCTGGCCTGCAACGCGAGCAGCGCCGGCGCCACATCGCCGATCGGCGAGCCGGTCCCGAGATTCCCGCCGAGCGTGGCGCCGTTGCGGATCAGCCGCGAGGCGAACTGCGGAAACAGCTCGGCGAGCAGCGGTACCCGCCCGTCGAGGCGGCGCTCGATCTCCGTCAGGGTCAGCGCCGCGCCGATCTCGATGGCGTCCTCGCGAACGTTCAGTCCGCGCAATTCGGGCAGCCGGTCGACGGCGACGACGAAATCGGCGCGGGCGCCGCGGATGTTGGACTCCACACCCCAGTCGGTACAGCCCGCGATCACGGTGGCGTGCGGATGCTCGCCCAACAGGCCGACGGCATCGGCCAGCGACGCCGGCCGGACGAACTCCCGGCCGCCGTTCCGCAGCCGCGTCGATGCGGGCGCGGGCGCGGGTTCGGACCGGCGGGCGGCCAGCGCATCATCGACGCCGGGAGCGCCGAGCGCATAGGCGGCATCGCGGATGGGCCGGTACCCCGTGCAGCGACAGAGGTTGCCGCTGAGCGCGTGGATGTCGAAGCCGTTCGGCCCGTGCTCGGAATCGCTGGATCCGTGGATTCCGGGCTGCTCAGCCGCACGCCCCGTGCGGTAGTACTCGGCCGCCATGCTGCAGACGAATCCCGGCGTGCAGTAACCGCATTGCGAGCCGCCTCGGACGGCCATCTCACGCTGGACCGGGTGCAGGTCGGACGGCGCGCCGAGACCCTCGGAGGTGACGATCTCCTGACCGTCCAGGGTCGCGATCGGCACCAGGCAGGCGTTGATCGCGATCCACTCGGTCGGGGTGTCGATACCCGGCCGGGCGACGAGGACGGAGCAGGCGCCGCACTCGCCCTCGGCACAGCCCTCCTTGCATCCGGTCAGCCCGCGTCCACGCAGGAAGTCCAGTGCGGTGGTGTGTGTCGGCACGGTCGCTATCGAGGCAACCTGTCCATTGACCGTGATCTCCGCAGCGACCATCACGAGCTCCTGTCCGCCATGTCTATCCAGCGCTCACCGTGCCCGAAGAGGGGTCACAGACATGGTTGTCAGCTGCCGCCCGGCGGTTGGTTAACCATGTCGAACAACACACCCGAGCCGTGCCCAACCATACAAGCCGGGACGAACGGTGGGAAGGGGTTTGCGGAACTATTCTTCCGCATCGCGCAATTCGACGACCCTGGTCGTGGCCTGCGGGCATGGTCAGGTGACAGCGCTGGACCGTTCGAAGTTGCCGCGGGTGGCCTCTCCTACGGGCGCGGGCCGGGTCAGTCGAGCGAATGGCGTCACCGTTGAGCAGCGCCATCGGCACCGCGGTGGCGACGGTGATGGCCACGCCGACGACAGAGTCCATTCCGTCTCTGCACTCTGATGTTCGGCCATTCACTGGCCGGTAATCGAACAAGCAACTCTGGACTCCGCGAAGCGCGCTGCGGTCTGTCCGGAAAGTGTCATGTGGTCGGTCGCAGCCGTGCGGCACCGTTTGAGTCCGGTCAGTGTGCGGGCTCGATGAGCCCGTCGATTGCACCGCTCCGCTACGGCACCATCGTTACCAACTTGTGACTAGAAGTGTTGCTCTGCAGAGCTTTCCGACCGGTCGAGTGTCGGTCCTGGTTCGTAGCATTGTCGGTATGGATGAGGAGGGGGCTTCGGAACTGGTGGCAGTGCAGAACATGCAGCCCCGCGCGATGGCGGATGCGCCAGATTTAGCGCAGAGTGTGCCGGCGAGCATGGCGCGGATGCGCTCGTTGGTCGCCGCGACAGTTGCTGCGCTGAAACAACTTCCCGGCTTCGCGCACCAGGTTGCTAGCAGTGAACTGGCGACGGTGGTCGGTGAACTCGACGAGCTGGCCGCGTTCGGCACCGCGGGTGTGGGATCGACGGCGGGCCAACAGATCTCAACAACGCCGCATTGTTGTGCGGGCGCCACCATACAGTCGTGCACCGCGATCAACTCGCCGGCACCATCATCGACGGGCACGTGCTGTGGGACCGAAGACCCGGCTCCTACCAGCGACCGCGAACACGCCTGGCCTGAGCGCAGGGAACTGGTTGTCACCACCCAGCATCCGTCGATCGCGACGCCGGGCCTTCCTCTCAGCCGCCCCAACAGGTATCGCCTTGTGATCGACCGTCGATATCCGACTGATCGCGGTTCCGTGTCACGATGCTCCGGTGGATCTGAGCATTCGGTGGTAACGGGGCGTTCGGAGTAGCCGCAGGGACCATGCCAACTCCTGCTCCGGCTGGTGGCGCGCTCAGCCGATCGAACGGCACAAAGTGGCTCAGCGGCACCCAGGGACCACCTGTCAGCACTCCTGGCTGATCCTTGAAGAAAGCGGCGGATCCGCTCAGCAACGAAACGCCTTCGCGGCTCGATCGCCGCCACCATCGTCAGAGGTCGACGGCCGCCGACTCACCGGCCTTTGGCGTCGAGCCCGTCACCCGCGCCTTGATCATGCTCACCATGGTGGCGACCCGACCCGGGCTGTCCCAGTACTGCGCCGACTCGGCGGCCACATGGATCAAGATCACCGAAGGATCGGTGTCGCCGTCGGTGAACCAGGCTTCGGTGAAGGTATTCCACAGCTCCTTCTTCTTCGCCTCGTCGCGGACGACCTTCGCGGTGCCGGCGACGGACAGCCACTCCGACGAGCTGGCGTAGGCCAAGTTGACCTGCGGATTCGCCGTCAGCTGCTTCACCGTGTCGGACTCGCTGGACGCAATGAACCAGCACTCGCCGTCGAATTGCGCTTCCTGCGTCGTCATCGGGTGGCTGTGCAATGCGCCGTCACTGTCGACGGTCGTCAACATCGCTGTGCGCACACCCTTCATGATCGACCGAATGGTCCCCAGCTGGTCTGGAGTTGGCTGATCGTGCTGTGCCATCGCTGTTCAACTTCCTGATCGTGGACATCTGGCCGGAAAGCACCGGCACAGTTTCAGTGCCCACTTCCGGCAGCCCCTACACAATCCGAGCCGAACTACTCCCCACCCAGCCCGAGTCCGTTCAGTACGCCCTGCAGATAACCGATGGCGTGTGCCCGGCCACGGCTGATGTAGGCCTTGGACGAGGTGTCGCCCCAGGTGTCGGCATCGCCGATCATCGCCGGAACGTGATCGTCGATGATGAACCCGTCGAACCCACCCTCGTGCAACCGCCGCACCACCGCCGCCGGATCCAGATTGCCGCCGCCCAGGAAGGTCTCGGTGAAACGCGGAACCGTGCCGATCACATCGCGGAAGTGGCAGTAGAAGATCCGGCCATCCGGCGCCAGCAAATCGATGACCTCCTCCACTGCGGCCTGACCGCCCATCTCCGACACCGTGCCGATGCAGAAGTTCAACCCCCATGCCGGACTTCCGCCGGCCCTGCGGTATCCCTCGGCGATGGCCGCCGGAGAGGTGAAGATCCTCGCCGCGCCGCCCAGCGGTTCGTCCACCGGCGGATCGTCGGGATGCAACGCCAACCGCACGCCGACCTCCTCGGCGACCGGCAGCACCGCATCCAGGAAATACTGGTAGTTGTCCCAGAGTCGTTGGCTGGTAATGGGTTCGGTCAGCGGCTGGTTCGGGGTGAGCTTGTACGTCGCCAACTCGTTACCGTCCGTCCGCGCCCGATCCAGATCGAACGCGGTGACCACCGCACCGCCACGCCCGGCGGCGTGCATGTCGGTACGCCAGACATAGGTCACCAGGAAGTTGTAGCCCAGCAGATCCAGCCCGACCGCCGCCATGTTCCTGATGGTGGTCCGGTACTTCTCCAGCTGTTCATCTCGTCCGGGCAGCCCACGTTGAACCTTCCAGAACATCGACGCCGGAACGTTTTCCAGCCCCTCGATCCGCAGCCCGTCCCCGGTGCATCGATCGACCAGCGCCTCCAGGTCCGGCACCGTCCAGGCGCCGTCCACCTCTGGCAGGTTGCTGGGGTTGTGTAGCTGAACACTGCCCAGCCCCAGCTGGTGGGCGAAGGTCGCGACATCGTCGTCGTATTCGTCCACATGGCCCAAGGACAACCGGATCGTCATAGGTTTCCATTCAGTCCACTCACCCGAAGATGCCGTCATCGATAATACGAAGCTGAAGGCGGCCACCCGCCACGGCCTCCACCGCACAGCGGATCGCGATCAGACGAGAAGGGCTCCCCAGTGACAACCAGCGCAGCAGCGCGAATCGATCAGGAACTGGCCGGCAAGGTAGCCGTCGTCACCGGCGGAGGCAGCGGGATCGGTCACGCGGCGGCCACCCTGCTATTGGCCAGGGGCGCGTCGGTAATGATCGGCGGCGTCGACCAGGGCGACATCGGCCGGGGCCTCGCCGAGCTGTCGACGTTCGGTGACCGAGTGGCCGCACAGGTCGCCGACGTATCGAGCGAGGACGCCGTCGCCGAGCTTTTCCGTTCTGCGGCAACACGTTTCGGTGGCGTCGACGTCCTGGTGACGGCCGCCGGCATCCAGCGGTACGGCGCCACCACCGAGACCAGCGCCGACGAGTGGGACCAGGTACTGACCGTCAACCTGCGCGGCTGCTTCTTCGCGGTGAAGCACGCGCTGCCGCTGCTGCGGGCCTGCGGTTCCGGCAGCATCGTGGTGGTGTCGTCGGTGCAGGCGCTCACCACTCAGACCGGGGTAGCGGCGTACACCACCAGCAAGGGCGGGCTGAATGCGCTGGTCAGATCGATCGCGGTTGACGAGGCAGCACACGGCGTCCGGGCCAACGCCGTCTGCCCAGGATCGGTGGATACCCCGATGCTGCGCTGGGCAGCACGCCAGTTCTCCGACGGCAGTCCCGAAGCCGAGCAGGCATTGGTGGACACCTGGGGCAGCACCCACCCGATGGGCAGGGTCGCCCGGCCCGAGGAAGTCGCCGAAGTGATCGTCTTCCTGGCCTCCGAGCGGGCCAGCTTCGTCACTGGGGCATCGATCCCCGTCGACGGCGGGCTGCTGACCGTGCTGCCGGTGGCCCTGCCGAACCAGTAGCCGTTGCCCGCCACGGGCTGACGATCGCGGCAACGAACTGACGCTCGGCGTCTCGACGATCCGCGCCCCTTTAGCCTGAGCGGATGGATCGCATCGCCGTCATCTCCGACCTGCACGGCAACCTCACCGCCCTGCAGGCCGTGTTGGCCGACATCGACGCGCGCGGCATCACCAGGATCGTCAACCTCGGCGACAACGTCGGGAAGGGTCCACGGGGCCGGGAGGTGATCGCGCTGTGCCAGCAGCTGTGCGAGGTCAACGTGCGGGGAAACTGGGACGAGTTCCTGCCGGGCAAGGGGCCGGACGCGAGCGAGGCCTTGCTGTGGTGGCGCGACCAGCTTCGCCCCGAGCAATTGCCGTGGCTGAGTAACCTGCCGCTCTCCCACGACCTGCTGATCAGCGGCCGGCACATTCGGCTGTTCCACGCGTCGGCGGTCAGCGTGCACACCAAGGTCCATGCCGAACACACGCCGGCGGAGTTCGACGGGATGTTCGCCAGCACCGACCTCACCGGACCTGGGCCGACGCCCGACGTCGTCGGGTACGGCGACATTCACGACGCTTACCTCGAAACCCGTGACGGCCGAACACTTTTCAACGCCGGCAGCGCCGGCAATCCGTTGGACGAACCCGTTCCGGTCTACACGATCCTCGAGGGCACAGCTGGCAGCCGACGACTATCACCGTTCGGAATTCAGTTCGTCCGGGTTCCCTACGACATCGAAGCCGAGATCTCCGTCGCCACCGCGATGGGCATGCCGGAACTCGACTACTACGCCGTCGAACTCCGCACCGCCGTCTACCGCGGCCGACAGCCGGCTCGGTAATACCTTCCTCAGCTGGTTGACAATCGCAAATCGACCGCCGGGGCAACTTCTAGCTACCTTGTCCATTCGTGGTGTTGGTCGTCGGAATGTGTGGAGCCGGGGATCCAGATCTGCTCAACAGGTGCTCGGACGGGCTGGCTCCGCGCAGCGGCGGCAACTGCCAGCTGGCGTCGAATTTGCCGGTGGCCGGATCCAGCAGCAGCCGAATGGCGTGCGGGGTCTGGATCATCACCAACGTTGCCTCGAAGATCCCGTCCGAATGCCACCCACCCGCCGACTCGAAGAGCACCGAACCCGTTGCGCCGTCGCGACTCACCCCCGGCCAGTTGCCGGCCGCCCAGCCGGCGCGGCCGATCGGCAGCACGATCGGACCGCTCGGCAGCGTCAGCTCGAGTTCCCAGCCGGTGGCCGAGTCGGACAACGCAAGTGAGGACAACTCCGGCGCTGCGACGTCCGATTCCGCCGTCGGGTCGGCCAGTTTCGCTGCCGCGGCCGCCATCCCCGCAGCCGATCGCCGGAAGGTGCCTACTGTTCCGCCACCGACCTCCTGCGGTATCTGCAGGGCCAGCCCAGCGAGCCGCGCGCTCAGTCGATCCTCTTGCGCTGCAACGTCTTCGGCGACGGTATCACTGCCTGAGCCATTCATACCAGGCAGCAGCTGCTGCTCGATCATCGTCAGCAGCGCCTGCATGTCGACCACCGCTGCGGTGGTGACGATCACCGCGTCCTGTTCCGGCCAGACCAGACAGAACTGGCCGCAGGCGCCGTCGCCTCGGTATCCGTGCTGGCTCATCCAGAACTGGAAACCATAGCCCTGCAACCAATCCGGGTTGGTGAGCGCCGGCGGCTCGACCTGGTGCGCGGCATCGTTGGGCATCTGTACCGCTGTCGCCTGCCGCACCCAGTCGGCCGGCAGCAGCTGTTCGCCATTCCATTCGCCCAGTTGCAGGCAGAGCTGGCCGAGCTTGGCGATCGACTCGGTGGTCAGATGCAAGCCGGAGTAGCCGACGTTGTGGCCATTCTCCGTCAGCCAGAAGTGATCGGCGATGCCCAACGGCTCGAACAGCCGAGGCGTCAGATACTGCTCAACCCGTTGCCCTGTCGTCTTTTCGACGATCCGCGCTGCGCAGTAGGTCGCCGGCTGGTTGTAGGCGAACACGGTGCCGGGATCCCGCTCCGGTGGGATGGTGAAGAAGCCATGCAGCATTTCCGGATCCGAATGGTGCAGGCACCAGGTGACCGCCTGCACCGCGGTCTCGTGCTCGTGGCCGGTCGCCATCGAGAGCGCGTGCCGAACCTTCAGCAACCGGAAGCGCTCGTCGACACCGTCCGGGGCGAACTCGCCGAGATGGTCCAGCACCAGATCGTCCAGTCCGAAGCGGCCCTCGGCGATGGCCAGGCCGGCCGCCGCCGAGGTGAACGACTTGCTGAGTGAATACAGCAGGTGCAGCCCGTCCGCCGAGTACGGCGACCACCAGCCCTCGGCCACCACCGCGCCGTGTCGCAGCACCATCAGGCTGTGCAGCTCGATACCCGCCCGCTCGACCGCATCCAGTAGCCCGTCGATGGCCGCCGGATCGACACCCTGATCCGACGGCCGACTCCGCGGCAGCGCCGAAACGGTTCGCGAAGCAGAAGTATTGAGCACGGCAGGTGTCGGGTCGGCGGCCATCCCCAGAATGTACGACCGTCCGTTCAGAATGCTGTGGTCAGGCTCCGATGGTGGCGGCGTCGATCACTGCGCGGTAGCGGACGTGACCGTCGACGACCTTGTCGTAGTACTCGTCGACCTTGCCAGCGTCGATCGTCTCGATGGTGGCGGCGATGTGGTGCTCTGCGCAGAAGTCCAGCATTTCTTGGGTCTCCTGCAGCCCGCCGACCATCGATCCGGCGTAGATCCGGCGGTTGGCCAGCAGCGAAAACATGCCGAACTGCTGTGGCTGCCCCGGCGCCCCAACGTTGACCATCACGCCGCCGCGGCCGAGCAGACCGAGGTAGTCGTTCAGGTCGAGGTCCGCGCTGACGGTGTTGATGATCAGGTCGAAGGTGGCGGCGAGGTCCTTGAAGACCGCGCCGTCTTCGGTGGCGTAGTAGTGGCTGGCACCGAACGCCTTACCGTCCGCTTCCTTGGACTTGCTACGGGACAGCACGCTGACCTCGGCGCCGAGTGCCGCGGCGATCTTGACGGCCACATGCCCGAGGCCCCCCATCCCGATGACGGCGACGAGCTTGCCTGGGCCGGCGCCCCAGCGCTTGAGCGGGGCGTAGGTGGTGATGCCGGCACACAGCAGCGGAGTCGCCTCCGCCAGGTCAAGCTCGTCCGGGATGTGCACCACGAAGTGGTCCTTGACGACCACCGACTGGCTGTAGCCGCCGTAGGTGATCTCGTCGTAGTAGTCCTTGGACGCGTAG
Organism: Actinomycetota bacterium; assembly: GCA_030853385.1. Classification (GTDB taxonomy): domain Bacteria; phylum Actinomycetota; class Actinomycetes; order Mycobacteriales; family Nakamurellaceae; genus Nakamurella. The sequence continues at coordinate 18,553 of JALYVF010000136.1, read as the reverse complement.
GTCTGCACGACGCCCTTGGCGCAGAACTGCTCCTCACCGTCCTTGCAGGCCTCGCACTCGCCGCAGGAGTCGACGAAGCAGCCGACACCGACCCGGTCGCCGACCTTATGGTCGCTGACGTCCGAGCCGATTTCGCTGACGATGCCGGTGATCTCGTGGCCGGGCACGATCGGGAAGGTCGTCTGGCCCCATTCACCGCGGACATTGTGGATGTCGGAGTGACAGATGCCGGCGAACTTGATGTCGATCCGGACGTCGTCCGGCCGCAGCTCGCGGCGCTCGACGGTGGCGGTCTTGAACGGTGCGCTGGCGGTATCTGCCTGCAATGCCTGGGTCTGACGAGTCTGAGTCGCTGTGGTCACGGGTGAGTGATCCCTTTCGTCCGTTGTTGCCGCACCTGGTCCGTGCATCACCAATCCTGCGCACTATCAATTCCGTGCACTATTGACTCGGCGCAGCATCGATCAACGCGCGTTGGTGGCGCTGTTGACAGTGCCAACGACCGCGGCAACGGGGTTATGCCCCGAGCTGCCGAATCGGGAGATGAGTCACACCAGGGCGACCGGCCGGCCGCTGCGGGAGGATTCGATCGCTGCCAGCGCTATGTCCAGTGCGGCCAACGCATCCTGCGCCGTCACCCGCGCGGTCGCGCTGCCGTTGATGACGGCGGCGAACTCGGCCAATTGCGCGATGTATGGCTGCAGGTCAGCGTCATAGCCATCGCCGGCCGGCAGCGTTACAAGAGCATCGGCGGCGAAATCGTCCGATCGGACTACGCCAGCGGTTCCGGTGAGCTCGAAGCCGGCTGAAAACGGTTGCCCGGCAACACCCCACAGTCCGGTCAGCCGGCTGACGGCACCGTCGCGGTGCTGCAGGGTCGCGTTCCCGATCACCTCGCCGCGCTCGCCCGTGGTCACCGCGGCCTCGACCCAGGTGACGTCGCCGGCGATCCACCTGGCGTAGTCGATGTCGTGGATCATCAGGTCCAGCAACACCCCACCGGACAGCGACTCATCGGCGTACCAGGATCGGGTCGGCATGGCCACCGCTCTGGACAGCCGCAGCTCGGTCGGCCGGCCGATCCTGCCGGCAGCGACCGCCTCCTTGGCCGCCGCGTACTGCGGGAAGTAGCGCACCACGTGTCCGACCAGCAGCGGCACCGCGGCCTGCCGACAGACCCCGATGAGCTCGACGGCTTGAGAGTGGCTGCGCGCTAACGGCTTCTCGCAAATCACCGGCTTGCCGGCGGCAGCGGTGGCGGTCCCTACGGCGAGATGGCTGGTCGACGGTGTACAGATGTCCACCACGTCGCTGCCGTCGATGAGGCTGGCCAGCTCAGCATGCAGAATCGCTCCCGCACCATCCGCGAGACCGGCCGCATTGCGACCGGTCGAGTACAGCCCGGTCGTCACGCCCAATTGCCGCCAGGCCGTCAGGTGTTGCTGCGCCATCGATCCGGACCCGACCACGCCAACGCTGAGTATCCTTGGAGCCGTCATTGTTCTTGCAGCAGTTCAGTAATGACCCGCTGCACCCTCGCCTCGGTCGGTGCCATCCGAGCTCCCGTCGCGCTACGTCAGATCGGTACGCAGCGTGGAGTCGAGCTCGACTCGACTCACGCTCGTGAACTCCAGTGTGCGTCAGCACTTCCCCAACACGCACCAATCCGACTGTGCCTGGCCGGCAGGAACCGCCGACTTCGCATCCGCCGGAGCCGACTTCGCCGCTGGAGCCGGCTTGACGGCCGGGACAGCCGCCCCGCTGGCCGTGTACGACGCCACCGTCACCGCCGTGGCAGTCTGCTCCCGGTCGCGCCTTGCGTCTACCCCGAACGTCTACCAGGACGGCTGCCCAGGACTGTGCGGGCGAGCGTGAGAGCGACCGGATACGGTGCCGGAATCCAACCCCTGGAGGTACTCATGACGATCAGTCACCTACTGGCCGTTGTTCCGGTTTCCGATTTCGACAGTGCCAACGCCTGGTACCAGAAACTGTTCGGCCGGGCGCCCGACAACAACCCGATGCCGACTCTGGTGGAGTGGCAGGTGATCGACAACGGCTGGGTGCAGGTGTTCGTCGACCAGCAGCGGGCCGGCGAGGGTCAGCTCAACTTTGCGGTCGACGATCTTCCGCAGCAGCTCGCCCAGCTCACCAGCCGCGGCCTGACGCCAGGCGAGGTCGTAGACGCCAGCAAGGGTGTGCAGACCTGCGCGATCAGTGATCCCGACGACAACACCATTACCTTGATCGGCGGCTTCCGAGTTGTCTACTGAAGCTGGCCAGTCGGCGCTCCGAGTGGCCGTGGAACTCAGCCCAACGTGGTCTGACGATGGAATGGTGGGTGATCGGCGTGCAGCAGGCCGAAGTGCTCAGGGTGCTGGACCTGCTGGGTGCCAGGGACATCGCCCACTGGATCGGCGGTGGTTGGGGCATCGACGCGCTGGCGGCCCAGCAGACCAGGGAGCATGACGATCTTGACCTGGCACTCGACCAGGATCGGCTGGACGATGTCGTCGCGATGCTGCGGGCCGACGGTTATCTGCCGGAGACCGACCGGCTGCCGGTGCGGCTGCAGCTGTGCAAACAGGGGGTCGGCGCGGTCGACCTGCATCCACTGGAGCTGGATGTTGCCGGGAACGGTCGGCAGGCCGGGCGGGGCGGCACCCACTTCGGCTACCCGGCCGTCGATCTCGGCATCGGTTGGCTGGCCGGCCGCGCGGTGCCGACCATCTCGGCGCGGCTCCAGCGGGAGTTCCATCAGGGGTACGAATTGCACGACAAGGACACCCACGATCTCGCAGTCCTTGACCGGGTAGATGGCAGGCTTCGATCGGGCTTCGTGGTGGAGATCCCGGCCGCCGACCCGGTAGTTCACGAGCATCGCCTGCTGATGGATCGCGGCGCGCAGCTCGGTGTCCCAGCACATGTGACCGTCCTGTTCCCATTCGCGCCGCCGGCCCTTATCGGCGCCGCCGACGTGCAGCGGGCCGCCGATGTGTGCCGAAGCCATGAACCGTTCGAGGTGACCTTCGGCGGCACTGATTGGTTCGAGCAGGCGGTGCTCTGGGCCGCGCCCGTCGACCCAGGGCCTTTCAGGGCGTTGACAGCCGCCTTTGCCGCCGCATTTCCGGCCTACCCGCCCTACGGCGGGGAATTCGATGACGTTGTTCCACACTTGACAATCGCCGACAGGGCTCCGCAGGAGTTGATGCTGGCCGCCGAGCGGGCAGTTCAACAGCTGCTTCCGGTTCGGCAACAGGTGACGCGGGTGAGTCTGTTCGTCGGGTCGGATGAGGACGAGTCGTGGGTGCGCTTGCAGCAGTTCCCGCTCGGGAGCGGCTCCGCCGCTTCACTCCATACAGGCCAGAGTGATTGACTGCAGCCCTACCCGACCCGGCCAGTAGGGAGCACCCGTGAGCGACTTGCGGTCCAGCACTGTGGACGACGTCATCCGCCGCAGTGCGGGCCGGTTCCCGGATCGGATCGCGCTGCACTACGAAGACCGCAGCTGGACCTACGCCGAACTGGACGACGCGGTGTCCCGCGCTGCCGGCTATCTGCTCGACCTCGGACTGCAGCAGGGCGACAGGGTGGCAACGGTGGGGGCCAATTCGGACGCATACCTGTTGGCCTACTTGGGATGTGCCCGCGCCGGCCTGGTGCACGTACCGGTGAACTATGCCCTCACCGGGGGTGAGCTGAGCTACCTGCTGCGCCAGTCGGGCAGCAGGATCGCCCTGGTCGACACCTCGCTGCGCGAACAGGTGGAGACGATCAGGGCCGACACCGCCGTGGAGCTGGTGCTGGTGCTGCATGGCACCGACGACGCCGTACTGGACCGCTGGCGCTCCGGCGAGGTGCCGGCCCTCGATGTCCGGGTATCCGACACCGATCTGGTTCAGCTGCTGTACACCTCCGGCACCACATCGCAGCCGAAGGGCGCGATGATGACGCACCGCGCGCTGGTCCACGAGTACACCTCGTCCGTGGTGGCGCTGGGATTGGCCGAGGACGATGCGCCGCTGCACTGCATGCCGCTGTATCACTCGGCGGGGATGCACGTTTTCTTGATGCCCTATCTCGCGATCGGTGCCACCAACTACCTGATGTCTCGCCCCGACGTGCCGGAGATTCTGCGCAGGGTCGAGGCCGATCACATCGGTTCGCTGTTCCTGGCGCCGACCGTCTGGGTGCCGCTGGCGAATCATCCGGCGCTGGCCACCGCCGACCTGTCGTCGCTGCGCAAGGCCCAGTACGGGGCATCGATCATGCCCGGCCCGGTGCTGCAACGCCTGCAGAAACAGCTGCCGGAGTTGGGCTTCTACAACTGCTTCGGCCAGTCCGAGATCGGCCCGCTGGCAACGGTTCTGCTTCCCGAGGAGCACCCCGATCGACCTGAGTCCTGTGGCCGCTCGGTGCTGTTCGTCGAAACGCGGGTGGTGGACGACGCCGGCGCCGATGTGCAGCCCGGCACCTCCGGCGAACTGCTGTACCGCTCCCCGCAGTTGTGCATCGGCTATTGGGACAAGCCGCAGGAGACAGCAGCGGCGTTCACCGACGGCTGGTTCCACTCCGGCGATCTGGTGACCCGCGACGAGCAGGGCTTCGTCACCGTGGTGGACAGGATCAAGGACGTGATCAACACCGGCGGGATCCTGGTCGCCTCCAGGGAGGTCGAGGACGTCCTCTACACCCACCCGGCCGTCGCCGAGGTCGCCGTGATCGCTGCCGCTGACGAGCGCTGGATCGAGGCCGTCACCGCGGTGGTGGTGCTGCGTGACGGTGCCGCGGCGGACGAGGCCGAACTGATCGCGCATGCCCGAAAGAGCTTGGCACCATTCAAGATTCCCAAGCGAGTGCACTTCGTCGACGAGCTGCCACGCAACCAGAGCGGCAAGCTGCTCAAGCGGGTGTTGCGCGACCAGCTCGACTGACGATCGCCGGCTGCGCAAGCGGATCCCGCGCCGGCGATCACCGTCGATGTGATGCCGCTGCGCGGCTCACCAGGAGTCGAACTTGACGATCCGGTCCACCGGCGGTCGATCGGCCGGCTTGAAATCGGAGCCCTTGGTGTAGGCGACCGGGATCAGCGCGGTCTGGGTGTAGTGGTCGGGGATGCCCAACGCCTCCGCCACCCTGTCGGCCAGTCCCAGATGCAGTGTGGTGTAAACGGAGCCGAGCCCGCGAGACCGCAGCGCCAACATGAAGCTCCAGCTGGCCGGCACGATCGAGCCGTAGAAGCCGGCCTGCTGCTCCGCCGTCATGTCGGCCGAACCGCCTGCAGCACAAGGGATCACCAGCGCTGGAACCCGCTGCATCTCCTCCCGTAGGAACGTCGAGCTGGATCGGACGCGCTGGTTCTGCTCGGGATTGCGGGTCTTCGACAGGTCCTGTGCGTTGGCGAAATACTCGGCCGACGCCTCGCGGTAGACGTCGGCGATCAGTTGCCGCTTCGCGGGATCGGTGACGATCAGCCAGCGCCACGACTGGCTATTGCTGCCGGTCGGTGCCTGCTGGGCGATGTCGATGCACTCCAGCAGCACTTGCCGCTCGACCGGCCGATCCAGGTCGAGCCGTTTGCGCACGGCGCGGGTGGTGGTCAGCAGCCGGTCGGTCTCGGCCAGGTCAAACGGGTACGAAGCGGCGTCGTCGGTCATGTCCTCATCTTCACACTGGTGGCTGCGACGGCTCACCAGGGTTCCCAGCCGGACCCACCGTCACGGCGATCCACCGACAGCGGAACACTGGTGCCATGACGACTCCTGAATACTCCACGCCGGCCGCCACCCTGGCCACCGGCGACATGCCGCTGCTCGGCTTCGGTACCTGGCTGATCGAAAACTCCGACGCGGTCGCCGCCGTGCAGGTGGCGCTCGGGGCCGGATACCGACACATCGACACGGCCACCGGCTATCACAACGAGGACGGCATCGGCGCCGGCCTGGCTGCCGCCGGGTTGCCGCGGGAGTCGGTGTTCGTCACCACCAAGTTGCCACCGGATCATGCCGGCCGTGAACGGCAGACCCTTGACGAGAGCCTGGCCAAACTGAAGCTGGACAGGGTCGACCTGTGGCTGGTGCACTGGCCGCCGAACAAACAGGCATCGCCGGCAGTGTGGGAACAGGTGATCAAGGCCCAGCAGGACGGTCTGGCCACCGCGATCGGCGTCAGCAACTACTCCCTGGATCAGATCGACGAGCTGATCGCCGCCACCGGCGTGGCACCCGCCGTCAACCAGATCCGTTGGTCCCCAGCGCTTTACGACGCCGAACTGGTGGCGGCCCTGCAGCAGCGCGGGGTGATCCTGGAGGGCTACAGCCCGTTCAAGGCCAGCGACCTTTCCGACCCGACGCTGACCTCGATTGCCGCGGCGCACGACGCGAGCACCGCCCAGGTGATCGTCGGCTGGCACGTGGCGCACGGCTTCGTGGTGATCCCCAAGTCCACCAGATCCGAGCGCATCATCGGTAACGCGGCCGGCGCCCATTTGCAGCTGACCGCCGCCGAGATCGCGGCGATCGATCGGTTGTCCACGGCCTGACCCTTGCTGCACGACGCGGGCCGTCGGGTTTCTCCCATTCGGACGAATCACGGCCCCGTACCGTCGGCTCTAGACGTGGCTGCGCGTCGGCTGCCTGTCGCTGAAGTAGGCACGCAGCCACGCCGGCAGCGGCACCTGGCGGGCAGATCCCGCGTCGTCATGCCGTACACGTCCTTGTCGCCGAATGCCGAGTATTGTTGACCGGTACGGGTTACGGAACCCGGTTGGTCCAGTCGGTGGTGCCGAACTTGTTGTCCACCAATGCTTTCGCCGCGTCGAGCTCGGCCTGGGTGTAGCCCGAAAGTTGACTTGCGTAGCGCCGTTGGAACGAGCCGACGAACGAGCTGAGAATGTCGGCGCGGGCCATTCCGGATTGCGAACGCATCGGATCCACCCGCTTGTTGGCGCTCTTGGTGCCCTTGTCGGACATCTTCTCCCTGCCGATCCTGAGCACCTCCAGCATCTTGTCCGCGTCGATGTCGTAGGCCATCGTCACGTGGTGCAGCACCGCACCGTCGGCGAATCGTTTTTGCGCGGCACCGGCGATCTTGCCCTTGTCCGATGCGATGTCGTTGAGCGGCACATACGTTGCCACCACACCGATCTCGGCCAGTGCGCCGATCACCCATTCGTCCAGGAACGCATAGGACCGTTCGAAGCTCAGCCCCTCAACCAGCGACGAGGGCACCACCAGCGAGTAGGTGATGCAGTTGCCGGGCTCCATGAACATCGCGCCACCGCCGGAGATCCGGCGCACCACGTCGATGTGGTGCCTGGCGGCGCCTTCCGGGTCGATCTCGTTCTTGACCGACTGGAACGAGCCGATCACCACCAGCGGCGAATCCCAGTCCCAGAATCGCAACGTCGGCGGACGGGTTCCGGCGGCAACTTCGTGGGCGATCACTTCGTCCAGCGCGACGTGCATCACCGGTGGCAGCACCACGGGTGGGATCACGTCGAAGGTGTGATCGTCCCACCCGGTCGCCTTGCCAAGGGCCCGGCGGACCGCGATGGCCACCGCCTCCGGGGTAAACCCGATCATCGAGACACCGTCGGGCAGCGCCCCGGTGATCGCCTGCGCCAGCTGCTCGACGCCGGCGTCGATGGGCATTCCGGTGAGCGCCGCGTCGATGTCCTCCAGCGCCTCGTCCGGCTCCAGGAAGAAATCGCCGGAGACGGAGACGCCGGCCAGCCGCCCGTCGACCACCTCGACGTCGACAGCTACCAGCTTGCCGCCAGGGACCTTGTATTCACCACGCATGACTCGACGGTAGTCCTGGCGCGGCAGGGACTTTGCGTCGGTCGGGCATGGCGGGGTTGAGGGGCAGTGGTGGTTGGCGGCCAGCGCCAACAGTTGCGTCCAGCCCCCGTTGAACTGGTCCTGGCCCCCCTGTGATCCATTGGCACCGGAGCTTTGCCACATGGTCCAGGTCGCGGTGCCGGCGGGGATCGAGGTCGGCGAACCGGCAATAACTCACCTTCGCCAAAGACGGGCTCGATCGTTACACCGGATAGGTCAGTTCTTGCTCTGCACCCAGCCGGTCGCCTGAATCGTGGCTGCGTCCTTGGCGCGGGCCTCATCGAAGACCGGCTTGCCGTGCTCGGTAGCCTTGATCGCATCGACGTAGACGCCGCGGCCGTGGTACAGCTGGTCGGTGGTGTAGCGCCAGCGGACCAGCACCGAGCCGGACCAGCCGGACAGGTCGGCGGTGGCGTCGAGCCACTGATGCCCGTCATAGCCGGACACCTTGGTGGTGGGGGTCGGGTTCTGCTTTGTGGTGAATGGTGCCGGGTACCAGGTGGTACCGCCGTCGCCGGACACCTCCAGATACAAGAAGTCTGAGTCGGGCTCGGTGTCGTACCAGAGGTCGAACGACAGCTTGGCCGGCGCGGTCTTCAGGTCCATCGGGGCGGTCAGCGTTGCGGTCGAGGCATCGGTCATCCCGCCATACCAAGAGGTGTTGCCCTGCTTCGGTTTTACCGCCACTGCCCGCGCCAGGTCGTCGGCCACCGCTCGCCGCACCGGGTTGGTGGAGCCCCAGTTCCGGCTCGGGTGCACCCGGTTGTTCAGCGAGATGACGAACGAGTGCGTGGTCGGATCGATCACCAGCGTCGGACCGGTGAACCCGGTGTGGCCGATCGTGTACGGCGTCGCCAGGGCGCCCATGTACCAGTGCTGGTAGAGCTCGAAACCCAGCCCGTGATCGTTGCCGGGGAACGCCGCGTTGAAGTTGGTCATCATTGCCACCACGGACTTCTTCGACAGGATCCTGGTCGAGCCGTAGCTGCCACCGTTCAGCATCGTCTGCGACAGGATCGCCAGGTCGTGAGCGGTGGAGAAGACACCGGCATGGCCGGCGACACCGCCAAGGGCCCAAGAGTTCTCGTCGTGCACCTGCCCCCAGACCAGCCCGCGGTCGGGAACCAGTTCGTACTCCGCAGCAGCGATCCGCGGCTTCAGCGACGCCGGCGGGTTGTACATGGTGTCCTTCATGCCCAGCGGGCCGGTGATCCCGGCGTGCACCGCGACGTCAAGGGTCTTACCGGAGACCAACTCGACCAGCTTGCCGAGCGTCATCATGTTCAAATCCGAGTACAGGTAGATGCTGCCCGGCGCCGCCTGCGGCTTCGCCGCATAGATCGCGGCAACCCGTTCAGCCATCGTCGGATAGGTCCACAGTGCCGGGCTCGGGTCCGGCGGCAACCCCGAGGTGTGCGTCATCAGTTCTCTGATGGTGATGCCCTGCTTGCCGTTCGCGGCGAAGGCCGGAATGTACGACGCGACGGTCCTGTCCAGGCTCAGTTTGCCGGCCTGGATCTGCTGCATGGCCGCGATCGAGGTGAACAACTTCGACAGCGACGCCAGGTCGTAGATGGTGTTCATCGTGGTCGGAATCCACTGGTCACGCGGCAGGTCGGTGCCCGACTGGTCGGCGTACCGCAGGTTGAACCCGGCGGCGCCCTGTTCGGCGATCACGCCGTTGCGAGCCGCCAGCACCACCTCGCCGGGGTACATCGGATGGCCGTCCGCACCGGTACCCGGCGCGATCCCGTTGGCGGCGTCGACCGGAATCTTGTTGGCATACTGCGGGATCAGATCGGCCTGCGCTGGGGTTCCCTTGCGCAAGGTGCGGGCCGGATGGCCGAGCAGTTGGTTCAGCACATCACCACCTTGCGCGTGCTTCTTCGCTGCCGGCTGCACCGCCGCCGGCGTTCTGCTTTGCTCGGTCGTCGACGAATTCGGGGTATGCGGTTTTGGCGCTGCCATCGCGGCCACCGGCATCATGGTGAGCACCAAAGCGCTCACAGCGGGGATCAGGATGACGCGTCGTGCACTCCACATGATCAATGTCCTTTATGACTCGGGTACTACTCGAGCAACGCCTCGAACAAGCGCGGCTCCCTACGGACCTGGGCGACGCGACGGGTGCCTGACACTCGATGGCTGACGAACTCCAGCAAGCGATCAACGTAGTTAAGTTACCCATCCCCGGTTGCGACAGTCAATGGTTCACGCAGACGGGCGTGCCTGTCGCCGCCCGGGAGCCAGGTCTTCACTGAGCCGGGATGCCCGCGGCAGCATCAGCGCGAAGATCGGCCCGGCCGCGACCTGGAAGCCGGCGGCCGCGATGAGCACTGCCGGTGTCCCGAACAGCGACGCGGCCACGCCGGCGATGGCCGCCGCCATCAGCATGACGGCGGAGTACAGGCCGCCCACCACCCCGACGGTGCGTGCCCGGTGGCTCTCTTCGGTCCGGACTAACAGCAAGGTGTTGGCCGCCACCCACGAGATGGTGAACGGAAAGCCGCTGACGAAGAACGCTCCCAGCGCGACGATGGGCAGTGGAATCGCCCCGAGCAGCACGATCAGCAGACCGCTGACGGTGACGCCGACGGCGATCGGCCAGCGGTAGCCGCACCGACGAACCACCGCCGGGACCGCCAGCCCAGCACCGATGGCGGTGACGGCGAATGAGCTGTTGACCACGCCCATGTAGGCGGGTGACACCCCGATCACACCCAGCATCAGCACCGGGAACAGCGCCGTCAGCGCACCCTCCTTGACGGCGTCCAACAGTTGCACGGCCGTCACAGCGGTGGTGGTGCGATTGGCGCGGAGCTCGTGGATACCATCGAGCCAATCGCGCCAGAGTGGTTGCACGCCTTGCGGTTTCGCGCTGCCTGCCGGCAAGAAACACAGTAGGACGGCTGCGCAGCCGAGCAGGCCGGCAACGATCGCGGTGGTCCAGCTGAACCCGAACAGCGTGATCAGGCCACCGCCGAGCGCGGGTGCCACCAGCCTGGTAGTGTTCGTCGCGGCCGAGTTGGCACCGAGCGCGAGCGGCAGCAGCCGGTCCGGCACCACCTGGGCGACTGTCGCCTGCTCGGCAGGACCGAAGAACTGCATGGCCGTCGCCTGCGCGATCGCCACCAGGTAGAGCGCGCCGACGGCCCCGTGGGTCAGCGGCAGCACCGCGATGATGCCGACCCGCAGCCAGCTGACGAGCTGCAGTAGCCGGGTCCGTGACACCCGATCGGCTATCACGCCGGCCACGCTGCCCAGGACAGCGGAAGGCAGCGACGAGGCGATCAACAGAGCGCTGGTGGCCAGCGGCGACCGCGTTGTCTCGAACACCTGGACCGACAGGGCGATGCCCAGCGACCAGCCGGCCAGCGAGGACGCCAAGTTCGCGCACCAGAGCACGACGAACGCCGGATACCGCAGCAATGAGCGCACGGTGAGACGCTCGCCGCTAGGCTACTGGAAATGATAGATGCGCCGTTCAGTAGAGCGTCAAAGGTGCTCGACAACCCGCAGGTGGCCACCTTTGTGACGATGCCGGCCTCGTCCCGCTACTTCCTGCCGTTCCTGGCCAGGGAGCGCGCAGCGGCCGACGTGGCCAGGGAGCTCGAGGTCGACATCGGGTCCGTCGGCTACCGGGTGCGGCAGATGCTCGCGCTCGGCCTGCTCCGGGTGACCAGGCGCCAGCAGCGGGCCGGACGGGCGATCACCTACTACCGATCGACCTCGGACAGCGTCTTCGCGCCGCTCGAGCTGACCCCGATCGGCACCGTCCGTGAACTCTTCAGGCGTAGCAGGATCGACAGTCATCAGGCGCTCGATGCGAGCGTCGAGAAGGCCTGGCTGAGGGTCGGTCGCGATCAGGGTTGGGGCACACTCCTATATCGACCGAACTCCGGCAACGCCGTCAATCGCGACTTCGTGCCGCGAAACCTATTGGACACCAACAACTTCTGGCAGGCCGTGTTGTCCGACGCCGCGCCAGCCGTCTGGGACCAACACGCAACCCTGCGCCTGTCACCAGGCTCGGCAAAGGACTTCCAACGCGAGCTCGCCGGCTTGGTTCGCCGCTACGGCACCACCGCCGCCGAGCCTGCTGCGTCCGATTATCTGATCCGGCTGGCAATGGCGCCGAAGGAGCGGTAGCCGCGCTGCGGCTCACGCTCCACCTTGACCCGACTGGCTTAGACAAACCCGTGCCTGTTGGCGATACCTGCGACCTCGGTGTTCCAACGCGGATCGGCGAGCGGGGCCGATTCGACCAGCACAGCAGTGTGAAGTTCGGCGGCTGCTGGCTGCCAGAGCACGATGTTGAGTCCGTGGCCACTTCGGGCCGAGTGGAACAGCAGCCCTGGCACGTTCGGGTTGGCGGCGCGGATGCGCCGGGCCAGCAGCTGGCTGGCCGGGTAGACGAGGCGGCTCACTTCCTGGTAGATGCCGAGCCGCGACGGCCAGCCTGACCGCAGGTCCAGCAGCAGCGGACGGCTGCGTAGCTGCAGCCGATACACGACAGGTGTCATGGTTTCCCGATCGATGCGGCGTTGCTGGTGGAAGACCTCCAGCACAGCGGTTTCGAGAGATGACCCGAGATAACTGACCCCGTTTCCGACGTCGTCGCCGGGCGGTGGGTCTTGTGGGTCGAAGCGGCATCCGTTGACCGGGCCGAAGGTACGCAATTCGTTCCAGGCCAGCGGATGCGGGGAGTCCACGAACCTGATCCGCCATAGATCTGCGGGGGCCGGGGTCAGGTCGCCGTCGGTGATCGTGGGAACGGTGAGGGCGTTGACGCGGTCGATCTGGTCGGAGACATGGCTCATCCGGGCTCGCCGATGCTGGTCAGCACCGCCTCGGGGTCGGCACCCATGGTCAGCCACTGGCGCGGCGTGTGGTCTTCGAGGAACTCCTGTGGGGCATTCAAGAAGCTGGCCAAGGTGTAGACGTCCCACCCAGCCGCTCGCGCGGCTTGGGAGACCCGGCGGATGGCGGGAAGTTCGGCACCATCGGGGGTGAACACGAAGCGCGGGACCACCACCGATCCTGGTCCCGGCTTCACCGTTGGCCACGAGCCGTCACTGAGTAGGTGTCGCACCCGGGACTGCGACAGCCTTGCGATCGCTGCTGCGTCCTTCACCGGGTAGCCGTCCCGGACGCCCGCCTCGAAAAGCTCGGCTCGCAGCCGATATTCGAGCACGTCTTTCGTGGACGCGGTCGCCTCCGGGTGCAGGAGTTGGTTCCGGCGTTCAGCTTTGACCAACTGCCGCAACGCATCGACAAGCACCTGTGCGCGGGAGTCGCTTCCGTCGACCACGGCAGAGACCAACTGGACCAACTCCTCCGACATGGAAGCGTTCATCGTCGTCGCCTCTCACTGTGACTCTCTACCGAGTCAATCTAGCATAGCCGCAGCATATATAGTGAGAGTATGCCACCACGTCAGGAATGGTTGCTGGGTCCGGCCGGGTTCGCGTAGGTGACGGTGTGGTGGCTGACCAGCCGTCCGGTGGAGTCCGTCACCGTCGCCTCGCCGTGGGTGAAGGTTCGACCGACCTTGATCAGCCGGGCCTCGCAGCTGAGATCGCCGCGAGCCGGCCCGAGGAAGGTGTTGTTCTGTTGCACGGTGACGGCTCTACTGTCCCCGGTTCGCTCGGTGATGGCGACCCAGACGGCCACGTCCGCCAGCGTCATCGCGCATCCGCCGTGGGCAATGTCGCCGGGCCGCAGCATCTCCGGGCGCAGCGGGAGGGCGACTGTCGCGGCACCGTCTCCGACCGCCGTCACCCGGAATCCCCACCAGCGGCCGAACGCGCTGTCGTCGATCAGTGCCTGGGCTTCCGCTGCATCCAACACAGCACGAACGTAGCAAGACGACCAGCGGGCCCACCGACCCGTGAACCCGCCGCCACCTACGCTGGTCCGGTGTACAGCCAGCAGCAACGCCGGAAGCTGCGTGACGAGCTGATCGCGGCTGCCCAGGCAGATGACCGGATCACCGCAGCGGCGCTGGTCGGGTCGGCGGCGCTGGATCGTGAGGACGCGTGGTCCGACATCGACCTCGCCCTGCGGCTCGTCACCGATCTGAGCCCCGCTGACGTTCTCGACGGCTGGACGGCGCGGATGTACGAGCACAGCGCTGTCGACCATCTCGACATGTGGTCGCACAGCACGCTTTTCCGGGTATTCCTGCTGTCCAGTTCACTGCAGGTCGACCTATCGTTCTGGCCGTCGGACGCGTTCGCGGCGTCCGGTGCATCGTTCCGTCTGCTGTTCGGTGAGGCGAACGAACCCAAGCCGGCCAGCTCTCCTGCACCGCGGGCTCTCGTCGGGACGGCCTGGTTGTTTGCGCTGCATGCCCGCTCGAGCATTGCCCGCGGCCGCAGCCTGCAGGCTCAATATGGTGAACGGCCTCCGCGATCAGCTCGTCCTCGTCTCCCTAGCCTGTCTGCGGCACGGGCTTGCGCCCCAACAGGGCCGCGGCGCGGACGACCTGCCGGCCGAGGAGACGGCAACCATCGCCGAGACGCTGGTGCGCGCATTGGATCGAGGCGCGCTGAGCAGAGCCTTCGCCGCGGCGGTGACCGCCTTGCTTGACGAGGCGGACCACCTGGACCACGCCCTCGCCGTGCGATTGGAGGGTCCGGCCGCCATCCTGGTGGGCACAGCCGCCGGCTGAACCGGCTGAACCGGCAGGGCCGGCCGGGACTAACGAGCCGCGGCCGAGCAGAACACGGGTGTCCACGTCCGGCGCCGATCACGCCACTGCGTACGCGGAGTCACCGAAGCTGTTCGGCGAGGGCAGCTTCCGCATCCCCGATAGCCAGGACGTTCACTCTCGAACAGGCCGGTGACGCTCACACCGTCAGTGCCGCAGGACATGTCGCCGGCCGGCTGGTGATTGCCGTCGGTTAGGGACGAGCGCGAGTTCGGTCGCTCCGTGGATTCGCAGGTTCGCGCGATGGTACCCGGCGACCGCACCTGGGCGGCGCCGTTCGGTGATGTCACGCCAGAGGTTTGCGCGCCCGTCCGCCCGGTCGACGGCTGCCCATAGCCGGCAGCTACCGTTTTGCTGTGGTTCACCAGCGATGACGATCGGCGATCTGGGGCTGCTGTTCGCGGCGGGCGTCGGCGCCGGCGTCGTCGGCTCGACCGCAGGGCTGGCGTCGGTGATGTCCTACCCGGCGCTGCTACTGACCGGACTGCCGCCGGTGGTGGCGAACGTGACCAACACGCTGGGGCTGATCGGCAGCAGCGCCGGCTCCATCCTGGGCAGCCGGCGCGAGCTCAGCGGGCGGTGGAAGTCGCTGGCCCGTAGCCTTCCGGTGGCCGCTGTCGGCGGACTGCTGGGCGCGGTCCTGCTGCTGATCAGCCCGCCCGATTCCTTTGAACGCATCGTGCCGTTCCTGGTCGCCTTCGCCAGCATCCTGTTGTTGGTCAGTCCGCGCGTCAGGACCGCGGCGGCCCGTCGGGCCGCCAGGCGCACCGGCGAGTCGAGCGGCCGCGGCTGGGTGCTGCCTGTGCTGTTCCCGTGTTTTGTGTACGGCGGCTACTTCGGAGCGGCAGCCGGGGTGATGATTCTGGCCGCGTTGCTGATCGGCACCGAGCATTCACTGCCGGTGGCAAACGCGATGAAGAACCTGATGCTCGGGGTCGCCAACGTGGTCGCGGCGATCACCTTCGCGTTCTCCGCTTCGGTGTCGTGGCCCTCGGTCCCGCCGCTGCTGCTGGGCTGTGTCCTCGGCGGTTTTCTCGGCCCCGGCATCGTCCGGCGGATCAACCCCGCCGTGCTGCGCTGGATCATCGGGGTCGCCGGCCTTGCCCTCGCGGTACGGCTGTGGTTCAACTGAGCTGACAGGTTCTCCCGGCGGCCGCAGCACGGCCATTCACAGGACGCAGGCATCACCGATGCCGAGCACACACCGACAGCTCGCAGTTGGTGACATACGTTGGCGGCCAACATTATTCTCTGCCATGGCAACCGTCCCCTGCCGGCTGCTGGCTCTCCCTTGCCTGCCGGACTGTGTGGGAATAGCGTCGCGGTCAGGGGACCAAACCGAGGAGGCGCATCTCGATGGCTTCGGTCAGCGTGCGCTACATCGTCCACGAC
Source organism: Actinomycetota bacterium (assembly GCA_030853385.1). GTDB lineage: Bacteria > Actinomycetota > Actinomycetes > Mycobacteriales > Nakamurellaceae > Nakamurella. The sequence goes on along the minus strand of JALYVF010000136.1, from coordinate 2,608 downwards.
GTGGACGCCGCGATCGCGTTCTATTGCGAATCCCTCGGGTTCCACGAGGACATGCACCCGGCCCCTACCTTTGCCATGCTGTCTCGCGGCGACCTCCGGCTGGTGCTCAGCGCGCCGAGCACCGAAGGCGGCGGAGGTCAGTCGATGCCCGATGGCACCGCGCCGCAGCCGGGAGGGTGGAATCGCTTCAGCATCGAGGTCGCGGACGTGGCCGGCACCGTCGAGTCGCTGCGCAGCAAGGGGATCCACTTCCGCAACGACATCGTCGACGGCGTTGGCGGCAAGCAAGTCCTGATCGACGATCCATCCGGTAACCCTGTCGAACTGTTCGAGCCAACCATCTCCGAGGCCCGTCTGACTGATCAGTGACCGCGCGACCCTGGCCGTCCTGTTCACCCCCCGCGCGGCGAGCCGGGGCCGACCCGTCACCGAGCGTCGTAGGCGGCCACCACCCGCTTGAGCGCCTTGTTTCGCCAGGCATGATCAATGAGCTCGTGCACCAGTTCCTCCGTGGCGGCAGTGAGGTCGACCCGCAGCCCGACCCAGCTCGTGGTTGCCCCGTTTCGCCAGACTTCTTGATAGACAATGGGATCGGCGACGACGGCGGCGGAACCTTCGTCTTCACTCACGGAGAACACAGCAGTCCGTCCGCCCTTGTCGAACCCGGCGCAGGCGCGCTTGCCGACCCGGAACGCTGGTATGCCGAAGTGACGGAACTCGTGGGTTTCCGGGTACTCGAGCGCGAGCCGCCGGATGTCGTCGGAGCTGAGCACCGCTCTCTTGGATACCCGTCAGCGCTGCGTCGCGAGGGCGATCGCCCAGCAGAGCGACGCTGGCGGCGGAGTCGGTGACCGCGAAAGCCGGGCCAGGCTTGCATCAGGACGAGTTTTTCATCCCGACCAGGGACCGATCGCTGGCCTCACCACCCATTACCTGAGCGCATCGTCGCTGCTGCCCTGGTACCCGCCGACCAACGGCGACCATATGGCGAAGGCCGACTGCCGCGACATCGTGATGGTGGCCGGCCGCGATCCCTATGGCTACAAGGGAACAGCGGACCTGGCGAAGCCGAGGGTGCGGCCCGACCGCGCGGGCAGCTGCGATCGCTGAGCGCGGCCCGCCGTCTGCGGAGCTGCCCACCTGAACTTCAGGCGATACCAGGCGACCGTCACCCCACCCGGAATTGTGGATCGCATGGCCCAGCAATGCTTTTCGTCGGCAGCGGATCAGTGATCTGGCTGCTCGAAGTAGTGCCCCTCCTCGAGATCTGCAATGAGCCCCTGATGTGACGGCGTCCAGCCCAGCAGCTCACGCGTCAGTTCACTCGAGGCAGGCGAATCCATCCCGAAAAAGCCTGCTAGCCAACTGAAGTGCTCGCCAGCCTGATCGGCAGGGATGGAGACCACCGGCAGGTCGAGGCCGCGACCGATGGCCTCGGCGATGGCGCGGGTCGGCACGCCCTGTTCGGCGATGGCATGCAGCACCGAACCGGCGGGTGCGGCGTCGACGGCGAGACGGACGAGGTTCCCGGCATCGAGTCGGTGCACGGTTGGCCAGCGGTTGGTGCCGTCGTCGATGTAGCCGGAGACTCCCTTGTCGCGGGCAATGCCGACCAGGGTGGCCATGAAGCCGTGATCGCCAGCACCATGGACGGTCGGTGCGAACCGCACGATCGACGCCCGCACCCCGCGGCCGGCAAGTGCCAGCGCCGCGTTCGCGTTGGCACTCCGCGGGTGGGCGGCGCTCGGGTCGGACGCGTCCTTCTCGGTGGAGATGCGTCCTGGGGTGAGCCCGACCATGCCCGACGCGACAACCAGTGGACGGTCGGTCCCCTCGAGCGCGGCGCCGATGGTCTCGAGCGCCTGCCGGTCCGTCTGGGCGGCCTGCTCCATCCGCGAGAAGTCGTGGTTGTAGCCGAGATGGACAACCCCGTCGGACGCGGCCGCGCCGGCGCGCACGCTGTCAAGATCCTCGATATCGCCGCGGTGCACGTCAGCGCCGAGCGCAGTGATTGCCGCCGCTGCGGTGTCCGACCGGGCGAGGCCGAGTACCTGATGCCCTGAATTGAGCAGCTCCGGGACAACGGCCGAGCCGATCCACCCTGATGCTCCGGTGACGAAGACGCGCATGAATACCTCCAGATGATCAACCGCTTGGCAAGTGATCAAGTGATGTCACTTGATGACATCACCGTAGCAGACTGATGTCATAGCGTGTCATCACTAGACTGAGGCCATGGGTCGATGGGAACCGGACGCGCAGGATCGGCTTCGGCAGGCCGCGATGGAGCTGTACGTCGAGCACGGATTCGAGCAGACGACGGTGGCCCAGATCGCCGAGCGTGCTGGGCTGACGGCCAGAACGTTCTTCCGCTACTTCACCGACAAGCGCGAGGTGCTCTTCGCCGGATCGGGTTCACTGCAGGACCACCTGGTGAGCGTGCTAGCCGCAGCCCCGGATTCGGCGTCGCCGATGGAGGCCGTCCGCACCGCGCTGATCGCCGCCGCAGGGGTGCTCCCGCACCGCGAATACGCCCAACAGCGTCAGTCCGTCATCGTCGCCAACGCCGAGCTGCTGGAACGTGAGCTCATCAAGATGGCGTCGCTGT
>JALYVF010000092.1 GCA_030853385.1 Actinomycetota bacterium | reverse complement strand
TGAAGGCCCTGTGGTTACGGGACCGACATTGCACCTTCCCAGCATGTGAAACACCGGCGCACTGGTCGGATGCCCACCACCTCCGACATTGGATCGACGGCGGGCCAACAGATCTGGACAACGGGGCCCTGCTGTGCGGACGCCACCATACGATTGTGCACCGCGATCAACTCGCCGGAACCCTGGTCGACGGGCAAGTGCTATGGGATCGAAGACCCGGCTCCTATCAACGACCGGCCACCACACCGGTGGCGTAGCCGTGCTGTCAACAAGTCGGCCTCCTTGGTCACCCCGACCACCCACTGCGCCGCTGGCGGCTTCCGAGGGCGCTCTCTCCAGCCTGGGGTGCAGAATTCCGCGCCACGCAGAGGCACCATCGCGGCCGGGAGCCGGGTTCGGGAACCCGAGCCGTCGAACCGCTATGTCCCGCGCCGACCCGCCAGAGCGCGGACCGTGCCCGTAGCGCCATCCGCGGGGAGCCCACAGGCCGCCCGCCACTAGAAGCCGCAGCTACAACCGTTCGCAGCTACACCCATTAATTGTCCGTAATCGGCGGTGGGTGGATCGAGACACCAGGCAGCACAGTCTTGGACGGCGCGGGCATTCCGGGCGCCAGTGTTGTCGGACCAACGACTGGCGCCGAGTGAGCCTGGCTCGGAGAGGCCGCACCGGTGGTCGGCGACACGCTGGCCGACGTCGCAGGAGTCGGATTGGCGTTGACCAGCGGCGGGTGCGCGGACGGCACAGCAGGATGCGATTCCGGTGAACCGGCCCGAACAAACACGATGGTGACCCCGTCAGCCGACAGCACCAGGTCGGACCCCGTCAGCCTCCAGTCGACGCCCTTGCTCAACCACAGCGAGAACCAGTGCTCCTGGACCATCCGCTGGTTGCCACCGCCCGGGTCGATGCAGGCCATCATTGTGGAGATTCCGGGCGCGACCGTCAGCGTCGAGTCGGTCCAGGTCGGTTTGCCGCCCATCGCATTGCAGCCGGCGTTGATCGAAACGGTGCCGCCCGCGGTGGGGAACGTCAGTGCGATCGGCTTTCCAGCAGCGAGATCTCTTCCGGTCGCGGCCTTCGCGGAGAACTGGTTGCCGCGCACCCCGGCCGGGGCGACAGCCCCGCCCGAGACACTGGCGGTCCGGGTGCTCGGCGAGCTGCTGGCCGAGGTGGTCGTTGGTGCGCCCGACGACAGACCGCTCGACGAGCTAACACTCGATGGAACTCCGCTGGCCGGTGCGCTAGTGGGCGGGACACTGCTCGCCGGACCACCAGCCGAGGCGCCACCAGCCGAGCCACCACCAGCAGCCGGGGCGCCACCCGACGTTGCTTCATCGGACGAACTTCGGCCGGCGCTGGCACCGGCTGCGCTGCTGACACCCACGGAATCCCCCGTCGCACTACCGCCGGCGGCAGCACCAGCCGTGCCGGTGCTTCCGCAGGCCGTCAGTATCAACACCGCTGCCGCGGCGATCGCCACGAGCCGGGTTCGTGCCGGGGTTCGATTCGTCATCCGCATCATCATGACGCTGTTCCTCCTGGAGTGTCAGCAACAGGACGGAGTGACGCTGCCCGCGGGTTGCACGGGCGTCACACCGCGCCGAACTGCCTGTCTCCCGCGTCGCCGAGGCCGGGAACGATGAACGCCGAGTCGTTGAGCCGTTCGTCCACCGAGCCGGTCACCACCCGCACCGGTAGGCCGGACTCGGCCAACGTCACCAGCCCCTCGGGAGCGGCCAGCGCACAGACCGCCGTTACCTCGGTGGCGCCGCGGTCGACCAGCAGCTGGATCGTGTGCAGCATCGAACCGCCGGTGGCCAGCATCGGGTCGAGGACGAACACCGGCCGGCCGGCCAGCGACTCCGGCAGCGATTCCATGTACGGCTTGGGCAGGTGGGTCTCCTCGTCGCGAGCCATCCCGACGAACCCCATCTGCGACTCGGGGATCAACGCGTGCGCCGTGTCGGCCATTCCGAGGCCGGCCCGCAGCACCGGGACCAGCAGCGGTGGGTTGGCCAGCCGGACCCCGCTGGTACGGGCGACCGGGGTATGGATCGGCACCAGCTCGGTGGCCAGCTCGCGAGTCGCCTCGTAGATCAACATCAACGTCAGCTCGCGCAGCGCCGACCGGAACGTCGCATTGTCGGTACGGGCATCACGCATGATCGACAGCCTGGACACCGCCAACGGGTGATCGACGACGATGACGTGCAGACCGGTGGGGATCTCGTGCGGGGCTGGCATGCGCTCTCCTCAAGTCACGGCGGACGTCAGGCGACCGTGGGCCAACGGTATCGCGATGCCCCAGACCCGACCCTGCGGGAACCGGCGCACAGGTCAGGGACCGACCTGGCAAGAACCGGCGCCCCAGGTCAGGGACCGACCTGGCAAGAGCCGGCGCCCCAGGTCATGGACCGACGTTGCAAGAACCGTCGTCCTAGGATGGCCCGATGAGCACAGCCGCTCCCAAGGCCAGCAGGCCGGGACAGACAGCGCCGACCGCCGGGCCGACCCCGCTGCCGGCACACCTGGCCGATGCGGTGGTCGACGAATCCAGCCTGCGCCGCTTCCTGCACGGACTTCCCGGCGTCGATCCTGTCGGCGTCGAAGGCAGGGCGGCAACGCTGGCCACCAGGTCGATCAAGAAGGCGTCCAAGCTGGCAGCGATCGACCTGGCCATCTCCATGGTGGATCTGACCACCCTCGAAGGCTCCGACACTGCCGGCAAGGTGCGGTCGCTGGCCGCCAAGGCCCGCCGCCCTGACCCGGATGTGCCCGAGGTGCCGAGTGCCGCCGCCGTCTGCGTCTACCCGGACATGGTGAGCATCGCCGCCGAGCAACTGCGCGGCTCTACCGTCGGGATCGCTTCGGTGGCAACGGCTTTCCCGTCCGGCCGGTCGTCGCTGGAGGTGAAGCTCGCCGACACCAGGTTCGCCATCGACTCCGGCGCCACCGAGGTCGACATGGTGATCGACCGCGGCGGCTTCCTATCCGGTAACTACGGCAAGGTGTTCGACGAGATCGTCGCCATCAAGGACGTCTGCGGCCAGACCAGACTCAAGGTGATCCTGGAGACCGGCGAGCTGGCCACCTACGACAACGTCCGCCGCGCATCCTGGCTGGCGCTGCTGGCCGGCGGCGATTTCATCAAGACCTCCACCGGCAAGATCTCGCCGGCCGCCACGCTGCCCGTCACCCACGTGATGCTGCAGGTGGTCCGCGACTGGCTGGGCGAGACCGGCGAACTACGCGCGGTGAAACCGGCCGGCGGCATCCGCAACACCAAGGACGCGATCCGTTATCTGGTGGCGGTGCACGAGGTGGCCGGACCACAGTGGCTGGATCCGTTCCTGTTCCGGTTCGGCGCTTCCAGCCTGCTCAACGACCTGCTGATGCAGCGACGGGCACAGACCCAGGGCCACTACTCCGGTCCCGACTACGTAACGGTGGACTGACCTATGGCCAAGAAGACCGCGGCGACCAAGACGCCTCTGTGGGACTACGCACCTGCCCCCGAATCGGCGGCGATCGGCAAGGTCAAGGATCGCTACCAGATGTACGTCGGCGGCAAGTTCGTCGACGGCGGCGGTGAGGATCTCAAGACGATCAACCCGGCGACGGAGGCCGGTCTTGCCGTGGTCTCCACCGCGTCGACGGCGGACGTCGATATCGCAGTTGCGATGGCGCGTAAGGCCTATGACGATGTCTGGTCGACGATGCCAGGCGCCGAGCGCGGTAAGTATCTGTTTCGGATCGCCCGCGGCATCGCCGAACGCGCCCGCGAACTCGCCGTCGTCGAGACCCTCGATAACGGCAAGCCGATCCGCGAATCACGGGATGTCGACGTGCCGACGGCATCGGCGTATTTCTTCTACCACGCCGGTTGGGCCGACAAGCTGCAGCATGCCGGGTTCGGCCAGAACCCGAAGCCGCTCGGCGTTGCCGGCCAGGTGATCCCGTGGAACTTCCCGCTGCTGATGGCCTCCTGGAAGATCGCGCCGGCGCTGGCCGCCGGCAACGCCGTGGTGATCAAGCCGGCCGAGACCACCCCGCTGTCGATCCTGGTGCTGGCCGAGATCATCGCCGATGCCGACCTGCCACCAGGCGTGGTGAACATCCTGCCGGGGGCCGGTGACATCGGTAAGGCGCTGGTGAACCACCCGGGCATCGACAAAGTGGCGTTCACCGGGTCGACCGAGGTGGGCAGGCAGATTCAGGCATCGTTGGCCGGTACCGGTCGTAAGGTGACCCTCGAGCTGGGCGGCAAGGCCGCCAACATCGTGTTCGACGACGCGCCGATCGACCAGGCCGTTGAGGGCATCGTCAACGGCATCTTCTTCAACCAGGGCCATGTCTGCTGCGCCGGAAGTCGTTTGCTGGTGCAGGAATCGGTGGCAGACGAAGTGCTGGAGAAGCTGCACGACAGGGTGGCAACGCTGCGGATCGGCGACCCGATGGACAAGAACACCGATGTCGGTGCCATCAACTCGCGCGAGCAGCTGACCAGGATCCGCGAACTGGTGGACGCCGGCGACACGGAGGGCGCGCAGCGCTGGACGTCGCCGTGCCCGGTTCCCGATCGCGGATTCTTCTTCCCACCAACGGTTTTCTCCGGCGTCTCGCAGTCCATGCGGATCGCCAGGGAAGAGATCTTCGGGCCGGTGCTGTCGGTGCTCACCTTCCGCACCCCCGACGAGGCGATCGCCAAGGCCAACAACACCCCGTACGGACTGTCCGCCGGTATCTGGACCGAAAAGGGTTCGCGCATCCTCGGGATGGCGGCGGCGATGCGGGCCGGTGTGGTGTGGGCCAACACTTTCAATCGGTTCGACCCGACGGCCGCGTTCGGCGGCTACAAGGAATCCGGCTTCGGCCGGGAAGGTGGCCGCAGCGGGCTCGGCGCCTACCTGGACACCGAATCTGATGTGGCAGAGGGGTACTGACGATGGCGAAGACACCAGACGCGGCCAGGGTGACGGTCACCAAGACCTACAAACTGTTCGTCGGTGGCGCCTTCCCGCGCAGCGAAAGCGGCCGCACCTACCAGGTCAACGACATCAAGGGCGGCTTCGCGGCTAACGCGGCGCAGGCTTCCCGCAAGGACGCGCGGGACGCAGTAGTGGCCGCTCGCAAGGCATTCGGCGGTTGGTCGGCGGCCACGGCGTACAACCGTGGCCAGGTGATCTACCGGATCGCCGAGATGCTGGAGGGACGGCGCGCGCAGTTCGTCGAGCTGCTGGTGTCCGGCGAGGGTCTGTCGGCGGCAAGGGCCACCGACAGGCTGGATGCCGCCATCGACAGGCTGGTGCACTATGCGGGCTGGACGGACAAGATCGCCGCAGTGTTCGGTGGAGCGAATCCCGTTGCCGGGCCGTACTTCTCGTTCTCCATACCGGAGCCGACGGGGGTGGTGGCGGCGGTCGCCCCGCAGGACGATTCGCTGCTCGGCTTAGTCAGCGTGCTGGCGCCGATCATCACCTCCGGGAACTCGGTGGTGCTGATCGCCTCCAAGGACCGCCCACTGCCGGCCGTCGCTCTCGCCGAAGTCCTTGCCACCTCGGATCTTCCCGGCGGGGTGGTCAACATCCTCACCGGTGATCCGGCAGAGGTGATGCCGCACCTGGCAACGCACGGCGACGTCAACGCCCTCGACCTCACCGGCTGCGACACCGAGCTGCGCGCCGAACTCGGCCGGCTGGCCGCCGGCACCGTCAAGCGGGTGTTCGTGCCGGCAGACAAGGGCGGCACCACCACCACCGACTTCCGCAAGCAGCCGGGAACCGTCAGGCTGCGGGCCTTCCTGGAGAACAAAACGGTCTGGCATCCCACCGGCGCGGTGGCGTTGTCCGGCGGCGGTGGCTACTGACAAGCGGCACATCGAGCCAGTCTTACTTTGAATGGTAAGAGTAAGTTCGAGTCGTGAGAATCACCTCGAAGGGCCAGGTCACAATCCCGCAGTCGATCAGGGAGCGGCACGGCCTGCTACCGGATGTCGAGGTGGAATTCGTCGAAGTAGGCGACGCCGTCACCATTGTGGCCAAAGCGACGACAGACGATCGGGGCGACCGGGTGGTTCGCGGGCTCAGGGGCCGGGCACGACCGGGCCTGACGACCGAGCAGATCCTGGCGATGACACGTGCCTGACACTGCCGGCACCCTGGTCGATTCCAACGTGCTGCTCGATGTGGCCACCGCGGATCCGATCTGGAGCAGCTGGTCGGAAGCCCAACTGGCAGCGGCGATTCGGCGCGGACCGGTTTTCGTCAATCCCTTGATCTACGCCGAGATATCGGTCGGCTTCGACCGGATCGAGGACCTTGACGACGCTCTACCGGCGCACGTCTTCATCCGGGCCGAGTTGCCATATGAGGCGGGATTCCTCGCCGGCCATGCCTTCTCGACCTACCGGCGCCGCGGCGGCGCGCCAGACGGTCACCGCTGCCGGACTTCTACATCGGTGCTCATGCCGCGGTCGCCGGACTGCAGCTGCTCACCCGGGATGCCACTCGCTATCGAACGTACTATCCGACAGTGACCGTGATCGCGCCGCCGAGCAGCGCTGCTGACGACTGACCATCGATTGCCATCACCGAGACGGCACGCGACTTACTGCTGGGGGAATTGCTGGGTCGGCTGTGGCGGCAACTGCTGCTGAGGGGATTGCTGCACCTGCTGCTGAGGGGCAGGCTGGGCCGGGAACTGATTCGGCTGTACCGGCTTCTGCTTGCCGAGATTATCGCCCAGTACCAGGCCGACACCGACGACGCCCAGACCCAGCCCGAACCACGGCTGCATGCCGTCCGCCCACATCAAGATGGTGAAATGGTAATTCATCAGGTTCAGCACGGCAGAGCCGATGCCGAAGATCAGGCAGATGACGCCGAATCGGGCCAGTGGTCGCATCAGGGAGTCCTCTCAAGTTGTTCAGCTGGTTGCCGGTTCCGACGCGGCCGGCGTCAGTCTCGTTCCGCACAGGTCATATGCGCAGGTCACCACAGGTGCGGCGACCGTCACACCGGCCGAATCGACGGCTCGGGCGGGTATCCTTGACGGGATACCCCACGAGGAGAGCAACCCCCGCATGCCCGAGAGCGCACCCCTGCCAGCGAGCACCCCAGCCACCACCGCGGCGACCGACCCTCAGCAAGGCAGCACCTCGCAGCCGCTGCGGATCGCCGTCGTCGGCGCAGGTCCTGCCGGTATCTACGCGGCAGACATCCTGACCACACAGGATGCCGACGTCACCGTCGACATCTTCGATCGGCTACCAACCCCCTACGGTCTGATCCGATACGGTGTCGCCCCCGACCATCCGCGGATCAAGCAGATCATCGTCGCGCTGCACAGGGTGATGGAGAACCAGCGGATCAGCTTCTACGGCAACGTGCACGTCGGGGTCGACATCAAGGTCGACGAGCTTCGTCAGTTCTACGACGCCGTCATCTTCGCCACCGGCGCCGAGCGAGACCGCGGTATGTCGATACCCGGCGTCGAACTGGACGGCTCCCACGGTGCGGCAGACTTCGTCGCCTTCTACGACGCGCACCCGGACCGCGAGCAGACCTGGGACCTCACCGGCGCCACCTCGGTCGCCGTCATCGGGGTGGGAAATGTCGGCCTCGACGTCGCCAGGATGCTGGCCCGCACCGGCGACGAACTGCTGTACACCGAGATCCCCCCACACGTGCACGTGGTGCTCAAGGCCTCCACCATCACCGACGTGCACATGTTCGCCCGCCGTGGTCCTGCGCAGGCAAAGTTCACTCCCGTCGAGCTCCGCGACCTCGACCGCTCCCCCAATGTTCAGGTGGTCGTCGACCCGAGCGGGATGGAGTTCGACGCCGGCTCTGAGGAGGCGATCAACGCCCACAAGGCGCAGCGGATGGTGGTCGATGTGCTCAGCGAGTGGGCGATCCGCGACCCGGAGCCAGGTCCACACCGCCGGATCCACATTCACTTCCTGCAGAACCCGGTCGAGATCCTCGGCACCGACGGGCGGGTCAGCGGGTTGCGCACCGAGCGGATGGAACTGACCGGCGACGAGAATGTCAGCGGAACGGGCGAGTTCACCGATTGGGACGTGCAGTCGGTCTACCGGGCGGTCGGCTATCGGTCGGAGGCCATCGAGGATCTGCCCTTCGACACCGCAAAGCTGGTGCTGCCCAACGAGGCCGGCCGAGTGCTCGACCTCGACGGGGCGCCGCTGGCTGGTATCTATGCCACTGGTTGGGTCAAGCGTGGTCCGGTGGGGCTGATCGGGCACACCAAATCCGATGCCGCCGAGACAGTGGCCAATCTGCTGGCCGATGCCCCGACGCTGCCCCGCGCGCCGCACCGAGAGGCCGCCGCGGTCGAGGCGCTGTTGGCCGAAAAGGGTTTGCCAGTAACCGATTTCGACGGTTGGGACCGGCTGGACGCCCACGAGCGCTCCCTTGGGGAGGCGGATATCTCGTCGAGGGAACGGGTCAAGGTGATCTCCCGCGGCGGGATGACGAAGGTCGCCAGGCGCACCGTATGACGACCCCGACGATGGGAACGCTCGAGCTGTCGACGGTGGGCGAACGGCCCGAACTGCTGGCCGACCCGGTGCGCATCGCCTGCGCTACTTGGGATGTGGCCACTAATGGTGCCGCCTGGGTAGCGGCCATTGACGGATCGGTGTCCGATACGGCGGCGTTCTGCGACCGCTACGACGTGCCGATGGAGGTGTCAGCGAACTGCGTTGTCGTCTCCGGCAAGCGATCCGGTGAGGAGCGCTGGGCTGCCGTACTGGTGCTGGCGAACACCAGGGCCGACATCAACGGGGTGGTTCGCCGGCGGCTGGACGTGCGCAAGATCAGCTTCGCACCGATGGACGAGGCCACCGACCGCACCGGGATGGAGTATGGCGGCATCACCCCGATCGGGCTGCCTGCCGGCTGGCCGATCCTCATCGACGAATCCGTCACCACCGCAGGACCAGTGGTGATCGGCTCCGGAATCAGGGACTCCAAGATCATCGTTGACGGGGCCGCGCTGGCTACTCTTCCAGGCGCCGAAGTGGTTATCGGGCTTACTCTTCCAGACACCTGCACACCGAAGCCGCGACCTGGAGGCCAACCGTGAAGTTCCTCGTGCTCTGGCGCATCGAATTGTCATTGCTGTCCCGTGAAATGGCCCGCGCAGTCGGCGAGATGGCAGCCTACGGCAGCACCCTGGAAGCCGACGGAAAGGTGCTGGCCCGCTATCACGTCGTCGGAGCCCATGGCGGCGCCTGGATCTACCAGGTCGATTCGCACGAGGAGTTCGAGCGGCTGCTCGGACGGGCACCGGTGTTCAATTTCGCTAAGTACGAGATCCATCCGCTCGCCGACATGCAGGGAATGCAGCCGTCGGAGCGCGGACCCGTCACACCAGTAGCGGACTGACCAAGGCCGCGAGCAGCGAGCCGGTCGATCCACCCGGATGCGCCGTTCCGGGAATCAGGGATTGCGTGATTCCAGCCGCGGGTGCATGGTGAGCGGGACGCAGGAGGCACAATGGCACCCGGAACCGGCGAAATTCAACCCGATCGGCATCTCGTGGTTGCCCAGCGCCTCCGGCAGCGTCGAGACGCACTCGGATTGACCCAACAGCAGGTCGTCGCGCGGCTTGCCGGGATGGGGCTCCGAACCAGCAATCGCGCTCTGTCGAATCTCGAACGTGGCGCCGGTGTGGATGTCGGGCGGCTGCCGGAACTGGCCACTGCGCTTGAGTGCACGGTCACTTTCCTGCTCGGACTGACAGATCAGCCCGACCGCTGGGAGCCGGACCTCAGTGAGCCGCCAGTCCACCGGGAGACCGCGGCGACCTCACCGACCGTTCCGCGAGTTCGCACGAGAGTCCCGCGGCATTCGCAGCCCAATGACGCCGATTCCCGGGCCAATTCCGAGCGCCACAGCTGGATCCTCGGCACGCGCGTTCCCGATCGCGAGCTGCTGGTGCGCCGTGCGGCACGCCAGCAGACCGCGAACCCGCCCGCTTCTTGAAAGGTGCGTACCAATGTCCATCAGGAACCACCACGGATTCGTTGCGGGAATGATCCTCGTCCTGCTCTCGGCCAGCTGCGGCAGCAAACCCGCGGCCGGCGACAGCATGACCCTGTACACCTGCGCCAGCGAGGGCGTCGAGCAGGCAGTGGTGACAGCCTTCGAGTCCGCTCACAAGGGCACCACCGTCAACGTATTCCGGGCGCCGACCGGCCAACTGAACGCACGGGTCGCTGCCGATCTGCGGTCCGGCGGTATTCAGGCGGACGTCATCTGGGCCTGCGACCCGCTCACCATGCACAACTACGACGCACAACAGCTACTGGTCCCGTGGTCGCCCCCGAATGCCGCGGACATTCCCGCTGCCTACCGGACCGACCACTTCGTCGGCATCGACCTGCTGTACATGGCGCTGGCGCTGCACCGCGGCGTGCCGGCCCCGACGAGCTGGTCGGAGCTGACGGGTGCTGCCTGGAAGAACGCGGTGGCGCTGCCCAGCCCGAGTTTCGCGGCCAGCGCCGTCGGAATGCTCGGGTACTTCGCGTCAGCCAAGGGTTATGGCCTTGACTACTACCGGAGTCTGCGAGCAAACGGTGCCAAACAGGTCGACAGCCCGTCGGATGTACTTACCGGCGTTGAGCAGGGCACCTACAAGGCAGGGTTCACGCTGGCCAACGCGGCGTATGCCGATCAGAAAAAAGGGTCGCCGATCGACGTGGTCTGGCCGCATCCAGGAGCAGTCGCCATCTACGCCCCGATCGGCGTGACCAGTAAGAAGAATCTGTCGGGCTCGGCGAAGAGTTTCGCGGACTACACCGCCAGCGCTGAAGGACAGAAACTGATGGCGCAGAAGGGCACGTACGTCGCCCTGCCGGGCATGGGTGGTCCGCCGTTGCCGGCTGGCAGTCCGGTGGCCAGCCCCGATTGGCCGGCCGTGTTCGGCTCGTCGAAAACCCTGCTGACCGACTACGTAGCCATCTTCGGAGCGTGACGGTTGGCCAGGACGGCCGGCACGTTGCGACGGCAATGGCGGCGCCCCGACCCGGCGCGGTCCGTTGGCATCGCGGTCGTCGCCGTGGCCGCGGTCGCGCTGGTGGTAGTTCCGCTGCTCCGGCTGCTGCAGGTCTCAGCCGAGGAAGGCACGGCATCGCTGAGCCGCGTTCTGTCGGAGCCGGGACTGGCCACCGCCGCCTGGCACAGCCTGTTACTCGCGCTCGTGGTGCCACTGCTGGCTGTCCCGCTCGGCGCCTGGATGGCGGTGCTCATCCGCGGCGCAACCCGCTTTCGCACCGGGCTGCGGATCGCCGTCGTGTTGCCGCTGGTGGTCCCGCAATTCGTCCTGGGATACAGCTGGCAGCAGGCGTACGGACGAGCTGGTTTCACCGATTCGCTCGTCGGCTGGCATTGGGCGGGGCTGAACGGGCCGTGGGGGGTGATCCTGGTGCTGGTGGTGGACGCCGCACCCATCGCCTATCTGCTGACTGCGGTCGGCTTGGCCACCAGGGCCCAGCCGGAGATGGAACGTGCGGCCAGGATGAGCGGCGCATCCGGCTGGACGACGCTGCGGACTGTCACCGTGCCGTTGCTCGGCCCGTCGCTGGTTGCGGCGACGGCACTGATCTTCGTCGGCGCGCTGGAGGCATTCGCGGTGCCGCAGGTGCTCGGCACACCGGCCGGTTTCAATACCGTGACGACCAGGGTGTACGCCAACCTGAGCCGTGGATCCGACCCGGCCGCGTTCGCCGACGCCGTCACCCTTGCCCTGCTGCTGGTGCTCGCCGCCCTCATCGTGCTGATCCCGGCAGACCTCGTTCTCGGTCCTCGACTGCGCACCGTCCGCGGCGGGCAAACCGCAGCCGCTGCCGGCAACCTACGGCCAACTGCCACCCAGCGCATCGGCATAGCGGCGCTCGCCGGCTACACGGTCGTTGGGGTCGCGCTGCCGACGATCGCGGTGGCCGCGGCATCGATCACCAAGGCGACCGGCCTGCCGCCGACGCCGGGAAACTGGACCCTGACCAACTTTTCCGAGTCGCTCAGTGGTCCGGTGGTACAGGCAATCGGCAACAGCGTGGTGCTGGCGGCCGCGGCCGCGACCGGCGCGACCGGCCTCGGCGTGCTGGTGGCCGTCTGCGAACGGCGGCTGTCCGGGCGACTGTTGGCAACCGCGATCATCGCCACCTTCGCCGTTCCGGGGACCACCCTCGCGGTCGGGCTGTCCATCGCCTACGGACCTGCGCTCGGTGGCACAGTAGTGCTCATTCTGCTGGCCTACCTTGCTAAATTCTGGGCCATTGCGCACCGGACGAGCGCCGCCGCCCTCGACCGGTTCCCGGACGCCGAGCGGCAGGCGGCAAGGATCAGTGGCGCCGGCCCAGCCGTCGCAGCGGGCACCATCTGGCTGCCGGCCATGCGACCTGCGTTGATCGGCGGCTGGCTGCTGGTGTTCATCGCAGGGCTGCACGAAGTGACGATGTCGAGCCTGCTGTACTCCTTCGGCAATGAGACCTTGGCCGTTGCCGTTCTGAATCGCCAGGAGCTCGGGGACATCGGCGGCACCGCCGCCCTGTCGGTGATCCTCACCGTCATGGTGGCGGTGGCAGCCGTTCCGGTATGGCTGCTGCTGCGACCGCGCGACCGCACCACCCGCCGGCTCGCGGCGTCGTCAGGTCAGCTCGGGTGAGCGCGGGCAGCGCGACCGCCGTTGCACTGAGCTGCCGAGGTGTGCGCATCAGCTACGACGGCACGGCAGTGGTGGATGGCGCCGATCTCACCGTCGCCGGCGGCTCTGTGTTGGCGCTGCTCGGGCCGTCCGGTTCGGGCAAGTCCACGCTGCTACATGCGGTCGCCGGCCTGGTAACGCCGTCGGCGGGCGAGATCTGGATCGACGGCAGGCAGGTCACCGGTGCCGGTCGCGATGTCCCACCCGAGGACAGGTCGGTGGGGATGGTGTTCCAGAACTTCGCGCTGTGGCCACATCTTTCGGCCCTTGACATCGTCGCCTACCCGCTACGACGGGTGCACAAGAGCCGTTCGCTGGCGCGCCGATCCGCCCTGGAGCTGTTGGCCCAGCTGAACATCGCTGAGCTGGCCGATCGTCGACCGGCTGCGTTGTCCGGCGGTGAGCAGCAACGAGTTGGGTTGGCAAGGGCGTTGGCCAGGGATGCGTCGCTGTACCTGCTGGACGAGCCGACCGCGCATCTGGACACCCACCTGCGAGCCGCATTCACCGACCTTGCCCTTGCCAGGCGGGCGGACTCGGGGGCCGCACTTGTCTATGCCACGCATGACGCCGCCGAGGCATTGTCGACAGCGGACCGAATCGCTCTCATCATCGACGGCGCCATCGTACAGGACGGCGCGCCCAGCGCGGTGTACGAGCAGCCGGTTGACTTGGTGGCCGCCCGGCTGACGGGGCCGTGCTCGACTGTGCGAGCGACGGTGATCGCCGGTGGTGACGGACCGATGCTGAATCTGGGCGACGGTGCGGCGGCTGTTGCGGCCAGCGAAATTCGCGGCCTACCAACCGATCTCAGCCCCGGTCGGCAGCTGACGCTGCTGGTCAGGCCGGACTGGGTGACCCCTGGTGGAGTACTGCGGGGCGTCGTCGCAGCTGTCGGGTTCCGCGGACCGTATACCGACTACCGGCTGCGCAGTGCGACCGGCACGGTGCTGCTGCAACTGCCCGGTGCGCCCCGACATGCGGTCGGCGACATGCTGCCGTGGACGCTGCGACGGGGTTGGATACTGGACGAGCAGGCTGCCGCTGACGAACCGCGGCTGGCAGCGGTCAACCGAGAGCGATGATGGCGCCCGGTTTTTCGAGCCGGTCGTTGACCATGTCGAGGTGCGTTCGGGTGTAGCGGCGCAATGAATCGAGCTGCCGAGGACCGACCCGATCGCATACCCAGTCCCAGTGCATGGAGATCGTGTCACCCGGCGCGAACTCGGACACCAACCCGACACCGTCTAGGGTTCTGGACACCGTCTCGAGCCGCTCGTCGCCGAGATGCAACCGGCCAGCGGTGAAACACAGCGGCCTCGACCTCACCAGCAGGCTGTCCGGCAGAACGGAAATCACGGTGCCCCAGCGGATCCGGCACTGGTCCAGCACCATCAGAGCCTGCTCGAAGCGCCGGTCGTCACCGAGCAGACCAACCCACGGGTAAATGCAGAACACGTGGAAACTGTGGTGTGGCATGCCGCCGGCCGTCACCGCTTCGGCGACATGAGGGAACTGCAAACCGGTCCGGCGCCGGAAGCGGGCTTCCATGGAATCGCCGAGATGCGTTACGCCGACCCGATCGAGCAGGCTGTTGCCGACCCAGTACGCCTCCACCACCCGGTGATCGAGCGGATCGGCGATACCTGTCGACTGCGCGATCAGTTCCAGGTACGGGTACGCACCGGCGAACTGCCGGGCCAGCGAACGCAGGCCGCCATCGACCGTTGTCGCGGCCCCGTACTCGAAGAAGGTCTGGTGGTCCGCTGGTCCACAGGAGCCGTGAAGGTTCGGCGGGAATGCGTAGCGGACGAACATGATCGGTCCCGGAATCCGCGGCGCGACGCCGGGGTGCGCCGTCGGTGGCTGCTGGATGACGGTCATCTGGCACTCTCCTGGACGAGGTCACCGGTTACCGAGCGGGATCCTTCGGCGAAGACGGCTAGGGCTGCTTCTGCCTGCGCCGCTGTCATTCGTTCCAACGCCAACCCACTGTGCACCAGGATGTAATCACCGGCCACGAAGGGACCGTCCAACAGGCCGAGATCGATATCTCTGTTCACCCCTGCGACATCGACGACGGCCAGCGGGGATCCAGCGCGAACCTCGACCAGCCGGCCCGGTATTCCCAGACACATGGCGATTTCCTTTCCACCCCGAAAGTTTGCCCGCGGCCGATAGCGCCGGTGTTTTGACGCTACACCCGTGGCGCGGGCAACCCCGTAATAGATATTTTGCGGTATTCAGGATCGGCGGCGTCCATAGGGCGATTCGACCTCATCGGGCTGTGGTCGAACGATCAGCGCAGGCGTAGCGTTCGATTTTCATCCCTCGACGCGCTGCTGGATCGGACGGCAGCGGCGGCGATCAAGGAGTCTAACCGTGCACGAGATGGCCGTGATGATGGGCGTTGTCGATCAGGTGACCGAGCGGCTTGGTGACGCCCGAATAGCCGAAGTGCACTTGACGGTTGGAAAGCTCTCCGGCGTGGTTCCGGACTCGCTTCGATTCTGCTTCGAGCTTGCCTGCGTCGGCACTGCAATGGAAGGCGCCGACCTGGAGATTGACGAACCCGCGGGATGGGCGGAGTGCCGGACCTGCGAATTGCGGTTCGCGGTGGCACACCCGATCCTGTTGTGTCCGTGCGGTAGCGCGGATGTCCAGGTGATCAGCGGCGACGAGCTGCTGATCCGATCTGTGAGAGTGGCCTGAGACCAGGCTGCCCGAAACAGACCATCGCCGGTTCGCCGGGTCGGCAACCCATCGCGGCGATCGAGGGCGGTCAGCAGACGGTCACTGCGACGTCGGCCGACAGCATGCCGGTCTGGTTCGACTGGCTGGCGTTCACCCGGAATAGCGACTCATGCTTGCCGGTATTGACTTGATCATTCCCCCAGCGTAGGAACAGTGGTACGTCGCACAATCCGGCACAGCCGGGCACGACGGCGTGGCGGGTCTCCTACCGCAGACCCAAGGTCAGTGAGGTGGACAGCCAGATGGCCACAGAAGCTGCGACTCGCGCCGAGGACACCTTGATCCACGTGCTGTGGATCAATGCCGGGCTGAGCTGCGACGGGGACTCGGTTTCGCTCACTGCGGCGACCCAACCCAGCATCGAGGAGATCGCTCTCGGTGCGCTCCCCGGTTTGCCGAACGTGGCTGTTCACTGGCCGCTGATCGACTTCGAGTGCGGTCCGGCAGGTGGTGCCGACGACTTCTTGGAGTGGTTCTGGAAGGCCGATCGCGGCGAACTGGAGCCGTTCGTGCTGGTCGTCGAAGGGTCGATCCCGAACGAAAAGCTGCACGAGGAGGGCTACTGGTCCGGATTCGGCAACGATCCGGCCACCGGCCAGCCGGTGACCACGAGTGAGTGGCTGGATCGGTTGGCGCCTAAGGCACTTGCCGTCCTCGCTGTCGGTACCTGCGCGACCTACGGCGGCATCCACGCCATGGCAGGCAATCCGACCGGCGCCATGGGCGTGCCCGACTACCTCGGCTGGCAGTGGAAGTCGAAGGCCGGTATCCCCATCGTCTGCGTTCCGGGCTGTCCGATCCAGCCGGACAACCTGTCGGAGACCATCACCTACCTGCTGTACCAGGCCACCGGCCAAGCGCCGATGATCCCGCTGGACGAGGAATTGCGGCCGACCTGGCTGTTCGGGGCGACGGTGCACGAGGGCTGTGACCGGGCGGGCTATTACGAGCAGGGTGATTTCGCGACCGAGTACGGCTCGCACAAGTGCATCGTGAAACTCGGATGCTGGGGTCCGGTAGTGAAATGCAACGTTCCCAAGCGCGGCTGGATGAACGGGATCGGTGGCTGCCCCAACGTCGGCGGTATCTGTATCGGCTGCACCATGCCTGGTTTCCCCGACAAATTCATGCCGTTCATGGACGAGCCACCTGGGGGCAAGCTTTCCACCACCGCAATCGGGCTGTATGGCGGGGCAATCCGGACACTGCGGAGCGTTACGGTCAAGACCTTGGACAAAGAACCCAAGTGGCGTCATAGCGGGAGAACGTTGACGACCGGCGCCAAACGAACATGGTGATGCCCATATCCACTTTCTGTCACGCTTTCCCCAACTACTTCGGAGAATCAGGACGATGACCTCTACCAAGCCGCAGTACACCGCGTCCGATCCCGCCGATCTGGTGGACATGGCGTGGGATCCGATTACCCGAATCGTCGGGTCGTTGGGCATCTACACGAAGGTGGATTTTAAGCAGAAGGTCGTCGCGGAATGCCGTAGCACCTCGTCGATCTTTCGTGGCTATTCGATCTTCATGAAAGGCAAAGATCCACGGGACGCGCACTTCATCACCAGCCGGATCTGCGGCATCTGCGGGGACAACCATGCAACCTGCTCCTGCTACGCCCAGAACATGGCCTACGGAGTGAAACCACCGCACCTGGCCGAATGGATCGTCAATCTCGGTGAGGCCGCCGAGTACATGTTCGACCACAACATCTTCCAGGAGAACCTGGTCGGGGTCGACTATTGCGAGCGGATGGTGTCGGAAACCAACCCAGGAGTGCTGGAGCAGGCCAACCACACCGAGTCCCCGCACGCTGGTGAGCACGGCTACAAGACCATCGGCGACATCATGCGGTCGCTGAATCCGTTCACCGGCGAGTTCTACCGTGAGGCACTGCAGGTAAGCCGGTTGACCAGAGAGATGTTCTGTCTGATGGAGGGACGCCACGTCCACCCCTCCACCCTGTATCCCGGTGGTGTCGGAACCGTGGCAACGATCCAGCTGATGACCGACTACATCACCCGGCTGATGCGCTATGTCGAGTTCATGAAGAAGGTCGTGCCGATGCACGACGACCTCTTTGACTTCTTCTACCAGGCGCTACCCGGTTACGAACAAGTGGGGCTCCGCCGCACCTTACTCGCCTGCTGGGGTTCGTTCCAGGATCCCGACGTCTGCAATTTCGAGTACAAAGACATGACCAAATGGGGCCGGGCAATGTTCGTCACGCCGGGCGTCGTGGTCGATGGCAAGCTCGTCACCACCGACCTCGTCGAAATTAACCTGGGTATACGCATCCTGCTCGGCAGCTCCTACTACGACGACTGGGAGGGTCAGGAGAAGTTTGTCACCAACGATCCCCTCGGCAATCCCGTTGACTCAAGGCATCCGTGGAATCAGCACACCAATCCACGCCCACAGAAGCGAGACTTGGATGACAAGTACTCCTGGGTGATGTCGCCCCGCTGGTTCGACGGCAAAGACTACCTGGCGCTGGACACCGGCGGCGGTCCGCTTGCGCGGCTGTGGTCGACCGCGCTGGCCGGGTTGGTCGACGTCGGCTACCTGCAATCGACCGGCCACAGCATGAAGATCAATCTGCCGAAGACTGCGCTCAAGGGGCCTGTCGAGTTGGAGTGGAAGATCCCGCAGTGGAGCAATACCATCGAGCGGAATCGGGCCCGCACCTACTTCCAGGCCTACGCGGCCGCCGCCGCCCTGCATTTCGCCGAGAAGGCGCTGGTGGAGATCCGGGCCGGCCGTACCAAAACCTGGGAGTCGTTCGAGGTTCCGGAAGAAGGAGTTGGCTGCGGTTTCACCGAGGCCGTTCGGGGCGTACTGAGCCATCACATGGTGATCAGGGATGGCAAGATCGCCAATTATCATCCGTACCCGCCGACGCCGTGGAATGCCAGCCCGCGGGACTCCTTCGGCACCCCAGGTCCCTACGAGGACGCGGTGCAAGGCCAACCGATCTTCGAAGAGAACGACCGAGACCACTTCAAAGGTATCGACATCATGCGTACGGTCAGGAGTTTTGATCCCTGCCTGCCCTGCGGCGTGCACATGTACCTGGGTGAGGGAAAGACGATCGAGACGGTGCACTCGCCGACGCAATCCGCTGGCACTGCCTGATCGCACCCAGGGCCAGATACCACGGTCCAGACACCGACCAAAAAGGAGACCAGGTGGCGGCACCGAACCGATCGTCAGTGGACTCCGAGAAGTCCCCGGTTGCCCCGGCCGCCGAACCCGATCAGGATCCAGTCGACCTCCGGTCCGTCGGCGACCGTATCGAAACGTTGCTGGAGGCCAGTTCCAGCAATGGTGCTGTGGCTCGCGAACGCACCGAAGAATTGGTGCGGTTGCTCTCCGAGCTCTACGGCAAGGGCCTCGAACGGATGATGGATCTGCTGTACGACAACGGCGCACTCACCTCGGAGGTTCTCGGGGCGTTCGCCGACGACGATCTGGTGGCAAGTCTGTTGCTGGTGCACGGTCTGCATCCGGAAGACGTGGCCGCCAGGGTCGAGCGGGCGCTGGATTCGGTGCGGCCCTACCTTTCGACCCACGGTGGCAACGTGGAGCTGCTTGGCATCACCGACCAAGGCGTGGTGCAACTCCGTTTGCTCGGGAGCTGCGACGGCTGTTCCTCGTCGGCAACAACCATGTCGCTGGCCGTCGAGGACGCGGTTTCGCAGGCGGCGCCCGAGGTCACCGGCTTCGACGTCGAGTCTCCTTCTGCCTCGTCGGCGGTTCCGGCCGGGCGTGGGCTGCTCCCGCTGGACGTGGTTGCGCACCGTCCGACCGCGGGTTCAGCCGCAGCAGGTGACGCGGCTTTGACGGAGTTTGCTGAGCTCACAGCCGAAAGCGTTGTCTGGCACACTGTTCCGGAGCTGCCCGAGCTGGCCAATGGCGAAGTGGTGGGTCTGGATGTCGGCGGGTTGTCGATCATCTTGTGCCGCAACGGTAATGATCTGCTGGCGTTCATGGATGAGTGCGCAGCCTGCGGCGCCAGCCTGAACTCCGCGCGGCTGGAGCGCAGGCTCGGCGCCGCCACCGGCGGCGCGGTATTGACCTGCCCGGCCTGTCGCGCCCATTTCGACGTTCGCAGCGCCGGCGCGTCCATCGACGTCGACGGAATACACCTGTCGCCGCTGCCGCTGCTGACCCGCAACGGTCAAAATTCGGTGGCTCTGCCCCACCCGGATCTGCCATCGATGCCGGATACCGACGTGACCGCAGTCTGCTCCTCAGGTGCTCCCACGTGGTCACGGTGACGTCCGCAACGCCGCGGGGAAACCCGCTCGATGTCATCGCCAAGATCAGCAGCGGTCGCCGACCGGCTCCGGTCGGTCCGCGCTGCGAGATGTGTGGTGAACCGATCACCGAGGCCCATCAGCACGTCGTGAACACCGAACAGCGCAGCCTGCTCTGCGCGTGTCGGCCGTGCTATCTGCTGTTCACCGCGGAACGTGCTGCGCTGAAGTACCGCGCTGTCCCTGACCGGTTCCTGACGTTTCCGAATTTTCGGCTCGGCCCTGGACAGTGGGACGACCTGGAGATCCCGGTAAACCTGGTCTTCGCGTTCCAGAACGGCTCACTGGATGGCATCTCTGCCTTCTACCCCGGGCCGGCCGGCGCCACGGAATCGACGTTGCCGTTGACGTCATGGAAACGTGTCGTTGCCGAGAATCCCGCCCTGAGCGTCCTCCAGCCCGATGTGGAGGCCCTGCTGTTGCGGGCGCCACCGCACGGCGAAGGCGACTACGAGTGTTACCTGGTACCGATCGATAGTTGCTACGAGTTGATCGGTCGGCTGCGACAGGTGTGGCGCGGCTTCGACGGCGGCGCCCAGGCGCGCCAACAGATCGAGGACTACTTCGAGGAGATCCGTCGTCGCAGTCGCGTCGCCCCCGACGTCGAAGTAGCGGCTGACGCGGCGGGGCCACGATGATCAAGTTCACGGCCCAGGATATCGAGGTGGAGCGGTATGCGGCCGTTCCAAGTCTGTCGCTGAAGGTCGGGATCGCCGAGACCAGCGAGGACACCGTCCACTCGGTGGCCCTTCGGTGCCAGGTACGCATCGAACCGCAGCGGCGCGCCTACAGCGATGCCGAGGCCGAGGGTCTGCAGGACCTGTTCGGCGGGCGGATCAGGTGGAAGGACACCCTTCGCCCGTTCCTGTGGGGCCACACCTCGGCGATGGTGCCCGGCTTCACCGGCGACACCGTCGTCAAACTGCCTTTCCCACTGACCTACGACCTGGAAGTGGCCGCCGCGAAGTACCTGCACACGGTCCGGGACGGCGAGATTCCACTTTCCCTGATGTTCTCGGGGACGGCATTCCTGCGGGGCGACAACGGCTTTCGCGTGCAGCAGGTGCCGTGGGACACCGACCAGAGCTATCGGATGCCGGTCAAGGTCTGGCGGGACGCGATGGATGAGTTCTTCCCGGGGGCCGGTTGGATCCTGCTCGACACCGAGACTCTCGACATGCTCTTGCACGTCAGGTCGGAATTCGGCCTGACCAATTGGGCGGAAACCTTCGCTGCCTTACTGGCCAAGGCAGGTATGGCGCCATCATGAGTATCGAGCTGGCTCGGACAGTCGCCGACACCGTGCTGTGGGAGGGCTATCTGCTGTATCCCTACCGGGCCAGCTCGTCGAAGAACATGATCCGTTGGCAGTTCGGCGTTCTCGGGCCGCCGCAGGCCACTGACAGCGGCATCGCCGAGGATCCGTCCATGCATTGCGAATGCCTGCTGAACGGCACATCGGAAACCTCCGTATTGATCCAGCTGCGTTTCCTGCAGCTGGTACGCCGGCAAATGCAACAGGGCGTCGGCGACGAGTTCACCGACACGTCCGAACTGGCCGGTCCGGAGGGACAACTGTTGTCCTTCGACGAGGCCGTCCAGCGTGAGCTGACATTCGGTCCCTTCCCGCTGTCCGAGCTGATGACCGGCCACTCGGAAGCTCTCGTGGTAGACGCTGGGCAGGAAGCGGACCCGGTCAGCGTTGCTTCCGGCGGGCGTACCGTACGCAGCCGGCGCGCCCTCAGCGGGACGTTGACGGTCCACGCCGAGGCGCTGAGTGGGACCAGAATATCGCCGGGAATCTCAGCACCGGGTGTGTTCCGGCTCGGCTGCACGGTGCGCAACGACCATCCCGATCCGGTGGGCGACCGGGACGCGGCTATTGCAGTCTCGTTCTTGGGAGCGCATCTGCTGCTGCAGTCGTATGACGGGTCGTTTGTCTCCCTGCTTGAGCCGCCTGCCGAACTCGAGATTGCGGCGAAGAGCTGCCGTCAGTCGCGCTGCTGGCCGGTGCTCGCCGGATCCCCCGGCGACACCGATGTGGTGCTGGCATCGCCGATCATCCTGTATGACTATCCAGCGGTGGCCCCGGAGAGCGCCGGCGCGCTGTTCGACTCCACCGAGATCGACGAGATTCTGACGCTGAGGGTGATGACGTTGACTGACGAGGAGAAGGCCGCCGCTCGCGCCACCGACCCCGCAGCGGCGGCCATCATCGACAGATGCGAGACGATGCCGGAAGAGACCCTCGCCCTCATGCACGGAGTCCTGCGGGATCCGCACCGAGTGGATCCGACCGCAGAATCGCAGGCCGCCGACTCCGCCGCTGACCCCGCCGCCGGCCCCGCCGCCGCTGGCCCCGACGCCCGGGAGACGCCGATGCCGTGGGATGACGGCGCGATCCCCAGCTACGCCACGCCGGAGGCTCCGTGGTGGGACCCGGGCGTCGATGCCTCCGTCTCGCCCAGTACCGACACCGTGGTAATCGACGGGGTGACGGTCGGAAACGGCAGTATGGTGCGACTCCGCCCGCAACGTCGCGCGGACGCCCAGGATCTGTTCTTCGCAGGGCAGGAGGCCAAGGTCACGTCGGTGTTTTCCGACGTCGACGGCAACACGCACATCGCCGTCGTGCTGGTCGACGATCCGGCCTCCGACTTGCACGAGTGGTACGGCCGATATCTGTATTTCGGGCCAGAGGAAATAGACCCGAGAAATGCTTCCGCGGCCCCCACCGCGAGGCAGCCACCCGTCTGAGGATGAAGGAGATCGGATCATGAGGATCATCGGTGTGTTCGCCACCGTCGCTGCTGTCGCCGCGGCGGTCGGTGGTGTGGTGGTGGCGCTATCCTCCCGCGAGGACATCGCACGGTATCTGAAGATCAGGAAAATGTAAGGGTGGTCGGCCACCTTCCGCCCGGACAAGCCGATCCGTCGCCGGCTGTTGACGGTCTCGGCCGGGTACTGGTGGCCGGAATCGGCAATGTATTCCTTGGCGACGACGGCTTCGGATCCGAGGTCGCCCGACAGTTGGCCGGATCGCCGCTGCCTCCTGGCGTTGTCGTCACCGACTACGGCATTCGCGGCATGCACCTTGCCTACGACCTGCTCGACGGCTGGGACCTGCTGGTGCTGATCGATCTGCTGCCGACCAGGGGGTCCCCTGGCGCCGTGCACATCGTCGAAGTCGACCTGGAAGCCATCGCCGGCCAGGCGCCTGATCCGCACGGCATGGCGCCTCATGCCGTGCTCTCGGCCGTCGGTTCCATGGGCGCCACACTGCCGCCGACGGTGCTCATCGGCTGTGAACCGGAAGATACCGAAGAGCGGCTGGGTCTTTCGCCGATCGTCGCGGCAGCCGTCCAACCCGCGGTCGCCGCTGTGCTGAAGCTGTGTGTCGAGGGCATCGGCACCATCGGCGAGCGGGCAACACACCACGGTGAGCAGGCAACAGACCAACAGCTGCAACACGCTGGAAACATGACGGTCGGCATCCGGCCAACGAGAGGGCGGTAGCCATGTGTCTGGGAATCCCCGGCCGGGTGGTCGAGATGGTTGACGGGTATGCCGACCAGGTTGCGCTGGTGGATGTGGTCGGCAAGGCCAGGCAGATCAATGTCGGGATGCTGGAGACCGCGGTCGAACCGGGTGCCTGGGTGATGATTCACATGGGTTTTGCCGTCGAGATCGTCGACCAGGCCGCTGCGGAACGGGCGCTGGCCGGCCTGGAGTTGATGGGGCGGCCACGCGATGAGGTGTCGCCGCCGTGAGCGGAGTCGCTCACCACCCACCTCGGGCAATTGCCAAGGACCCGCCGACGCCGAGCGCTAAAGACACAGCTGCCGGCGAGGCCATGTTCGCCAGGTACGCCTACCCACCGAATGTGTTGGGCTACTGCGGATCTGGGGACGGCCACGAGCTGCTGGAATTCGCCGATGGCCATCCGGGTCCAGACGCATCCCCTGGTCCACCGGTAGACATCGGCCAACGAGCCAGAACGTTTGACGGGGCCTGGCCCTACCTGGAGCACTTGGCCGCCGTCTGCGGTGCCGACTCCGCCATGGAGGAGCGGGTGGTGGAAGCCTACTGGGTAGGCAACGAGCTGCTCGAATCCGGCGGCGACGAAGCCTTCGCCAGCGTCGTCAGAACCGCGTTCGGCGGCGAGCGCGGAACAGACCTTGAGGCGTTGGAAGCGTCGCCACGACCCGTCGCTCACCACAGTTTTCATGTCTTCGCCGTCTATCCGTGGGTCGGCATCCTGCGCCGGACCGGCGCCCAGCAAGCCCTGGAGGTACTGGATCGCTGTCGTATTCGCTGGGGTCGGGTCGACGCCGTCGACGGCGCAGAGGTTCGGCTGCAGAGCCGGCCCTTGACCTGGGATGGATCGTTGATCGGGCTCGCTGCACCGAGGTCCGAATGCGCCCGGCTGTCCGTTGATGG
The DNA here is from genome assembly GCA_030853385.1 of Actinomycetota bacterium. Lineage (GTDB taxonomy): Bacteria > Actinomycetota > Actinomycetes > Mycobacteriales > Nakamurellaceae > Nakamurella. The sequence goes on along the minus strand of JALYVF010000092.1, from coordinate 13,859 downwards.
CCGATCATTGACAACTGCGGTCCAGCCGGGCGATTGGATTGCCCTGCATTGGGACTGGGTGTGCGATCGATTGGCCCCGACACAGCTGGCAGCGCTTCGTCGGTTCACGGCTCGGCAACTGGCGATCACCAACCGTGCGGTCAGCATCCGACCGCCAGCTGCCTTTACCGAATGATCCGATACTGCATCAGGCTCTGTGCAGTGTGAGCCAATCGGCGTAGATTCGGATAACCAGTCAACGAAGATTGGCGACACGGAATGTCAACTGGAGGTCCGACCATGACGTCGACAGACCCACCAACCGACGATCGCATCGGCAACGACTACCACCAGGGCAACAATCCTGGCCCGGGCGGAAAGATTGACACCGGCGACAGCGCGGTCCCGCCGTATGACGACAGAAGCTCTGGTAACGCGGAGGTGGCCGAAGGAACGCCGAGAGCGATGGGCAGCGAAGCCCCGCTGCGGGAGCCGAACGAACCTGCGGCCAAGGATGATGTCGACCTTGCCGACGCCCAAGCTCCCGACGACGTCGGCGAGAGCATGGGTCGTCGCGGTGAGGACATCATCGAGGACGACGGCAAGGAGCCAGGTCGCACCGATACCGGGACCCATGATGCACCCAGCGACCGGCCGACCGGCGAGTCGACGTCCCGTGACCGAACCTCGATAGATCCCAAATAGCGCATCGAAGCCTCGCTGTACCAGCGCTGCCAATTGATTGCCGTCAGCCACCGACGGCGATCAGGATCGAGCGCCCGCCGAACCTGATTGTGTCGCCCTGCTGAACAGCAGTGGCGTGCCCCGGCTCGCACTTCTCGGTGCTGCCGTCCGCTCGAACGATCGTCACCCCGTTGGTCGAATGCCGGTCGGTGACGGTGATGCCGTCGGTAGAGATGGTCAGCGTCAGGTGGGTCTTGGACACCCCGATCGACTCGGACCCGACCGCTAGCCGTCTGCCCACCTTCTCGCCGGACTCCGGTATCGGGTCCCGGCCGATCAGCACCACGCCGTCGGCGACCACCCGCACTCCCGAGTCCCACTCCAGGGTGGCGCCGGACGGAACTACGGCGCGTTCGGTGACCTTGGCGATGGTGTCGTCCAGCGGCTCGATGCCGAGCGCCGCCACGTCGACGATGCTGGTGACGTCGTTGTTCGCCGGCGGCTGATCGTCGGCCGGCTGGGCGGCCGAAATCTGGGTGCGGAGAACAATTCTGGTCGGAGCGTCGATTCCACTCGCGGCCGGCTGCCCGGCAGCAGCTGGCACAGTCAGCGCAGCCGGAGCTGTCGGGGCCGTCGGGGCCGTCGGCGCTGTCGGCACGGCGGGCCAGGACCCGCCGGCAGTCGGCTGCTGGTGCTGTCCATACGGATGCTGCGGCAATCGCGGCGGTGGCATCCGGCCCGACGGCGGCGCCGACGCTGGCAGCTGCCCGGACGGCGGCAACGCCGGCCCCCAGGCAGCGTCGGGGTCGAACCAGGCAACCGTGCCGGCGGCCGCCGACTCCGGTATCACCCTGGTTCCGGCGGCCCTGTCCCACCAGGTCTGCTCCCGGCCAGCCGGGTCCCACCGGTAGGAGAATGCCGCAGCACCAAGGGTTCCCAGCGTCATCACCGATCGGGCCGTCAACCGCAGCAGCGACCGCCCAGCATCGACCCGACCGCCCGTCCGTTCGTTGACCACCCGCAGGTGCAGCAGTGACTTGCCCGGCCCCTGCCCGGTGGCCGATGCCCACCACCACAGCAGCAGACACCAGGCGACCACCACACCCAGCAGGGTCTGCCACATCCAGCCGGCGCCGTCGGACGCCAGCGCCACCACCAGCCCGGCAGCCAGCAGCAGGACGGGGATGGCGTCGACCACCGCCGCCAGCACCCTGCCGCCCACCGGAGCCGGGTCGGTGGCATCCAATGCCGCCGACCGGCGCGCGGTGCGGCCGCCACAGGACGGACACTGCTCCGCCGTCGTCGGCACCCGCGCTCCGCAGCGCGGGCAGTATCGCTGGCTCATCAGCCTTTCCGAACACTCATCGTCGAACACTCATCGCCGGCGCAGCGAGGCGAGGGAGAGCCTGGCCCGCAGCCGTCGCCAGGTCGACTGGCTGCCCTTCATGCAGGCGAGTTCGACCTCCATCGCCGCCCAGAACCGGTCGGCCTCCACCGCATCAACGGGATCGGGCGCGAACACCGTGCTGTCGGCCAACCTGGCCAGCAGCACCACGCCGGTGCCGCCGACGGACTTCAGCGGTGCAGCTGGCCGCCCCGGCTGCGCCATCGTCACCGAGTCCCTGGCGAATGACGACGCCAGCTGGTTGGCCGCCTCCGCCCTGGTCGCACCGCCGGTCGGTCGTTTGCCGAAATCCGCGGCAGTATCGAGCAGATGCGACCAGGCTCCGGCGATCCGCTGGTCGGGTGCGCCGCCGGCCAGCCGGTTCCGGCGTCGCCGCTTCAACACCGCGATTCCCGCGATCGGGAGCAGCAGCACCAGCACGGCGACCACCAGAGCGATGATCAGTGCCCACGGAACGGACCAGCCGGCCGACGGCGGCGTCGTCGCCTTCTTGTCCTCGTTCTTTTTCTGGTCGGACTTGTTGTCCGGGGTGTCCGGCTGTTTCGGCGCCTGTTGGCTCGCTTCCTTCGGCGGGACCGGCGGCGGCGGATCCTCCGCCTGATGCGGCTGGGTCGCCGTTGGATTGTCCGACGGTTTCTTCTGCGGCGGGGCCTTGGTCTCGTCCGGGTTGGGATTGAAGGCCACCCAGCCGAAGCCGGCGAACGGCACCTCAACCCAGGCCGTCATCTGCGACCCGGTCAGCGTCACGGTTCCGCCCTTCTTCGGCCAGAACCCCATCACCACCCGCGCCGGAATGTCCTTGGAGCGCAACATCAATGCCATCGCCACCGAGAACTGCTCGGCATCGCCGTACATGTACTTTGCGCTGAGCAGCCGGTGAATGCGGCCGGCGTCGTGCCCGCCGTCGACCCCCTCGCCGCCGTCCCGCACCCAGCCGTTGTCCTGCAAGCCTTTCTGGATGGCGGTGATGACGCCGATCGGGTTGGACGCGGGGATGTCGCCGGCCCAGTCCTGTGCCTTGGACTTGACGTCTGGGGGCACCTGGTCCCAGTCGATCTGGCCGATCGCCGGGACCAGTAACTGGGCGCCGGTGAGCTGAGCGGCCGGCGGTTGGTCGGGCAGCGCGACCGTCATCCGATACTGGTCACCGGCTTGCAGCGGATCGGCGACCAGCGCCGCCCCGGTGGCGGTGTTGTACCTGAAGGCGTTCTGCAGTGTGTTCGACCTGGTGCCGGTGAACGACAGGCTGGCCAGGTAGCCGACGTCCGGCACCCACAGATCGCTGTAGCCGGGGTCGACGGTCACCGTCATGTCGGCGCGCGGGCCGGCCGGTACTCCTGCCACCTGGTCGCCCACCCGTTTGAAGTAACCGCTCGGGTCGGCGCCGGTGTTGTCGGTGGAATAGAACAGCCCGTTGTACCTGTCCAGCGTCACCACTCGGATCGGAACGCCGCCGGCCGGCACGTCCGAGACGGTGAACAGGTTCTTGTCCTTGTCCTTCTTCACGTAGCTGCGATAGCCGTTCAGCGGGCTCGGCAGGCTCGACGCATCGAACGGCGGGGTCACGACTTCCCTGGCCGCCACCCTGGTCGCGGAAGCCGGCAGCAGGTTCGGGCCCAGCAGTATGCCAGCGGCGATCGCCGGCACCAGCAACAGGGCGAGTGCTATCGGCCGGCGAACATCCAGCCCGGCCAGCCCGGCAGCATGACGCCGCCAGCCGGCCCACAGCAGGGCGGCAAGAGCGACCGCTGTTCCGGTGATCGCCGGGTGGAAGGCCTGGTCCACCGTGCCGAGCAGGGCGGCGCCGACGGCCATCACCGCGGGAGCGGCCAGCGCCAGCAGCGGGCGGCGGGTGCGCAGCGCAACCAGTACCCCGGCGGCGGCCAGCACCAGGGCAGACAGGTACGCCGGCAACAACAATGTGCCGCTACTGCCGACCGGAGTGGCGACCGTCAGCAGCTGTTTCCAGGAGGTGATGACGCCGACCGTCAGCAGCCGGCTGGACTCCAGGGTGGGCAGGATGCCGGCCGCCGAACTGTTCGGAACGGCGGCGCCACCGCCAAAGACCAAATACCCGACCAGGGCAACGGGCAGCGTTGTCCACAGCGGCCAACGCAGCAGCGCCGGCAGCCCCGCGGCCAGCGCACCGACCAGCGCGCCGATGCCAAGGGCGAAGGCGAATGTCGTTCCGCCGTAGGCCGGCCCGAGGGCCAGCCCGGCGCCGGCGACCAGCACCGCGATCGCGGCCATGTCCACCAGCATCCGTCCCAGCGGCAGGTTGCCCCTCATGCTGTGCCCCTGAAATCCGTGGCCCTCATGCCGCCCGCATCCTTCGCAGCGCCCTCGGCAGGTCTTCCAGCGAACCTACGGTGGCCACATCGACCCGGCCGATGGCGCTCAGCTTCAGCTTCGCGCCGGCCACCACCCGGACGGCCACCACCCTGACACCCACCGAAAAGGCAGTGCTGGCACGGCGAATCGTCACCGCGTCCGGCCCGGCGCCAGTTATCAACACGGCGACGGAGGCGTTCGGCACCGCCGCCGCCGTCCGTCGTCCGGCGACCAGAATCCCGGCACCCGGTGTCGACTCCAAGGCAGCGAAGGCATCGAGCAGCCGGCGGCCAGATTCGCCGCGCAGCATCGTAGGACCGGCGCACACCGTCACCGGCCGCTCCTCCAGGATTGCCTGCGCACCAAGGGAAGCAGCGGCACTCAGCGCGAGTTCGAAGTCGGCGACGCTGGCGAACTCATCGGGATCGATGGACAGTCCCACCGCCAGGTGGGTGCGCCTGGTCTCTTCGAACTGACGCACCATCAGCACGCCGGTCTTGGCCGAGCTGCGCCAGTGCACGTAGCGGCGATCGTCGCCGGCGACGTACTGGCGCAAGGCGTGGAACGACACGTCGTTGCTCGACAGGTCGCGGGTCGGTTGACCCTCAAGGTCCTTCACCGCACCGGTCGCCGCGCCCTCGAGAGCGATGGTGCGCGGGTGCACGAACAGATCGTCGGCGCCGGTCCAGCGCACCTGTCGGCGCAGCAGACCGAGCGGGTCGCCGCGCACCGAGGTGGCCGGCCCCACCTGGATGACGGCGCGCCGCGCCGTCGGGATGACGAACAGCTCCTCGTGTTCGGCCCTCGCCGCCAGGCTCGGTACCCGGAAAGTGGCGACGGTTCCGCCGACCGGCAGCTCCATCCGGGACGGCAGCAGCCGGCGGCCGCCGGTGTTGCGGATCGTCAAGGCCCCGGTCGCCCGCTGCCCGGCCACCACCCGCGCGGAGTGCATGGTGACGTCGACCGAGTAGGCGGATCTGCCGATCAGGAACAGCAGCGCGATCACCAGCAGCGCCGCCACTGAGGCGGCGGCAACCATGAACTCCTGCCAGTCGGTGACCAGCGCAATCGGCACGCAGACGGTGAGTGCGACGATGGCGGCGAATCCGAGTCCGGTGATTGGGCTGACGATCCTACGGATCGGCGCCGTCGATTCCTGCCAGCGCACCGACCAGTTCGCCGATGCGCCGGCTCCGGTGGATAAGCCGATCGAGTCGCCGATGCCGTTCTCGGTGAGCTGATGCTGCTCCCAGTCCGCGTCGGCCGAGCCGTTCGCCGCTGCTCGGCCCTGGACCGGCCCGACGGCTGGTGCCCATGGGGAACGGCTGGCGGTGGGCACACCGCTCACCGGGCCCGATTGCGCGGATCCGGTGGTCTGGTCCGTGATCATCGCGGCTCGCTGCGGAGGAAAGCTCATCGCCGCCGCTCTGGTGGCGCTACCTCGCCCAGGATGCGGGTGAGCACCGAGGCCACCGTGGCGCCGGAGAACTCTGCCTCGGCGTCCAGCAGGATGCGGTGTGCGAGCACCGGCTCGGCCAGTTCCTTGACGTCGTCCGGCACCACGTAGTGCCGGCCGTGCGCCGCCGCCCAGGTCCGCGACGCGCGCACCAGCGACAGGCAGCCGCGAACCGAAACTCCGACCGTCGTCTCAGGAGTGGTCCTTGTTGCCTCGGCGATCCGCGCCACGTAGTCCAGCACCGCCGGGTCGGTGTGCACCGTGGCCGCCAGCTCGGCCATGTCCACCACGGCGGCCGGGGTGATCTTCGGCGACACCGTGCGCACGTGTGACTTGGTGGTGGCGGCGGCCAGGATCTCCACGGTGGCCGCATGGTCCGGGTAGCCCAGTGAGGTCTTCATCAGGAAACGGTCGAGCTGGGCCTCCGGCAGCCGGTAGGTGCCGGCCTGCTCGATCGGGTTCTGGGTGGCGATCACCATGAACGGATTACCGACGCTGTGGCTGACGCCGTCGACGGTGACCTTGGATTCCTCCATCACCTCCAGCAGCGCCGACTGGGTCTTCGGCGATGCCCTGTTGATCTCGTCGGCCAACACGATGGAGGCGAAGATCGGGCCGCGATGGAACTCGAACTCGCTGGTCTTCTGGTCCCAGATGGTGACGCCGGTGACGTCGCTGGGCAGCAGGTCCGGGGTGAACTGGATCCGCGAGCTGCTGCCCTGCACGGTCGCCGACAGTGCTTTGGCCAGCGAGGTTTTGCCGGTGCCGGGGAAATCTTCGAGCAGCAGATGTCCCTCACTGAGCAGGCAGGTGACGGCCATCGAAATGGTCCGCGGTTTGCCGAGCACCGCCTGGCCGATGTTGCCGACCAGCGACGAGAACGTTTGCGAGAACCACTGGGCGTGGTCGGGGGTCATGGTCATGATGGGATCCTCCAGGTCAGCACAGCGGAACCTGGTTGCGCAGGGCCGGCCAGTTGTTGAAGTTGTTCACCGCGGTGACCCGGCCGGCGGCAACACCATCAGCAAGCGTGAACCATCCGTTGCCCAAGTCAGAGGGGATGAGCGAGACGTTCTCCCAGCACTTGATACCGACTCGCGTACCGGCTGGCAGGTTCGGGCTACCATCGCCGCTCAGATCTTTCGTGCTCTTGAACGTCGGCGCCCCAAGGCGTCCGACGGTGCCGACGGGATTAGCTGGTGGTGGTGGCGGCGGTGGCGGCTTGGGTGTGGTGACCGAGTCCGAGGCCGCCGTGCATTGGGTGGGGCCACTCACGCAGAACTGAACGACGCCCTTTTCCGTTTTCGAGTATCCGACGTCCTTGCTCCAGCTGCCCGCGCCCGCATTCACTGCGGTGCCATTGATGGTGACCGTTTGGGCCGACACGGGCCTTCCGTTGCCGGATGGGAAACTCCAGGTGAACATCGCCGTGTTTCCCGATCGACTCGCTTTGATGGTTGGCGACCCGATCGGCCCGTACGGCTGCGCGGTATTCGAATTCGACGCGACCGAAGCATTGCGCCGCGGTGCGCCCGTGAGCTCCTGCACGACGAAGCTGTAGGTGGTGCCGTTGGCCAACGTCGCACCGCTGGATTGGGTGGTGGTCTTTCCGCCCTTGCCGACCGCTGCCCAGCTGCCGCCGTTGTCGGTCGAATACTGATAGCCGGTGAGTGGCCGGCCGTTGGCCGCACCATCAGTCCAGCTGAAGGTCACCTCGTTGTTGGCGCCGTCCGGGTTGACCCCCAGGGCTGTCGGCGCGGCAGGAGTGTCGTACGGGGTGCCGGTACCGCTGGCCGGATCGCTGACGCCACTGGCCTTCTCGGTGGTGTAGGCGACCACCGCAATCGTGTATTGGGTGCCGTTGGTCAGCCCGGTCAGCGTTACCGACGTTGCGGGGCCGTTGTCGGTCATGGCGCCGCCGTCGATCGAGTATCGGTAGCCGGCGATGGCACGGCCGTTCGGGTTGGCCGGCGGCTGCCAGGAGACCACCAGTTGCGCCGGTGCTTGGTCGGCATCCACCGAAACGCTTTGCGGTGCAGTGGGTTTGCCGTACGGCGACTGCGGCGCGGCAGCGGAGTCCTGGCCGCAATTGACGCTCTTGTTGTCACCGAGGCTGCAAGCGTGCACCTGGAAGGAGTATTTGGTGCCGTCGGTGAGCGCCGGCGGGTCGAAGGTGGTGCCGGTGCTGCCAGTGTCCTTCCAGCCATGTACCCCGTCGGTGTAGAAGTAGGTCTGGATCGGCCTGCCGTTGTCGGCAGGGACATCCCAGTGCAGCGCCACCTGGTTGTCGGTGCCGGTCGCGGTGGACGACAGGTTCGTCACCCGACCAGGCGCGGTGTACGGGCTGATCGGTGCGGCTCCGGTCGGCGCCGACGTGCCGGCCTTGTTGGTGGCCATCACGCTGATGGTGTATTTTGCGCCGAGCTTCACCGAGGCGATCGTCGCGTTCAACCTCCCGGCAGGCACGGCGATGGAACCGCTACCACCGGTGTTGGCGGTCCACTTCACGGTGAATGTGGGCGCGTCACCGTTACCGTTCGACGCAGGCCAGCTGACGTCGATGCGATTGTTGCTGCCGGACTCGGCGGCCGAGCTCACCGACACCGATGCCGGGGCGCTCGGCTTGGCCGCCGGCACCTCGGAACTGGCCGGCGACCAGTCGCCGGGATTGGCCGCCGCGTTGACGGCCTGCACCTTGACGGTGTACTGGGTGCCGTTCTCCAGCCCGGTGAAGGTATGGCCCAGAGCAGCCGTCTGCACCGCCGATGGTCCGGATGCCGGTGCCGGCGAGATCTGCAACAGATAGCCGGTGATGGGTGAGCCGGTGTTGGCCGGCTTGTTCCAGCTGGCGGCGAGCTGCCGGTCGCCGAACTTCAGAGTCGGCGCGGCCGGTGCCCCCGGAGACGTATCGGGGCGGACGGTCGCCGACGGGGCCGACGATGTCGAGTCGCCGACCTGATTGTGGGCGGTCACCGTGAAGTGGTACTGCACGTTGTTGGTGAGCCCGTGCAGCGCACACGGAGACGTGCTGCATTGCTGGCTGAAGCCGTTGGCCTGCACCGTGTAATGGTCGATCGGCGAGCCGTTGTCGGCCGGAATGGTCCACTGGATCGTCGCGGTCTTGTCCCCGCTCTGCAGCATCCGCGGCACACCGGGGGCATCGGGCTTGTCCTTGACGGTGACGGTGACGGTGCCCGTCACCCTGCGGTCGGGGTCGCCGGACGCATCGGCGACGACGAACGCGACGTTGATGGTGCCGTGGGTGCCGGCGCCCGGGGTGACGGTGATGGTGCCACTGGAGCTGAACGTCGCCGAGTAGCCGGTGCCGTGCTGCACCGAGGCCACCGTCAGCGGCTGGTTCGGGCCGAACGGATTTGATGCGCCGGCCAGCACGTCGGACTGCACTGCAACCCCGGCGTTGGTGTCGACCGACTTGGGGTCGAGCGCGGCCAGCGGTTTCGTCGAGCCGACAACGGTGACCGGGAAGGTCGCCGTCGCCGACTGCTTCAGATTGTCGGTGACGGTGACGGTGAACGAGGTGGCGGTGCCCTTGGGTGTCGACAGCTGAGCGCCGACCACCAGTTGGCCGCCCGCCAGGCTGGCGGTGATGCCGGATCCCCCACCACTCGGGCCGCTGAACTTCAGGTTGGCCAGCTTGTCCTTGTCGTAGGTCACCAGCGACATCAGCGGCACCGCGCCGGATTGCTGGCCGGCCTCCACCTGCAGCTGTTGACCCTGGAATTGCGGCGCCGCAGGCTTTTTCGGCCTGATGGTTGCAGGAACGGCGACGACCGCCGGCTTGGCAACGCCGTCGCTGACAGTGACATTCAGCGCTGCCCCGCCACCGGCGTCGGCCGGCACTGTCCACTCGAGCGTCGAGGCACTCTTGCGGGCAAGAGTTCCGGTGGTGGCCTTGTCGGCGCCGGACGCCGGTAGCGTCACCGGCCGGCCAACCTTGGCGCCGCCGACGTAGTCGCCGATCTTCACTTCCGCAGTGGTACCGGCGTCGACCACCAATGCCTTGAGCACCGTCGGCTTGAACACTTCGGGCTTCTTCGCCGGAGTCTTCGCCTTCGGGTCCTTGGCGGTGTCCTGCGGGGTCACCTGGGTGCCGGTCTTGGGCAGCGGAGGCAGGTTCAGCTCGCTGCGGGACGGGACGACCAGGAAAGCGGTGGCCGACAAGCTGTCTGCGTTCGTCACCTGGTAGGCGAGCACCTGGCGTTGATCGGCGACGGGGATGCTGACCGAGCGCACACCGGTCAGGGTGATCCTTCCGGCGGACACCGCTGGTACCACCGCTTTCAGGTCGGCCGGCAGTCCACCCGGATTCGCGATATACGGCGAAACATCCACCACCGCAGCGGTTTTGCCGGCGTTGATCATCGCGTCGGTCACCAGCACGTCCTGCGCCGTTGGCGGGATCTTCGGAGCGTTCTTGCTGACCTTCACCGTCAGGGCGGCGGTTGCGGTGCGCTGCAACGAGTTCTGCACCGTCACCTGGATCGGGTAGCTGCCTTCCTTGGCACCGGCCTTGATCACGATGATGTTGTTCTGCACGGAGGCGTCGATGCCTGTGCTGTCGCTGGCCAGTTGCAGCGGCTTCGCGGTGTAGGTGATGGCCAGCCCGTCGGGGTCGGTGGCCTGGGCGAGGGCGTCGACGGCGATGGACTTGCCGGGGGCGACGGTCGCCTGCAGGTCGGGCAGCACCGGCGGATCGGCAATCTTGGGCAGTGGAACCACCAGCACCTTGACCGTTCCGGTGGCGGTGCCGCCGTAGGGGTCCGCGACGGTGTAGCTGAGCTGATCGGATCCTGCCTTGCCGAACGCCGTGTAGCGGATCGCCGAGGTGCCGGAGATGCTGGCCAGCCCCAGGTTCGGCGCTTGATCGATGTCGGAGGCGATGGCCCAGTCGCCGTCCGGGTCGATCCCGTCCAGCGACAGCGGGATGTCGACGGTGCCACCGACGAACACCCTGGCCGTCGCCTGGGTCGGGGTCTGCGGAGCGGTGTTCGGGCCGCGCGGCACCACCGTGATGGACAGCTTCGCCGACGCGCTCTTACCTGCGGTGTTCAGCACCGTGTACTGAGTGCGCAGGGTGGTGCCGGCGGCAGTCGGACCGGTGTTCGGCGCGATGTACCTGATCGAATCCGCAGTGGTGAACAGCAATCCTTGGCCGGCGCCGATGGCACCCGGCTGGATGGGCGCCGGGCGCAGTGCCTCGCCACCGGGGTCGACGGCGTGCTGGGCGATCGGCATGGTGACGGCGTCGCCGGCCCGCACCGAGACCGAGATGGCCGATGCTGTCGGCGACAGCGGCTGGCCAGGCGGCACCACCTCGATCACGTGCAGCCAGCCGGTGGCCGACTGGCCGCCGGCCGACACCGTGTACGGCACCCACAGTCCGCCGGTCGGCAGCGCCCGCCGTGCCGAGATCTTGGCCAGCTGCATGTCGATGAGCTGCACTACAAGGCCGGAGCCCTCGGGTGCCGAGATCTGTTGTACCGCAATAATTCCGCCGGTTGCGAGGGTGTCGTCCCTGGTCAGATCGACGAGCGTCTCACCGCCGGTCGGTAGGTAGGCGACCTTGGTCATCGTCACCGGCGGGGCCGTCTGTGCGGACGGTGCGGTCACCACCACCCTGATGACGCCCTTGGCGACCTTGTCGCCGGCGGCCGCCTGATAGTCGAGGTAGTAGCTGCCTGGCTGCGAACCGGTTACCGTCACGGTTCCCGCCTGCAGATGCGGCTGCACCACCAATCCGGCCGGCGTCGACTTCTGCGCGGCCACCTTGGACAGCGTCAGATCGTCGGTGCCCGGCCAGAACACCGAGTCGAGCGGCCTGATCGAGATGGGTTGCCCGACCACACCCGTGGCCAAGACTGGCGATGCGACGGGGGTGGCGGAGGCGTCGGCGAGCACCTCGACCGTCATCTTCCCCGGCACCGCGTTGACCCCGTCGGAGATGGTGTACGAGATGGTCTTCTTCGCCGATCCGGCCGTGCCGGCATCGACGACGGTGATGTTGCCGTTGGGACTGTAGGAGATTCGGTCGTCCGGATTGTTGCTGGAGGCGCCGGTGAGGAACAGATCGTCCCCGCTGGGCGAGGACCAGTCGGTGAGCACGTCGCTGGTGACGGTGCCGCCGACGATGACGACCGTCGACGAGTCACGCAGCTTGACGGGCTTGAGCGGCTTCGGGTCGGTGACAGGGGTGACCTTGACGTCGGCGGTGGCCGTATGCCCGGCACCGTCGTCCACCGTGTAGGTGAGGGTGACGGGGGCGGTGTCAGTGGGCGGCAACAGCAGCTGGATCGCCTTGCCGTCGTTCACCACCCCTGCGGTGACGCCGCTGCCCTGCGGTGCGGACACCTTGCTGATCACCGAGATGGCGCAGCTGGATGAGTCGTCGTTGTCCAGCACGTCCAGTACCCGTGGCTTGCCCGGCCGCACCCCGTAGGCATCGTCCTTGGGGGTGGGCGGGGCAATCCCACTGGTGCAGTCCGAGCGGGCGGAGGTGAGCTTGTTGGCGGCGCCCTGGTCGCCGGAGGCGGCGTTGGCGGTGTTGTCGTCCTGGGCGCGGATCTCGGCCCAGTTGTTGATCCACGTCAGGTTGCTGTTCAGCACCCAGACGTCGCCGGAGGCGATGTCGTTGAGCACCACCGTCGCGCCGTTCACCCTGAAGACCAACTGGCCAGCGCCGCTGGCCTTCGGGATGCCCCTGTTGATGATGGTTGTTCCGCACCACGACAGGTAGGTGGGCGTCGAGCCGTCCCAGGCTCCGCTGGCGCAGCCGTCGACCCAGACCGGCTGGGCGGCCGGCCCCGAGTTCTTGATCGGTTGGCTGGCGATCGCGGCGCTCGACAGGGTGATTTCGAGCAGCGCCGAATCAGTGGCTACCAGTACCACGTCGCTGGCCGCGCCCGACTGCTGCAACATGGCTCCCTTGCTGCCGGCCGGCAGGGTGATGGACTTGTCGCCCCAGACCAGCCGGTTGGCGATGGTGTCGAGGACAACGGGAATGCTGCCGACGGTCGCCAGCTGTACGGGATCGGGCACCGCAGCGCTGGCCGCCGACAGCTTCCCGCCCGGAAGGGTCGCGGTCTGGGTCTGGGTGGGTCCGTCGCCACCGGCCGGCAGCGAGGTCAGGGTGGCGTTGCCGGGCGCGGCCGCGAACACCACCTCACCCGACATCGCAACGACGGCACCTGGCGCCGTCCGCGCGTTCGGTGTGACGGTGGTCAGGTCGCCGCTACCGAGGCCGACGGTGGGCACGGTCCACAGGTTGCCCGTCTTCTCGTCGGCAACGGCGACGGTGCTCTCGGACAGCGCGACGGACGTCTTCGCCGGCAGCACCAGCTTGCCGGAGGCGACGGCGGTGGCGGTGTTGATCGAGCGCAGATTGTGCTGTTTGCTGTCGACGATCACTACCGTGTTGTTCTGCTGCAGCAGGTCGACGTTCGGGTTCTCCAGATAAACGGGAGACTGCACTTCGGCGGTCTGCTGGTTCAGCAGCCCGACCATCGAATCCCTGGCGCTGGTGACCCAGGCTGCCCGCCGCTGGGTGTCGACCGAGGTGCTGGTGTAGCCGGGAGAGCGGGCCGCGAAGACGCTGATGGTGCCGACGATCAGCCCCATCACGACGGTGACGGTGACCACCAGCACCCGGCGGGCCACTCGAGACTGCACAGATTCTCCTGACGTCGCATGACGCGGCTCGACACTGACGGGGGCCTCTCGAACGCCGACCCTTCGGTCTCGACCTGGGACGCAGCAGCGTCGGTCCAGGTTTCCAGAACTACCAGAATCCCACACCCATGCAGCAGGTGTTGGCCGATCGGCCAAGGTCACAGCTACTCGGCAGCGCCGCGCTGAACGTATGAAGTGCGGGCAACGGTGAATTCAGAGCTGCATGTCCAGCAACTTCAGGTCCTCCGGGGTGACCATCCGGGAGGCGACGGCATGTTCGACCAACCTGGCCCGCCTGTTGGTCGCCAGCTGGCCAGG